>JABDCR010000007.1 GCA_013288015.1 Bacteroidota bacterium | reverse complement strand
AAATGGTATCGCCAAAATTTAGGCATAGATATCCCTATTTTAGATGAGGCTTCTGAAGCTAATTTAATGCTGCCATATACCGGACAAAAGCCACATCAGCGCCACGCTATACTTGCTATTAGCGGCAAAGGCGGCGGCGGTTTAGAAATTTGGCAATACACCAGTCGTACGCCTCAGCCTTGTCCTTTTAGTATTGAATTAGGTGATTTGGGCATTTTAATTGGTAAAATTAAAACAGAAAACATACAAGAAAGTTTTACATTCTTTAACAAAAAGGGCGTTACTGTTCTTGGCGAAATAACTGAAAACCCCATCAAACAAAAACATTTTTATATAAAAGATTTGTATGGAAATATGTTTGAGGTTATTGAAAGCCAGGAAATGTTTGGTTCAAGTAACCATGCTACCGGCGGACCCATTGGTGCGGTAATAGGTGTTACAGATATGGCTAAATCAATGAAATTTTATGCCGATATTTTAGGATATGATAAAGTGTTATTTGATAAAGAAGATACGTTTAGTGATTTGCAAAACCTGCCGGCAGGTAAAAATAAATGTCGTCGTGTTATCGTTACACACAGCAAACCCCGCGAAGGAAGTTTTTCGCGCATGTTGGGTAATAGTTATATAGAGCTTGTTAAAGTATATGATACAACGCCACGTAAAATTTTTGAAAACCGTTTTTGGGGCGATTTAGGTTTTATTCATTTGTGTTTCGATATAAAAAATATGGATGCCTTACGTAAAAAATGTGTCGAATATGGTTGAGTTTAGAGATGAAAAATTAATATATAAAATTACCAAAAAAGTAAAGGTTTATAAAAACGGGGTACGTTACGAAAAAGTTGATTGGACAGTACATTATCCGCATAAAATATGGCATCATAAAATATATGAGATAAAACAAATGGGGCACAATTATCGTTTTATTGAGCAAATAGATTATGAATTTGGAAGAAAATTAAAACCAACAAAAATTACCACCAGTGTAGATGATAATTATTTAACCGTAAAAGTTTTAAGTCCGGCCGACAAAAAAGGATACTATTTATTTGTTAAACCTGCCAGCAGTTTACCACTAATACATCAGGATTAGTTATTGCTTAATGCAAAAAATTTTATTGCCGTAAAAACCTATCAGATAAGGTTTTTCGTTACTAATAAGTACACAATTTTCGGGCAGCTTAGTTAATCTAATTTCCGTGTCGATAATTTTATTTTCAATTACATCTACTAAAAACAGATTGTCTGTGCCATTTTCTAAAGCAGTGTAAAGATGTTTCTCTTTATAAAGTAACGACCTTACAGGTGTTTGCATTTGTTTATCTAAAACACGCTCATATAATTTCTTGCCAAAAAAATCATACACATCAATCCCCTTCTCGGTAGTACATATTAGTAAAGGGTTTAATGAGTTTTGCAAAGTGTCAATAAAAACCGATGTTATATTGTTCTCTTCCAAAAGATTTATTTCCTGCAATTTATCAGTCAAAGAAATTTTACACAGTTTTTTTATCGCATCGTTTACATAACAAATGTTTGTGCTCTCTGTGTTTTTACCCTCTTCTATAAAAACAGAGTGGTAACCCCTGCCCATTTTAGAATTAATTTGGACACGTGTTTCTCCTTTTCGGTTAGTTACATTTATGTTTCCTAATGTATCAATTAAAACAAAATAATCTTTTTGCTGTAGTACAAGGTGTGTTACTCGCCCTGTGTTTTTTACAGGTATAAAATCAACCAATGGTTTGCCATTTATGGCATAGCAAACCGTAGTGTTGTTTTTTAAGGGAATCCATAAACGATAGTTGTTGTTGTTTTCATAATCAAACAAGGTTAAGCCGCCAATAGCACCGGCACTTATTTTTGCGGGGAACCCGCTTACATTGTTTCCATTTCTATCAATAACAAATAGTTGATTTTCTGTATTAAAAAGCAATTGTAGTTTACCATTATCAAAATAATCCACCTGATGTATATCGCCTAAAATTTTCTGACCTATATTTTTTTTCCATAAAATTTTTCCGGTATTTGAAAGCAGGTATAAATTATTTACTTTATCAACACAAACCAATTCCATTTCGTCGGTAAGATGGTTTTTTACAGGTGTTGGGTTACTATATAAATCAGTATCTAAAAGTGTTTCCCATAGAGTGTTTTGGTACAATTTACTTTTAGGGTTAAAGTTTGCGCAAGCTTTAAAGAAGAGATTGTTTTTTAGTTTTTCCATCGTTAAGGCCATAGATTCGTATTTGTCAAACATTTCGGGAGATTGGCTTAATAACTTTATCATGTTGGTGGACATGCCACCTACTATCTCTTCTCTACTCTTAAACACATCGGCATAAAACAAAAAAGCACTTTCAATCGAAAGGTTTTTATCTATAAAATTCACTACATGCTCGTTAGTTAGTAAATTATTTTTCTCAGAAACTATTTTTTTAAACTCGCTTATGGCATTAATTTCATTGCTAAAAAGTATAGCATTAGTAAGGTTTGTAGCATATTTAAAATGCTTAGTAAAAAAACGCCCGCATAAATCAGAGAATAAATTTTGGGCAACATCCGAATAAATTCTAATCGAATCAACCGTTTCAAAAGTAGAATCGCTTGCTTCCTTTAAAAAATCAGCAGTTAATTTTTCGTCGGTAGTTTGTATTAAACCATAGTCTTGCTCAACATCGGTGCACTTGGCCGTAAACAAAACGGCAAAATCGCCTACAAATTTTCCTATCTCGGTTTGTGCATCGGCATTAATTTTATCGGTATAAGGTTGTAGGTCTTGCTTTCTTTTTTCAGGATTATTCGCATAATTATGTTCAATAAATTGCGTGTACTTGCTAATGCTTATTGCTCGTAATTGTAATGTATTATAAGGAAGTACGTTAAATGCCTCTTTAAAATTTACTGTTTCTTGGTTTTTTAAGGCATTATAAATAACGGAGGAATCGTTAGAAAGAAAACCTTGTGTGTTTAATTCACTTGGGCTTATAGTTACATCTACCGATAGCCAAGCCTCTTTTCTTGTACCATAAACATCTTTGCTTTTTACCGATGAGGCAAGGAAATTAGTCCAAGCCCGGTTGTAAAAATGAGGTAAATGAATAAATAAATTTATATCACTCTCTTTATCTTCGGTTTGATAAGTTTCCGTAAAAATTTTATTTTGCGCTAAAGAAGTTTTGTTATTCTTTACTGCTTCTTGAAGAAAACCTGAGTTATTTGAAAACACCACTAAGCCGGCATTTATGTATGTATAAAATGTATAATCTGCCTGTTTACACTCATATAAATTGATGCTTGTTTTTTTTGCCGAGAAGTTTTTGGTCAGAAAAGAAACAAATAAATCGTTGGTGCTAATGTCTGCCAAATTAAAAGCTGCCAACAGTTCGGTTTTTTTGCTTTGATACAGGGCTACATAAACCGATTGAACTCCAAACTGATTACTGCTTGTTGAATTACTAATTAACGAATCGGCTTTTTGAAGCGTTTTATTAAACCGTTTAATGGCGTTTGTTTTTAAAAGCTCTTCCCACATTAAATTACCCTGGTTAATTTTTTCGGAAAGCTGATGCAGGTTTTTTGTTTCAATTAGCGCATAACAAGTATCGGGTAAAACGCTAAGCGGGTTTGTAGTAGGGCGTTTTAATTTGCTTAAATACAAATAACCCCAAGTGCCACAGGCAATGGCAGCAACTACTAAAATACTAAAGGCAATTTTCTTAATCACAATACAAAGTAAAGATAGGAAGGATTAATGCTTGGGTTTCAACCCAACAAAAAGGTTATGAAACAGCGCTTGTGAAAAAGCATAGCACTAAAACAAGCTAAGTTGTGGCGGCAATAAAGTAAAACTTTTGCGATGATATTTGCAGTCGCCATGCTTCCTGATGCCATCTCTGTGCAACATAGTCGGGTAACCCTTGTTTTTATCCCAGCCATAAAAAGGAAACTCTTCGTGCAATTTCATCATCACATCATCCCGATGTGTTTTAGCTAGTAATGATGCGGCCGCAATGCTCATATAAATGGCATCGCCTTTAATAACGCACAGGTGTTTAATTTCTTTATAGGGTTTAAAACGGTTGCCATCAATCAATAAAAAATCGGGGGTAAGGTTTAGCTTATCTACCGCATGATGCATGGCTAGTATAGAGGCATTTAAAATGTTTATTTTATCAATTTTAAGATGGTCTACCTCAGCAACTGCCCAGGCTAAAGCTGCTTGCTTAATTTCTTCGGCAAGCTGATAGCGTAGTTTTTCAGGTATTTTTTTAGAATCGTCGATAAATTTATTCTTATAATTTTTAGGCAAAATAACCGCAGCGGCAACCACAGGTCCGGCAAGGCAACCCCTGCCTGCCTCGTCGCAACCTGCTTCTACATTTGTTTTTTTATAATACGCCTTTAACAATATCCGCTTTTTAACAAAATAAACGCTACTCATAGGCAACAATTGCCGCCCATCAAAAGTAACAAAGAAATTACATTTGATTATTTACATTTGCTCCCGAATTTTTACCGAAGAAAAAAGCTTGTTTACCTACCGGCACATACATTGTACCTATTAAGTATAGCAAGACCTAATTCATCAACTTAAATTCGCATCGAAATTCACGTTATGAAAAAAATAGTTGCACTCAGTATAGCCTTATTACTTACTTCATTTTTAAAAGCTCAGTATCCTGGTGGTGGTGGCGGAGCACCCGGAGGGAAAATGCCCAGCATTGGCCATTTATATGGTAAAGTACTAGATGCAAAAACTAAAGAAGCCGTTGAATTTGCCTCGGTTGCTTTGCTATGGTTTGATAAAGACAGTGCTGTTGCAGGCTGTTTGGTTAAAACCAATGGCGATTTTTCTTTAGATAATTTATCGTTCGGTGCTTTTCGTTTGCGTATAAGCTTTATTGGTTATAAAACCATTGAACAAAAAATGTTTATCAATATGCAAAATATTGATAAGGATTTAGGAAATATAATGCTGGAACCTGACCAAGAATTATTGAAAGAAGTTGTAGTAACCGAAGATAAAGCAACCGTGCAAATGAGCATAGACCGCAAGGTTTATAATGTAGATAAAGATATATCTGCCCGTGGCGGAACAGGTTTAGATGCAGTAAAAAATATTCCAAGTGTAACGGTTGATGCCGATGGAAATGTTTCTTTACGAAATAATTCGGTAGCTATATATGTAGATGGAAAACCTACTACACTAACCTTACAACAAATTCCGTCTGACCAAATTGATAGAGTAGAAATTATTACAAACCCATCGGTAAAATTTGACGCATCAACTACCGGAGGCATTTTAAATGTTATTTTAAAACGAAATACTAAGCCCGGTTACAATGGTGTTATTATGGGTGGCATTGGTACCAACGACAGGTATAATGGCATGGCCAGTTTAAACATAAAACAAGGCAAGTTTAATGTATTTGGCATGTATAACTACAATACACAAACCAATACTAATGATGGATTTACGAATAGAGAGAATATTACACTGCCATCTCCAAACCCCTACACAGGAGCGATAGATAAATTTTATAATCAAACGGATACCAACCGCATGAAAAACACTTTTCAGTTTGCAAGAGCTGGCTTTGATTATTATATAAATAACCGTAGTACACTAACCATTTCAGGCAACTATGTACATGGAGCTTTTAACTCAAACGATTTTCAACATTATGCTTATAATGATATATACAATAACTTTTCAAGCGGCGGCGACCGTATAAATAGTACACGCACCTCTTTTCAAAACTATACAGGGCAAATTAATTACCAACACACCTATCCTAAACAGGGCAAAGAATTTACAACCAGCTTAACATTAAATGGCGGGCAAATGAACACCAACTATACTTACACCACTTATCAGGAACGTCCTGCACTGCCGCAAATTGTGCAAACCGCTAATGGCAGTACGCCCAGTTGGATGTACACCTATCAGGCAGATTTTGTAAACCCCATTAACGATTATACTAAATTTGAAACCGGAGTAAGGAGTTATATGCAGCGTTCGTTTAGCACGCAACAAACTTTTAATAAAGATTCTGTAGGAGATTTAGTTCCATTTACAACCCTAACTAATAATTACAACATTACTAACCTAACTAATGCTGCTTACGTTAATTACAGTAGTAAAGTTTTTGGCATTAATTATCAGGCAGGATTACGTTTTGAAGAAAGTTACTACAAAGGCAACATAACCAATAAAGATATTTCTTTCTCGTATATGTATCCCGATGCTAAGCTGAACAAGTTACAATATTGTTTTTTTCCGGCAGTTTACTTTTCAAAAAAATTACCACATAATCAGGAGATACAAATAAATTTTTCGCGTAAAATAAACCGGCCAAACTTTTTTCAATTAATGCCTTTTGTATTTGCATCAGATAATGCCAACATACAAATTGGTAATCCGCAACTTGCACCGGAGTTTTTAAATTTAGGGGAACTTAACTACAACATTACCTGGGGTAAAATTAATTTTCTTACCTCGTTTTATGTACGTTATACGCAAGCGCCCATTACAAATGTTGCCTATCCTGAGGCAAGTAACCCCAACGTGTTAGTTAACACGTATCAAAACGGAAAAAATAGAATAGTGGAAGGTTTAGATAACACCTTAAAAGTTACCCCAATTAAAGGGTTGGATTTAATGGCAAATGCCAATATTTTTTATACCACAGTTAGTTATTTAAGTGGCACGCAATTAATTACAAACAATGGTTATAGCTGGACAGGTAAGGCAAGTGCCAGCTATAAATTTCCCGGCAATTTTACTTTGCAGCTAAACGGAAATTATCAGGCACCCCAAATTTTACCACAAGGCACAACAAGAATTGTGGAGTATGCCGACGTTACCATATCTAAAAACATAAAACAAAAATTAACCCTAACCCTTTTACTTAGCGATATATGTAACACCAAACGCAATGGCACTAATTACAACACACCTGATTATACACAAGAGCTTTCTCGTCGTAGAGAATCCCGTTATATACGCTTTACCGCCATGTGGGTGTTTGGTAAAATGGATGCCAGCATCTTCAAAAAAATGAAACAGCAGAAAAAAGAGGGCGGAGATGATCAAAGTGGCATGGGCGGTGGTTTTTAACCCTTTTTAAGCCTATATGTTTATACAAAATTGCGGTTTACCCAGAAAAACCCTTAATTTTGCTGCACTAAAAAAATATTCAAAATGAAAGTATCAGTTATAGGAGCCGGAAATGTAGGCGCAACGTGTGCAGATGCTATTGCTTTTCGTAGCATAGCAAGCGAAATAGTTTTACTAGATATCAAAGAAAATTTTGCTGAAGGCAAAGCACTTGATATGATGCAAACTGCAACACTTAATCACTTCAATACAAAAATTAGCGGTAGCACTAATGATTACAGCAAAACAGCTAACAGTAATGTAGTTGTTATAACCAGCGGCATTCCTCGTAAACCGGGCATGACCCGCGAAGAGCTTATTGGCATTAATGCTGGCATTGTAAAAACGGTTACTGATAATGTTTTAAAGCATTCTCCAAACGCTGTAATAGTTGTGGTTAGTAACCCAATGGATACTATGACCTATTTAGCCTTAAAAGAAAGCAAACTACCTAAAAACCGCATTATAGGCATGGGTGGTATTTTAGATAGCGCACGTTTTAAATGTTATTTATCAATGGCATTAAACGCTTCGGCTAACGACATTGAAGGAATGGTTATTGGCGGGCATGGTGATACTACAATGATACCATTAACTCGTATGGCTTCTTATAAAGGTGTTCCAGTTTCTCAGTTTTTAGCTGCTGATGCTTTGAAAAAAGTAGCCGCTGATACAATGGTTGGTGGAGCAACTTTAACTTCTATGCTTGGTACTTCTGCCTGGTACGCTCCAGGTGCTGCAGTAGCTTCTTTAGTTGATAGTATTTTAAATGATCAAAAAATGTTATTTTCTTGCTGCGTTGCTTTAGATGGCGAGTACGGACAAAAAGATATTTGTTTGGGTGTACCGGTTGTTATTGGCAAAAACGGTTGGGAGAAAATTGTTGATGTAAACCTTAACGACGACGAAAAAGCAGCTTTTGCAAAAAGTGCTGATGCCGTTAGAAGCATGAACAATGTTTTAAGTGCAGCTGTTTAATTCGCAAAATATATAATTAGAAAAGGCTATTCGAAAGAATGGCCTTTTTTGTTTTAGGCAACATCTAACTTTTCGAGAGCGGCGTGTGCAGCCAGTTGTTCAGCCACACGTTTAGATGCGTTTTGCGCTTCGGCAATTATTTCGCCATTAACCTCAATGCCCATGTGGTACATTTTTTTTATGCCATCCATGTTTTCAGAAATCAATACAAATTGCAAGGTGGTTTTATTTTTTTGACACAAATTAATCAATCGGCTTTTATAATCGGTATCCTCATTAATAATGGTTTGTATTTCTAAATGCTGCTTAAAAATTCCAAGAATTATTTTTTTTGTCTCTATAAATCCCGCATCTAAATAAATAGCACCCACCAAGGCCTCTAAGGCATCGCCATATAAAGTAAAAGATATATTACCCTTAATATCAGTCTGTAAAATTTTATCGATACCCAGTTTAACCGCCAGTTTATTTAGCTGACTACGGCTTACCATGCGCGAGCGCACCTGAGTTAAAATGCCCTCATCTTTATTGGGTAAAATGCTAAATAAATATTCGGCTACAATGGTACTTAAAATAGAATCGCCTAAAAACTCTAAACGCTCGTTGCTCTTCGTTTCTTTAGCAGCTGAACTATGCGTTAGCGCTTGCTGAAATAATGAAATGTTTTTAGGATAAAAACCAAACAGGTTTTTAATGCTTTGCGCCAGTTTTTTTTCGGAAGGAGTTTTGTAACGTGTTATCTGAAAATATTTCAGCAAAAGAAATTAGGCAACGTATTTTTTAAGTACTACCGCTGCATTATGTCCGCCAAAACCAAACGTGTTGCTTATAGCAATGTTTATTTTACGCGCTACCGCTTTGTTAAAAGTAAGGTTAAAGCGTGGGTTAATTTCAGGGTCGGTTGTAGTAAAGTTAATGGTTGGTGGCACTATATCGTTTTGTACCGCTAAAACAGTTGCCATAGCCTCAAGAGCCCCGGCTGCACCAAGTAAGTGCCCTGTCATAGATTTTGTTGAACTTATATTCATTTTAAAAGCCTGTTCGCCAAATAAGGTTTCAATGGCTTTTAGTTCGGCTATATCACCCAATGGCGTACTGGTGCCATGTGTGTTAATGTAATCAACTTCGTTAGGGTTAACTTCAGCATCTTTTAGGGCACGTTGCATAACCAATTTAGCGCCTAATCCATCAGGATGTGGGGCAGTAATATGATGTGCATCGCCACTCATTCCACCTCCAATAATTTCAGCATAAATTTTTGCACCGCGTGCCTTTGCATGCTCTAATTCTTCTAAAATAATAGCTACACCGCCTTCGCCTAATACAAAGCCCTCACGGTCTTTATCGTAAGGACGAGAAGCTGTTTCCGGATTTTCGTTACGGGTGCTCATGGCCTGGCAGGCATTAAAACCTCCTATACCGCACTCATTAATGGCAGCTTCCGACCCACCGGTTACAATGGCATTTGCCTTGCCCATGCGGATATAAGTAAAAGAATCTATTAAAGCGTTGGTAGAAGATGCACAAGCTGAAACGGTAGTAAAGTTAGGTCCTCTAAAGCCAAAACGCATTGATATATGCCCTGAGCAAATATCGGCTATCATTTTTGGAATAAAGAATGGATTGAAACGGGGGGTGCCATCGCCTTTTGCAAAACCAAATGCTTCGGCCTGAAAAGTATCTAAACCTCCAATGCCCGAACCCCAAATAACACCTACTTCGTTTTTATCGATTGAATCGGCACCTATGCCAGAATCTGCAACTGCCTGAACAGATGCTGCAATTCCGTATTGAGAATAAGCATCCAGTTTACGTGCCTCTTTTTTGTCGAAATAATCTTCGATATTAAACCCTTTTACCTCACAGGCAAATCGGGTTTTAAATTTTTCTGCGTTAAAGCGGGTAATGTTGGCTGCGCCACTCACACCTTTAATCAGGTTGTTCCAAAATTCAGTAACCGAATTCCCCAAAGGAGTAATTCCGCCCAAACCTGTAATCACTACGCGCTTTAATTGCATAAAAAGGAGCTATTTTTAATCTTGCACAAAATAAAAAGAATTATCCTGAAATAAAAATCCAGGATAATTCTTAAAAAAATCGTGTAAAAATTACTTTGCGTTAGTTTCGATATAAGAAATAGCGTCGCCAACGGTAGAGATTTTCTCTGCTTGATCGTCAGGAATAGCGATGTTAAATTCTTTTTCAAATTCCATGATTAATTCAACAGTATCAAGCGAATCAGCGCCTAAATCATTCGTGAAACTTGCAGTTGGAGTAACTTCTTTTTCGTCCACGCCAAGTTTATCTACAATAATGGTTGTAACTTTTTTTGCAATGTCTGACATTTGTTAGTTTTTAAAATTCGGTGCAAAGATATATTAATCGGCAAATAAACAAAAAACTTAATTTTTAAAGATTTTTAGTGTTTTTGGTGTTTTGTTGTTAAACTGCTACTGTTAATTACTTTACCAAAGCCTTAATTTTCAAGAAAAATGTTCCTCTATTTTTAGCTGATTAATTAAAATTACGCATTATGTCTGACATTGCCCATTTTTTTACTCCAATAAATTTTTTAGCCGAAAACTTTGCAGAAGAGAGTTTTGCGCGCAATTTTGCCATTTACACCAATAATTTTCCCGATTTAGACGATATAGACATTGCCATTATTGGCGTTTGCGAGGATAGGCTCGCCCTAAGCAACAAAGGCTCTGATAAAGCCCCTGATGAGGTTAGAAAGCATTTATATAGCTTATTTGCAGGTAGTTTTGCGCCCCGCATAGCCGATTTGGGCAACATTATGCCCGGACACACAGAAAGTGATACTTTTTACGCCCTATCGGAAACAGTGGAGTTTTTAGTAAAGAAAAACATTGTACCTGTTATTATTGGGGGCTCGCAAGACCTAACCTTTGCCCAGTTTAAGGGCTACGAACGTTTAGAACAGACTATAAACATTGTAAGCGTAGATGCTACTTTTGATATTGGGTCGGCAGAAAGCGAGCTAAATAACAAGACTTTTTTAGGGAAAATTATTTTACAGCAGCCTAATTACCTGTTTAATTACAGCAATATTGGCTACCAAACCTATTTGGTGCCGCAAACGGGCATTAGTATGATGAACAAGCTGTATTTTGATATCTACCGTTTAGGCCAAATACGTGATAACATTGCTGAAGCTGAGCCCATTATCAGGCATGCCGATATGCTTAGTTTTGATATGAATGCATTGAAGCATAGCGATGCCCCGGCTAATGAAGAAGCCCAGCCCAACGGTTTTTATGCAGAAGAAGCCTGCCAAATGATGCGCTATGCCGGCATGAATGATAAACTAACTTCAGTAGGCGTTTATGAAATTAACCCCGATTATGATGTACAGGGCAAAACAGCCTCATTAGCAGCACAAATGATTTGGTGCTTTATGGATGGGTTTTATAACCGTAAAAAAGATTTTCCATCGAGAAATAGCCCTGATTACACCCGTTTTCACGTTTTTTTGCAGGAAAATAAATACGAAATAAATTTTTACAAAAGCAATAAAAGCGACCGTTGGTGGATGGAAGTGCCTTACCCACCCGATAAAAATTTGAAATTTGAAAGGCACACCCTTATACCCTGCTCATACAAAGATTATGAAGTTGCCTGCAAAGATGAGATACCCGACCGTTGGTGGCAGACTTATCAAAAACTATATTAAAATTAATAATTAACAGTAACACTTAAAGTATCGGGTGTGAGTGCCAGAACACTTATACCGGTATCTTTTTCTACACCACCCGGGTATATTTTATAGGCAATATCCAAACTCTTTCCAAACATAAAATATTCATCAGAAGAATAGGTGATACTACATAAAAACTGAGTGGCTGTTCCCGCATTGTAATGATGATTAGCTGACCCTAAGTTTACAAAGTCAATAGCGGAATTATCAATAGGGTTTATGGTTACTTTGCAATGAAAAGTGTATGAGCCCATTAAAACATCACCAACATCAACATTTTGTTTGTTTTTTACATTATTATAAGACAATTGAGTGAAGCCCCCTTGATTTCCTTCACTAATAACTAAATAATAGGGAGCACTATTCCAACCGCCCTCCGATTTTATATCAAAGCTTCCATTTGCATTGGTTGTATAACTCCCAAAAACTGTGTTGCCCTTTTCGTCGGGCGGCTCACCGGTAGACAAACTAATGCTTGCCTGCAAAGGGGCTTTAGTCATATAATTTACAACTCTACCATGAAACTCAATTTTTGTAAAGGGGTCTTTATCGCATGACAAAAAACCAAAACAACAAAAAGACAGTGTAATAATTATGTGCAAAAAAATTTTCACGGTATACCAAATATAAAGAAAAGTTTTAAAAATAAAGTCTCTTTCTATTGCAGATATATGTTTAAATTAATTTACGTAATTTGTAAAAGAAATAGTACGATGAACTGGCTTTACGTTTTTATTGGGGGTGGCATTGGCAGCGTTTTACGCTTTGCCTTTTCGGTGTTATTTGCCCGTTGGCAATTAGCAGGCTTAGCCTGGGCAACCCTTTGCGCTAATGTATTGGCTTGTGTTGTATTTGCATTAGCCTGGGTTTATTTTGGCGAGAAAGAAAATTTTATGACTGCTTATCGCCCCTTTATTTTAACCGGGTTTTGTGGGGGCTTATCAACCTTTTCAACTTTTAGTTTCGAAACCTTTGAACTTTTTAAACGTGGCGATTATAGTTTTGCCGTACTTACGATTTTATTGAACCTTATTTTATGTCTGTTTGTTTTTGCCATCTTTGCCAGAAGATAATTAAGCAATGCCAACCCATCTACTTTGTATAGAAACTGCCACTACTGTTTGCTCGGTTTGCGTTACTGCTGATGATAAAATTTTAGCGCATAAAGAAATAAACAACGGTTTTTCTCATGCTGAAAATTTGCACGTTTTTATTCAGGATGTTTTAAAGGAAGCCAACTTATCTATCAAGCAAATTAACGCGGTTGTTATAAGTAAAGGCCCCGGTAGCTATACGGGTTTACGCATTGGTGTTAGCACGGCAAAAGGTTTGTGTTACGCGCTGCAAATTCCGCTTATAAGCATAGACACCTTGCAAAGTATGGCTTACGCTATTGCACAAATTAAAAATGAAGACGCCTTATACTGCCCCATGCTTGATGCCCGCCGTATGGAGGTTTACTGTGCTGTGTACGATAAAAACTTAGAAACCATAACCCCCGTTAACGCTTTGGTGGTTGATGAAAAATCGGTTGAAGTTTTTAACCTGAAAAAAGCCATTTACTTTTTTGGCGATGGAATGCCTAAGGTAAAACAACTCTTACAAAACAATAATAAGGCATTTTTTATAGATGAAATTTTTCCATCTGCAAAAAACATAGCAACACTTGCTTTTACAAAATTCTCGAAAAAACAATTTGAAGATATAGCCTACTTTGAACCTTTTTATTTAAAAGAGTTTTTTACAAACGCCAAAATACAACCTTAGTTTATGGCCATTTTACATTGCCCGTAACCGTATGCGTAATGCCTGCATAAGCACAAGAAATATTAGTAAAATAAGCCGATGTGGTTGTGATAGTGCTAGTGGTTGTAACTGCTACAGTTACATTGCCCGATGATGCAGGATATGAGCCTGAAGTGTTTACTAAAATAAGTTCGCATTGCCCTGCCGCAGGCGAAGCCCCGTTGGTGTTTACTATGGCATAGTTGCCCGATGCCGGACTTGATGCACCGGGAAATGTTAGTTGAATTTGAGGATACTGGTGGCTTCCATCAAAACCCGTAGCCACATAAGTGCTCACGTAAGCATTAGTGTACGACGTGGGGATACTCGCAGAAACACCATCTACCGTAAAGTTGGTTGTAGTGGTGTTAGTAGGTGCCGAGGTTGTTGATGCAGGAGGTGTGGTGGTGGTAGTTGTACTACTCTTTTTACAGGCAAACGTAATTAGCATGCACACAAGCAAAGACAGCGATAAGACAAAAACTTTTTTCATACCCGACAGTTTATTTGGTTAACAGCCAAATTTATAAAGAAAAATGTTTTATGCAATTTTAAGTTACCAGCATGGTTAAAATCAATTACAAGGCTAAAACCCGTAAATAATTTTTACCTTTGCCCAACTCATGGAAATCAAAGTTTTAAAATCGAAATTACACTTGGTAACGGTTACGCAAGCCGAGCTGGATTACATTGGCAGCATTACTATTGATGAAGATTTAATGGATGCCGCTAACCTCATTGAAAACGAGCAAGTACATGTACTTAATAAAAGAAATGGTGAGCGTTTAATTACATACGTAATTAAAGGCGAACGTGATTCTGGCGTTATTTGCATGAACGGACCCGCAGCATTAAAAGTAACTAAGGGTGATGTGGTAATTATTATTTCATACGCCATGATGGATTTTGAAAAAGCAAAAACTTTTACTCCCTGGGTAATTTTTCCTGACACAAATACAAATCGTTTAAAAACCTAATCTAATTGAATCCAAAAGTAAAATCCACTTTACAACTTATTTTATTTGCCGCTATTGGCATTGGTTTAGTTTGGCTTTCTATACACAACATTCCTGATAAAGACATTGAAACTACCAAGCAATCTTTTAAAAATGCTAATTATACTATTGTAATTATTTCTGCGCTTATAAGCATTTTGGCTCATGCTGTACGTGCCTGGCGTTGGGATATGCTGATGAAACCCATTGGACATAAAATATCGTTTAAAAATTCGTTTGCAGGGGTTATGATTGGTTATGTAGTAAACTACGCAGTGCCTCGTGCCGGAGAGTTTAGCCGATGTGGGGTGGCGGCTAAGTACGAAAAAATTCCGTATGCGGCCGTGCTTGGCACCGTAATTACAGAGCGCATTATAGATGTTATTTTACTTTTACTGTTGTTTTTTATTACACTGGCTGTGCAGTTTAGCGAACTAATTGGTTTAACAAAAATATATGTGATACAACCTTTATCTGCCAAGTTTGGCGGCTTGTTACACAATACATTGTACCTGGTTATTATTGCTGTTGTGCTATTAGTTATTGCAGGCACCTTATTTGCATTGAGAAATAAAATAAAATCGCTTTTTACCGGAAAAATTGGCGGCATGTTACGAAGTTTTTGGGATGGTTTAAAATCTATAAAAGACCTTGAAAAACCGGGTCTATTTATAGTTCAAAGTTTTTTAATATGGGTAATGTATTTTTTAAGCTTATACGTTTGCCTTTTTTGTTTTGATGAAACCAAAACTCTGGGCGTAAAACCTGCACTGGCTTTTATGCTGTTTACCTCAATTGGGGTAATGGTTAGTCCGGGTGGCATTGGGGCTTATCAGCTAATTGGCACTCAAATACTTTTGTTTTATAGTGTTGTTAATGGTATAGCAGTTGCCTTCCCTTGGATTGTATGGGGTGCACAGTTTATTGCCATCATTGTAATTGGCGGATTATGTTTTTTATTCTTACCTTTAATGAACAGTAATAAGCATGATAAGTTATCAGCAAATACTATTGAATAAAATTTTATCTCGCCACGAGATTGAACAACGTGCAAACGTTTGGCGCATGTTTAATCAAAAAATTATTTTTACAAACGGATGCTTTGATATTTTGCACCAAGGGCATGTAGAATACTTAAGCAAGGCAAAAGATTTTGGCAACAAACTTATTATAGGGTTAAACACCGATGCTTCGGTAAAACGCCAAAACAAATCACCTGAAAGACCTATAAACAATGAGCAATCGCGGGCATTTATTTTAGCCGCCTTAGGCATTGTTGATGCGGTTGTTTTGTTTGATGAAAACACCCCTTACGATTTAATTAAAGCCGTACAACCCGATGTGCTGGTAAAAGGTGCTGATTATAAAGCCGAAGAAATTGTTGGTTATGACATTGTAAAAGCCCGTGGCGGAGAAGTAGTTACTATTGAACTTACACAAGGTTTTTCAACCACGGCACTTATCAATAAAATTATTGCGGGTAAGTAATTAAAAAGCATAGCCTAACAATAAACCGGCACTTGCTTTTACGCCATATTTATATCCTTCTACCCCACTAAACTCATTTAACCCCACCGAAAGGTTCCCCTGGCAAATTAAATGCTTTGTTATTCTAAATAAAAACCCACTACTAAAATGCTCACCGATAAAAAACCTGTTTACTAAACTTATAGTAGATGGTCCTGAATAATAGGATACATAGTTAGTATTTGAAGAATAAACATAACCGTTGGTTGTTAGTATGTATTGAAAACCAGGCATCGATTTTTGTGAAGTTTGATCATATGTAATTTTTTCAACAACCCTGCCTGCCTCAACACCAAACGCAATCCAAAAAGTATTTCTTTTATGAATTGTTGGGTAATATTTGAAATCAAACCCGCCATAATTTTTTTTATAAAAAGCGCTGTTATTTATTTTGATTTCTAATCGCTTATAAACAGAAGTATCAAAGCCATCTAATAAACCCTGATTATAATAACCTACTATTCCAAGTTTTCTGTTTTTAAAAATATGCTCGTACGAAAGCTGCAGATGCGAATCAGTTAGCTGCAAAGCATCGATACTGATTATATTTTTAGTAAAATCTTCGTTTTTAATAGCGCCAAAAGTTGGGTCTTTTACACAATTTAAATAACCCTCTTGTCTTAAATCAATACAACCATCTTTTAAAATAAATTGATCGATATTTTTGATGTTAATCACAAAAGTTGGGCCCAGCGTATCTTTCGGGTTTTTAAACCGAACTACCTTTTTAGTTATTTCAATAATTTTGGCAGCTTGTTTTGTTCCATTAACATATTTAATGGTATCGTACTGTGCCTGCAAACAGTTTTGGACAAAAACAAAAAACAGGAAAAAAGCAAGTCGGGCAAAAATATTTTTCATGGGTAAAATGTGTCGGAGTACAAATGTATCTAAAATTTAAAAAGCGTATCCTAATAGTACACCTAAATTAGCTTTTAAATAATAAGCATAATTAGGGCTTTTAACCAGAGGGTTAGGATCTGGGTCTTTACCAAACTGACTTACCCCTACCGAAACGCTTCCCTGACAAATAAAATGCTTATTTATTCTATATAAAAACCCGGCATTAACATGGTATCCCAGGTATAATTTATTTTCGTAGTAAGCAAAAGGGTTTCGCAAATCGGTATAGTACATTGCTCCATACTGATAAGCCGCCGTTTTAGAATGATAATCAATATTCATGTTTGTTGCCCTGCCACTTTCTATACCCAAAGCAACCCAAAATGTATTTTTTTTATGCACGTAAGGATAAAATTTAAAATCCAGTCCGCCATAGTTGTTTTTATAATAAGCACTTCCATTTATTTTACATTCGAGTCGGTTATAGGTTAAAGAATCCTTTCCGCTTAAAAAACCTTGATTATAAAAGCCCATAATGCCAAATGTTCTGCTTTTAAAAATATGCTCGTACGATACTTGTAAATGAGAGTTTGTTAACTGAAACGCATCTATACTAAAAATATTTTTAGTAAAATCTTCGCTTTTAATAATGCCAAAAGCGGGGTCTTTTACACAATTTAAATAACCTTCTGTTTTTAAATCAACGCAACCTCCCTTCAAAATAAATTGCTCAATATTTTTGATGTTAACCACAAAAGTTGGCCCCATTGTATCTTTCGGGTTTTTAAACTTAATTACTTTTTTAGTTACTTCTATAATTTTTACAGCTTGTCTGGTGCCGTTAACGTACTTAATAGTATCGTACTGCGCCTGTAAACAGCTGTGGGTAAAAACAAAAAACAGGAAAAAAGCAAGCCCGGTAAAAATATTTTTCATGGGTAAAATGTGTTGAAATACAAATGTATCTAAAATTTTATCTTGTAAAATAAGCCTTACATTTGAGGGTACAAATTTTAGCATTGGCAAATCCGTTAAAAAAACTAGCATCACAAACTGCGGTATATGGTTTAAGCACCATTTTGCCAAGGTTTTTAAATTACTGGCTGGTTCCCTTCTTCACTTACAAGTTTACTAACCCGGCAGATTTTGGTATAAATACGGAGATATACGCTTACATCTCTTTCCTAAATGTAATTCTTACGTACGGCATGGAAACCGCTTTTTTCAATTTTGTAAATAAAAACGAAAACAAGCATGTGGTTTATAGCACCGCACTTATTTCTTTAATAAGCACATCAACGCTGTTTCTTTTAATTGGCTTGGTGTCTTCAAACTTTATTGCGGCTGAACTTAATTACGCCAATAACGTAAACTTTATACAATGGATGGTGCTGATTATTGCTACCGATGCTATTATGGCTATACCCTTTGCACGTTTGCGTGCCGAACAAAAAGCCATGAAATTTGCCTTTATTAAAATTGCCAATATTTTAGTAAACATTGGTGTAAATATTTTCTTTATTCACTTCTGCAAAAATGCGTACGAGAATGATTTAGCCAACCAAACAACATCTACCCTGGGTAGTTTATATAACCCGCAAATAGGCATTGGTTATGCTTTTTTAGCCAACCTAATTGCTAACATTTTTAGTTTGCTTTTGCTTACTAAAGAGTTTATGGGCTTTACGTTTACGTTTGATAAAGCCTTGTGGCTGCAAATGCTAAAATACGCCTTGCCTTTGTTGGTGGTTGGTTTAGCCGGCATGATTAATGAAACCTTTGACCGCATTATTTTAAAAAAATTATTGCCTGCCGATATTGGCATGCATGATTTGGGCGTGTATGGTGCCTGTTACAAAATCTCCATCCTAATGACCATTTTTATACAAGCTTTTAAGTTTGCGGCCGAGCCTTTCTTTTTTAATCATGCAAAAAGCGAAGACTCCCGGAAATTAAATGCTTTGGTGATGAAGTATTTTGTCATTTTTTGTTCCTTTTTGTTTTTAGGAACGATGATGAACATGAGTTGGATAAAATATTTTGTGAGCGAAAATTATTGGGCGGGTTTATTTGTAGTGCCTATTTTATTGTTGGCTAATTTATGCTTGGGCATTTATTTTAACCTATCGGTTTGGTACAAACTAACCGGACAAACAAGGTTTGGCGCCTATATAACCATATTTGGGGCTACCATTACATTGCTTATAAATTTTATGTTTATCCCTAAATACAGTTATGCGGCATCGGCTTGGGCAACACTTATATCGTATGCCAGTATGATGGTGGTATCGTATTTTCTATCACAAAAATATTACAAAACAAATTATAACCTGCGCAGCTTTGTTTTCTTTTTCGGGTTTGCCTTGGTGTTTTATTTTGTGTCGCTTATATGGCAAGGACATGTATCGGTGTTTACAGAATTAATTTTAAATAATATATTGCTCGCAATTTATTGTTGGTTGTTTATTAAATTCGAGCTTCCAAACCTAAAACAGTTAAATGCTATCAGTTAAAATTGTAAATAAAAGCAAGCATGCTTTACCAAGTTATGCTACCAACCAAAGTGCCGGCATGGATTTACGTGCCGAACTTGCCGCACCCATTGAATTAAAACCTCTGCAACGTGCCTTAGTGCCTACGGCTTTGTTTATTGAATTGCCTGCGGGTTATGAGGCACAAATTCGTCCGCGTAGTGGTTTGGCATTTAAAAACGGGGTAACGGTTTTAAACTCACCCGGCACTATTGATGCCGATTACCGTGGAGAAATAAAAGTTATACTGGTTAACCTATCAAACGACACGTTTATAATAAACGATGGTGAGCGCATTGCGCAAATGGTTATTGCTAAACACGAAAACGTGGAATGGAAAACCGTTGAAAGCCTTGAAGAAAGTGTACGCGGCGAAGGTGGCTTTGGCAGTACCGGAAAAAAATAGAAATGTTTAAAATAAAAAAATAACCTCTTCTGTCATTTCGAAGGAGGAACGACTGAGAAATCTGTTTAGAAACGGATTTCTCCCTACAGTCGAAATGACAAGGAGTACTAAAAATCACAAGTAAAATATGAAAACAGTTGACTCAATAAATTTTGCAAACAAGCGTGCCGTTATTCGTGTTGATTTTAACGTGCCTTTAAACGATGCTTTTGAAGTAACGGATGAAACCCGTATAAACGCAGCTATACCAACCCTTAAAAAAATATTGAAAGATGGTGGCAGCATAGTTTTAATGTCGCACTTGGGTAGACCGAAAGATGGGCCTACCAATAAATATTCCTTACAGCATATTGTAAAAAATGTTTCGGCTGCATTGGGTGTGCCTGTAAAATTTGTAAACGATTGCATATCGGATGAGGCGTTTAAAACGTCAGCAGCTTTAAAAAGCGGCGAAGTTTTATTGTTAGAAAATTTACGTTTTTATAAAGAGGAAGAAAAAGGCGATGAAGCCTTTGCGCAAAAACTGGCCAAGCATGGCGATATTTATGTAAACGATGCTTTTGGTACCGCACACCGCGCACATGCATCAACCACTATTATTGCCAAGTATTTTGATGCCGTGCATAAATGTTTTGGTTACGTTATGGCTGGTGAGGTTGCCAGCATTAGCAAAGTGTTACACAATTCGGAAAAACCTTTTACAGCCATTATAGGTGGTGCAAAAGTATCCGACAAAATTTTAATTATTGAGCAATTAATGAGTCGTGCACAGCACATTATTATTGGTGGTGGTATGGCATTTACATTTGTAAAAGCAATGGGCGGCACTATTGGTAAATCGCTTTGCGAAGATGATAGATTAGAAACCGCTAAAGAACTTTTAACCAAAGCCAAACAAAAAGGCGTGCAATTGCATTTACCTACCGATGCTGTTATTGCAGATAATTTTGCTAACGATGCCAACCATAAACAATGTGCTATCAATTCAATTCCTGATGGATGGATGGGTTTAGACATTGGTGCTGAATCTATAAAACAATTTAGCGAGGTTATAAAAAACTCTAAAACCATTTTATGGAACGGCCCTATGGGTGTTTTTGAAATGAGCAATTTTGAAGCCGGCACTAAAGCCGTTGCCGAAAGTATTGTAAAAGCTACTGCTTTGGGTGCTTATAGTTTAATTGGCGGTGGCGATTCGGTTGCAGCAATAAACAAATATCACCTAAGCAGCAAAGTAAGTTATGTATCTACAGGCGGTGGTGCTTTATTAGAATATATTGAGCAAGGAAGTTTGCCGGGTGTAAAAGCAATTGAAGGATAGTTTTTGGCTATCCTTCAAAAATAAAAATCAAGAAAATTATTTAGTTATTTAATTCACGCTTGTCATTTCGAAGGAGGAACGACTGAGAAATCTTTATTTGCGCACAATTTTTCTCTTATACACCCAAATAAAGATTTCTCCCTCCGGTCGAAATGACAACGTAAAATTACTTCTTAGCGTCAGCTAAAAACTGCGCTAAACCACTGGTAGTTAAGGGGTGGTTTAATAAAGCTGTAATGGCACTTAACGGACAAGTAGCTACATCGGCACCTAATTTAGCGCACTCAATAATGTGCATTGGGTGGCGTACAGATGCCGCTAAAATTTGTGTTTCGTATCCGTAGTTATCATAAATCAATCTGATATCATCAATTAACGCAAGTCCATCGGTGCTAACATCATCTAACCTGCCAATAAACGGAGACACATAAGTTGCGCCTGCTTTAGCCGCTAATAAAGCTTGCCCGGCAGAGAAAACCAAGGTGCAATTTGTTTTAATGCCTTTTTCGGTAAAATATTTAATGGCTTTAACGCCTTCTTTAATCATTGGTATTTTTACCACAATGCGTTCGTGCAGGGCAGCTAAAGCTTCGCCTTCGGCAACCATGCCGTCAAAATCGGTAGCAATAACCTCAGCACTTACATCGCCGGTAGTTATGTTACAAATATCTACGTAGTGTTTTAAAATATTGTTTTGCCCCTTAATGCCCTCTTTAGCCATTAATGATGGGTTTGTAGTTACGCCATCAAGTACGCCCATGTCTTGCGCTTCTTTAATTTGAGCCAAGTTTGCTGTATCAATAAAAAATTTCATATGCTGTATTTTAAGTTTTGGTAAAAGTAATTTTTAATTTTTTTATACCACATTTAAAATTCAACAACTTATTAAGGAAAAAACAAGCCACATATGTCATTTCGACCGGAGGGAGAAATCTGTTTGGAAATGGATTTCTCAGTCGTTCCTCGTTCTAAATGACAAGGCTGTTTATTTGTAATACACAACACCATACGGCACTAGACGCTCAGTTGCTCGATGTGTTTCTGCATAATCTTTAAAATCTCGCTGTAGGGCAAACGCAGCATTTTTAGAGTAAGTGGTTTTTAAAACCCCGCAGTGTTTTACAAACTCCTCTGTTAAGCGTTTAGTTTCAGCATCACCTTTTTTTAACTCAATAGCTAAAGCATGTATAACATCATTAGAGAAATAAAGAGGGAGGTCGAGGTTATATCCTTCTATCTTTTTATAACCTTTTAGGTTAGTGGTTGCATTTTCACCTTCAGATGGTTGTTGGTTGGTTATTTTGTGGTTAACTTTATTTATATTAACCTCTACTATATCAGTATTTATAAGGGTTACAACGGTTCCACGTTTGGTTGTCTTGGTAACAATTTGATGGTTACGTATTAGGGTTCTGATGGCTGTTCGTAATTGCATGCGTGTACAACCTTTCCATAATATTTCGGTGGTGCCAAGTACACATTGCAAAGGTTTTAAACCGCCTGTTAAGTTTTTTTCGTTCCAACGGGCACGTTCGGCAATAATGGTTAGCAACAAAAAAGCATTGGGGTGGTTTTCTCGTAACCAACTAGTTTGCTCGCTACGGTGCATTAAATAAAAAGATGTTTTTGTGTTCATTTTGTAATGGTTTTAATTTATTACAAAATTACTTGGCACTATTTTTTAGCTTGTACTATGCGGCAAGTATATATGTACTTTGCGGTATGTTTTTTATCTAATAGACAACTCCATTATACCAAGTTGGCTTTTCATCTTCTTTCCCATAAAAACCCCAATCAATTAATGTCTCTACAAAACCGTCGCGATTATATTTGGAATAATGAAATGGGTTTAAAGCTGAGCAATAATAACCGTACTTTTCAGGTTCATCGAAGTCGTCCATGTCATCGGTAGAAAGAATAAGTGTTCCTTTTTTACTGCCAAAATTTTCAATTAGCAACAGACATTTAATTTCTCCACCGTTTATTTTATTTAAAACAAAAGGTGTCTGTATATTTAATTTTAAGTCAACAGCAGCTTTTTGCCAAGCATTTATTAATTTCTTATCTGTCATTCTACCTCAAAATCTTCCTTACAAAAGCAACCGTAAAATAACTCATTAAAAACACCCCTGTAAAGCCTTCAAAGGCGGCAAATGGCTTTAGGTAACCTTCGGCAAAATAATCACCATAACCTATGGTAAAAAAGGTTATAGCACTATAGTAAACGCAGTTACCAAAACTATGTATGTGTTGTAACTCGGGTGGTAATGTTGTGGCCACCGTGCCAAAACTCGGAAAATATTCAGTAATAAAATAGTAAATAAAACTAAAACCCGTAAAGGCCAAAAACATGTTTGATAAAACCCGTATTGGGTCGGTAGCATAACGGCCCACATAATCAAACACATATTTTTGAAAATAAAAATTAGGATAAGCCCACAGGGCATTTTTTTTATCTTTTTCAATAGCGGCGTTTAAGTTTGCTTTGGCCTCGCAGCGTTTAAATTCTAAGTAAGCAGCATCTTCATCTTCGTACTGCCCATTGTTTCTAAAATTCTCTTTCAAAATTCTAAACTGCTCTGCCTTTTGGAAAAGGGTGGTTTCGGTTTGCTGATAAATTAAATCATATACATTGTTAGCACGCCAATCAATAAACATACGGCCTAAAATGCGCATGCCCGATATATCAAAAACCGAAATAACTACTTTTTCATCTTCGGGTTTTACATCTAAAATATCGCGTACAATGGTGTTGCTTAAACCAACCGTGCGACAGGTGTTAAAACGTAAATCAATATAGCAATTAAGCGCGCAACCCTTAAACGAAATATCGGTTACGGTAGCTTTATTAAAATTTACCGACCCCGAACCAAACTCAACCAAATCAAACTGAGCCTCGCCTTTGGCAAAATCGGCCTGGGTAAATAATTTTTCGCCATGCCCAAAACGCGCACTTCTAAAAGATACTTTGCCATCGCCAAACTCAGCTCCGTCAAACGATACATCGCCATCGTTAAACTCAACACGTCTGAAATCTATTTTACCGCCGCCAAACTCAACATTTTTAAAATCTTTTTTTCCTTTACCAAAGGCTGCTTTTTCAAAACTTAAATCGCCGCTGGCAAACTTGGCAAACTTAAAATCTACATGCCCATCGCCAAAATACGTGTTCCTAAAATCAACATTACCATTACTGAAATTACAATCAACAAACGACAGGTTACCTGTACCAAAATTGGTGTTGTTAAACACAACCAGGCCATCGCCAAATTTTACACTCTGAAAATTGGTGCTTCCGCTACCGTATTTTGTTTTTTTAAAACTTACATCGCCATTACAAAAAACCGAGTTGCTAAAATTGGTGGTTCCGTTTCCAAAAATAGCCGAA
Source organism: Bacteroidota bacterium (assembly GCA_013288015.1). Lineage (GTDB taxonomy): Bacteria > Bacteroidota > Bacteroidia > B-17B0 > Aurantibacillaceae > PALSA-968. The sequence continues at coordinate 52,569 of JABDCR010000007.1, read as the reverse complement.
TCAAAAACTACTTTATCGCCTTCAAAATTTGTGTAGGTAAAATCATTTACAATATCGCAATCAAAAAAGGCCTTTTTGGCCGAGAAATTTTTTAGTGTAATAAGCACACTATCATCCAAGCCTTTATCAACCCTGTAATCGGTTAACGAGAAATTATATACATAAGCCCCATTAAGGTTCATGTCTTCTCCTTTATTTATTTTTTCAAATATCTCTTCTTTCGTAATTACGCCATACTTAAATACAACCACTTTTTTATCGCTTTCGTCAAAAAAGCTTACAATAGCCGTTTTAGAAAAGCTGCGCATGGGCTTATCCTCAATGTCAACTTTATATCTTAATAAATGATGTTCGTGTAAGGGTGAGTCAAGCATAATTTTTACTTATTTTAGATGCCAATTATAAAAACGAATTTACTAATTCTTATATTAAATGAAAATATTAATTACAGGCAGCAACGGTTTATTGGGTCAAAAACTGGTGTACAAACTGCGCAACCAGGCCAATGTAAACCTTATTGCAACAGCTCGTGGAGAAAACAGATTGTTGCAAACAAGCGGTTATGTGTATGATGAAATGGACATAACCAATGAAAAGCAGGTGCACCAGGTTTTAACAAAACATATGCCCGATGCTGTTATACACACTGCTGCCATGACAAACGTAGATGCCTGCGAAACCGATAAAGAAGGGGCGGTAGCCATGAACACAAGTGCCGTGCGTTATATAGTGGATGCTCTGCAAAACCTTCAGCAAAAAAATGCGGGTTACAAGCCACAGTTGGTACATCTGTCTACCGATTTTATTTTTGATGGAACACATGGCCCGCTTACCGAAGAAGAAAAACCTAACCCACTTAGTTTTTATGCCGAGACTAAATTAAATGCCGAAAAAATTATACAAAGCAGTAAACTACATTGGGCAATTGCACGTACCGTTTTGGTATACGGCATAGTTGATAACATGAGCCGCAGTAACATTGTTTTATGGGCCAAGCAAAATTTAGAACAAGGCAAAAAAATAAACGTGGTTGACGACCAGTTTAGAACCCCAACTCTGGCCGAAGATTTAGCCGATGGTTGTATTTTATTGGTACAGAAAAAAGCGCAAGGGGTTTACAATATATCCGGTAAAGATTTTTTAAGCATTTTGCAATTGGTACACCAGGTGGCCGATTATTATGGATTGGATAAATCCTTAATCACTCCATCAAAATCAGCTGATATAAAACAACCTGCCAAACGCCCACCCATTACAGGTTTTATACTTGATAAAGCTATAAAAGACCTGGGTTATAACCCGCATAGTTTTGTTGAGGGCATTAAACTGATGGACGAACAGGTTAAAAAGCAAAGCGTTTAAAGGCTATCTTTGAAGAAGAAATGAACGAGAACTTAAACCCCGAAGAAGAGAATTTATCATCTGCCGAGAAAGAAGCCGAGCGTGCTTTGCGCCCCATTTTGTTTGATGATTTTAACGGACAAGAAGGTGTGGTAGATAACTTACGTGTGTTTGTGCAAGCGGCTAAGCAAAGGCAAGAGGCATTAGACCATGTGCTTTTGCACGGCCCTCCGGGTTTAGGTAAAACAACTTTGGCGCATATTATTTCGCAAGATTTAGGGGTTAGCATAAAAATTACATCGGGCCCCGTGCTTGATAAACCCGGCGATTTAGCAGGCTTACTTACTAACCTGGAACCTTACGATGTTTTATTTATTGATGAGATACATCGTTTAAGCCCTGTGGTTGAAGAATACTTGTACTCTGCCATGGAGGATTACAAAATTGATATTATGCTTGATAGCGGCCCAAGTGCCCGCAGCGTACAAATAAAATTAAACCCTTTTACTTTAGTGGGTGCAACTACACGTAGTGGTTTGCTTACATCACCTCTACGTGCTCGCTTTGGCATTACATCACGCTTAAATTATTATACATCAACTGTACTTACCGGTATTGTAAAACGCAGCGCAGGCATTTTACAAATAGAAATTGAACACGAGGCTGCATTTGAAATTGCTCGCCGTAGCCGTGGTACCCCACGTATTGCAAATGCATTATTACGCCGTGTACGTGATTTTGCACAAATAAAAGGCACGGGAAAAATTGATTTAGAAATTGCCCTATACTCGCTCAAAGCACTTAGTGTTGATGCCAATGGCTTGGATGAAATGGACCACCGTATACTAAGTGCCATTATAGAAAAATTTAAAGGAGGCCCTGTGGGCATTACAACTATTAGTACCGCAGTAGGTGAAGAAGCCGGAACGATTGAAGAAGTGTACGAACCTTTTTTAATACAGGAAGGTTATTTGCAACGCACCCCACGCGGTAGAGAAGCCACTGAAAAAGCTTACCGACAAATGGGAAAAATACCGTCAAAAAACAGAAACTCTTTGTTTAATGATAATGATGAGTTTTAAAAACTCATAAATAAAAACATGACCAATTATAAGACGACTTTTGAAGAATGGGACAGACGAGTAACTCGAGCAGTAGAAGCTCACTACGAATCCGCAAAAAAACTACAGAGACATCATCATACATTAGGAATTATTGCATTAGTTATTGTGGCCTTATTAGGCGCGACTAAAGAAGTTAAAACAGAAGGGGTCTACTCTGCAATTTTTTATCTTGTGAGTGTGACTGCAGCAATTCTTGTTGGTTTGCAAACTTTTTTAAAATATGGTGAACGAGCAGAAAAGCACAAGGAAGTCGCGAGTAATTATGGTGCATTAAGAAGACAAATAGAATATGTTTCAAAAAAAACATTTACCGATAACAACCACCTTGAAGAATGTATTAGAAACATAACTAAAGAATGGGATGCTCTTTCAAAATCCGCACCTGCGGCAGACTCTAAAGTTTGGACAGAAGTAAAAAAGAAATACAACAGCGCAACTTTTAAAAGTAAGTTGTACAATAACTAGGCATATTACTTCCTCAACTCAAAATTCTGTCCTAAGTAAACTCTACGGACTTGTTCGTCGTTCGCTAAATCATCAGCGCTACCTTGTTTAATTACACTTCCTTCAAAAAGTAAATAAGCTCTATCGGTTATAGATAGTGTTTCGTGTACGTTATGGTCGGTAATTAAAATACCAATGTTTTTTTCTTTTAGTTTTCTAACTACGTTTTGTATGTCTTCAACCGCAATGGGGTCAACGCCCGCAAAGGGTTCGTCTAACAAAATAAATTTTGGGTTGGTAGCCAGGCAACGTGCAATCTCAGTACGTCTGCGCTCACCACCCGATAACTGGTCGCCCAAATTTTTTCGTACATGATTTAAATTAAATTCACTAATAAGTGATTCTAATTTTTCTGCTTGCTCCTGCTTGGTTAGCTTGGTCATTTCAAGCACCGCACGTATATTATCTTCAATGCTTAATTTACGAAACACCGATGCTTCCTGGGGAAGATACCCAATGCCCATTTGTGAGCGTTTGTACATGGGTAAATCTGTAATTTCAACATCATCTAAAAAAATACGGCCTGCATTGGGTTTTATCATCCCAACAATCATGTAAAACGAAGTTGTTTTACCTGCACCGTTTGGCCCAAGCAAACCAACAATTTCTCCTTGTTTTACTTCAACACTAACCTCGTTGGCAACCGTACGGCTTTTATATCGCTTTGTTATTTTTTCTGAACGTAGAATCATTGAGTTCTTAAACCTTAGCTAAGGCTCCCTTTAAAAAATCAATAACTTTTACTTCGGTTGGGTCTATGTTTTTTAAATCAGCTAAGTAGCAACTTACCCAATCCGTTAAATGAATTAAATACAATGCTTGCACCAAAGGCGAATTTCCTTCGGCCACAATATCAAAAACAGTATCAGTGTACTTAGCAAAAATCTCTTTGTTTATTTCTAAACGTGTTACGTTTCTTTCATAATCATAACTGGTGCGTAAAACACAAACGGCTAAATTTTTGTTGCCACCTGCCCAACCAACTAATTCGTTGTGGTTCATTTCAGGTATAACGTGGTGCCAGCAAAGCATTTTACTGTTCTCGTTTATTTGCTGACGAAAACGCACAGCCAAACCTTCTGTATTACCTAAAGAATAAATTACAGGTATTTTATTATGCAATTTATCGGCAAACGCTTTTGCTTTTGCTTTAATGTCTGCTTCTTTCTCAATCAATAATGCAATAGCGGCTTCCACTTCTTTTTTATAATGAAGGTTAGCAATTTGTTTTGCTTCAAACACATGCAGTAATTGCACTAACGAATATCCGATGCAAGAGCGAGGAGGAAACCCACCCGGAATAACAATTAAATCATATTTATGTTGCTCGGCAATTTCTTTAATTTTTCCGCCACTGGTTATACAAACAAATTGTGCCTTTTTTTGCATAGCCAATTGCATAGCACTAATAGTTTCTTCGGTGTTGCCAGAATATGAGCAAACAATAACCAAAGTGTTTTCGCTTACAAAACCCGGAATAAAATAATCTTTACTAATAGTAACCGGTACTGTTGCAATTTTTATAGCCAGCTCAGCTACATTAGTTCCTCCAATGCCCGAGCCACCTAAACCCGTAATTAAAATATTATCTATTTTTTTTGGTGCCGAAATTTTCGCAGCCTGCGCAATGTTTAATGCCTCTTGTAATTGCTTCGGAAAATTTTGTACTAAGTCTTTCATGCTGTGGTTTTATTAATCTCTAAAAGATGTTTGTTTACTAATTGGGTTTGATTTCAAAGGATTTGCACTTCCCTCTTTATATGCTTTCCTACTTCTATAAATATCAATGGCCATATATAATGCTTTACGGAAAGAGCCTCCATCAGCTACATTTTTTCCGGCAATATCGTAAGCGGTGCCATGGTCTGGCGATGTGCGCACAACCGGTAAACCTGTTGTAAAGTTTACACCATTGTTAAACGATAAAGCTTTAAACGGAATTAATCCTTGGTCGTGATACATAGCAAGTACTGCATCAAATTTTTTATAGGTCTCTGCACCAAAAAATCCATCAGCCGGATACGGACCATAAACCATAATTTCTTCTTTCAATCTATTAATGGCAGGTTTAATAACCGTATCATCTTCATTACCAATAACACCTCCATCGCCTGCGTGCGGGTTAAGTGCTAAAACTGCAATGCGTGGTTTTTGAATGCCGAAATCTGTTTTCAGTGTTTTATTCAGATGAATAATTTTATCAGCTACTTTCTCTTCGGTAATAAGTGAAGTTACTTGTTGCAAAGGCACATGCCCGGTAACTAAACCAACACGCAAATCATCGCTGCACATTAGCATCATAGCTCCTTTTTCAAATCCGAAATAAGAGGCTAAAAATTCACTATGCCCGGGGAATTTAAAATTTTCTGATTGTATATTTTTTTTGTTGATAGGCGCTGTTACCAACACATCAACAACACCTTGTTTAGCTGCCTCAGCAGCTTTTTGCAAAGAGATGAGAGAATATTTCCCACCCTCTTTGGTTGATTTTCCAATATCAAAAGGTACCTCTTCTTCGTAGCAAACAACTACGTTTAGTTTTTTAGGTACAATTTGTTTTACATCGCGTACGGCATTAAAATTTAATTCATCCATGCCAATTACTTTACGGTAGTAAGCAACTGTTTTTTGTGAACTAAATAACACCGGGGTACAAATATCAAGCAACTCAGGCTCAGTAAATGTTTTTAAAATTATTTCTAATCCTACACCATTTATATCGCCTTGTGTAATGCCAACTCTTATTTTTTCTTCGCTCATAATTTTAATACAGAATTAGTACATGCCTACTAACAAGTTAATGTCTTTGTAAGGTAAATTAAATGACTCGGCTAAGTACTGGTTGGTTAACACACCATTATAAAAATACACACCATTACGCAAGCCCGTATCTTTACGAATAAGACTTTCAAAACCACCCTCCTCTCCTAACGCCAATAATATTTGCAAGTATAAATTACTAAATGCATATGATGCCGTACGAGAAACTCGTGATGCAATATTAGGCACGCAATAATGTATTACACCGTGTTTTCTGAAAATAGGTTTTGTATGATTGGTTACTTCCGATGTTTCGCAGCAACCCCCCTGGTCTATGCTCACATCAATAATAACAGCACCTACTTTCATTTCGCTTACCATTTCTTCGCTGATAATAATTGGGGCTCTGCCTGTTTTAGAACGGATAGCACCAATAACCACATCAGCCGATTTTAAATGCTTAGCCAAAACTTTTGGCTGAATAATAGAAGTAAATATACGTGCACCTAAAGAACTTTGTAAACGGCGTAAACGACTGGTTGAACTATCAAATACTTTTACATAAGCTCCTAAACCAATAGCAGCACGCGCCGCAAATTCACCTACTGTGCCGGCACCCACAATAACAACCTCGGTTGGCGATATACCTGATATGCCACCTAAAATAGAACCAACTCCATTATGCGTATTAGTAAGATACTCTGCTGCAATTAATATAGATGCACCTCCGGCAATTTCACCCATGGCACGTACAAAAGGAAAAATGCCTTGGTCATCCGTAATCCAATCAACAGCTACAGCGTTTATTTTTTTCTGAGATAATTTTTTTAAGAAATCTTCGGCATGTGCTGTAAATTGTAATGCTGATAATATGGTTTGTTTTTGCTGACAAAGCTCAACCTCTTCCATCGTTGGTGGAGCAATTTTTATAACGATATCTGCTTTATAAACTTCTTCGGCAGAGTAAGCAATTTCTGCGCCTGCTTCGCTATAATCATTATCTAAAAAGTTAGCAGCTTTGCCGGCATTGGTTTCTATCAACACGCGGTGTCCATTGTTAACTAATAGGGCAACAGCATCGGGCACTAAAGGCACACGGTTTTCCTGATAAGCAATTTCATTCGGAATGCCAATAAACAGCTTTCCTTTTTTACGAGCCACCTCAAGCATTTCTTCTTGTGGCATCATTACTCCTTTGGTAAGTGAGTACAAAGCTTCTTTTGAAATAACCATATTTTTACTTTTTATCTGCCGTGATAGCGTGGTGCGTTACAATCTAAATCTACTGAGCCTATACCGGCCTTAAACCTGTATATAATTCCTAAACGTGTTTCCCAAGTACGATTCCACATTGTTACTTTTCCATTTGTATATAGCGGAATAACATCGGGGTTATAATGCTCTTCTACAAATAAATTCCAAGGGCCTTTTAAATGAAACTCGGCTCCTATTGCCACATCGGGGCTAACCGTAAGTTTTGCTGCTCTACCCGAAATATATGTATAAGCCGGTGTAGCACTTGCAACTGTAAATTCAAGTCGTGCGCCTACCATAGCGTAAGTTCTAAACTTAAAACCTAAATCAATCCAGCGTTTTAAATAGTTGTTCCATTGCAGGTTAGAGTAGTGATTTGTCGCAAAACGTTGTGCATTAGTATATGGATTTAATAATTCGTGTTCTAAAGCACCTTTGTTACAAAAATCTATTTCGGTAACCCAGCGCCAATCATAACTTTTAAGCATTTCGGCAAAAAAGCCCACACTAAAATTTTCCAGCTCAGCCGACTTGTGCGAAGGTGGATAAGCATGTAAAAATGTAGGGTCATGTTGTGGGTCTTGCGGATATAAATTTATATATCTATCCCGCGAAGAAGTTTCGCCTATAAAAAGTGCTATGCCTTGTAAAAATCGTTGCGCGTAAATAAACTGATTAGCAAAAACTAAAAAACCAAAAACTAAAAGTATACGGGTGTGTTTTATCATATTGTTATGCGCTTATCGCTTCAGCGTCTTTATTTACTTTTTTAATTAAACCCTGCAACACTTTACCCGGTCCAACTTCTACAAAATTTGTAGCGCCATCGGCCAGCATTTGTTCTACAGTTTGTGTCCAACGTACAGGCGCAGTTAATTGGGCTATTAAATTCTTTTTTATTTCATCGGGCTTAGTTACCGCTTTTGCCGTTACGTTTTGATATACTGCACAAATAGGTGCACTAAAATTTGTTTGATTAATTGCTTCGGCTAATTCTGCTCTGGCAGGCTCCATCAATGGTGAATGAAATGCGCCACCAACCGGTAACACCAAAGCACGTTTAGCTCCGGCAGCTTTCATTTTTTCGCAAGCAATTTCAATCCCCTTTATACTGCCCGAAATTACTAACTGACCCGGACAATTATAGTTTGCCGCCACAACAACCTCACCTGTTTCGCGTGTAATGCTGGCGCAAACTTCTTCCACAATTTTATCATCTAAATTTAAAACCGCGGCCATAGTGCTTGGGTTAATTTCGCAAGCTTTTTGCATAGCCATAGCACGTTTGTAAACTAATTTCAAAGCATCATCAAACGATAATGTTTTATTGGCAACCAAGGCCGAAAACTCTCCTAACGAATGCCCTGCAACCATATCAGGCTTAAAGTCTGCCAAAGTATGTGCTAAAACAACCGAGTGTAAAAATATAGCTGGCTGCGTAATTTTTGTTTGTCTTAATTCTTCATCCGTGCCATCAAACATTACATCCGTAATGCGAAAACCTAATATATCATTAGCCTTTTCAAATAAACTTTTTGCGGTAGAATTGCCATCGTATAACTCTTTACCCATGCCCGAAAACTGAGAACCTTGTCCGGGAAAAACATATGCCTTCATAAAAATTTAGTGCGTTAAAATAAGCTATGAAAGGTATAGCTTTTAAATTGAAAATAAAAATGTAAAAAACACAAATAATTAACGATATGTTGTGGATAGTTTTTACTTAAATCACGCGTTTTTATTCAATACAAACTTGCTATTTATTTAAAGTATCTTTACGCAAATTTTACAAGCCGTGAGCACTTTTAACGACCTCAACTTATCAAAACAATTACATAAAGCTTTAGATGATTTAGGCTTTGTAACTCCTACCCCCATTCAGGAAAAAGCATTCCCCATCATCATGTCGGGCAAAGATGCCATAGGCATTGCACAAACCGGTACCGGAAAAACATTTGCTTATATCTTGCCTTTACTCAGGCAATTGACCTATTCGGAGCAGAGACAACCACGTGTACTGATTGTTGTTCCAACCCGCGAGTTAGTTGTACAGGTTGTTGGCGAAATAGAAAAACTATCTAAATACATGAGTGTACGCTGCCTGGGTGTGTATGGTGGTGTAAAAACAACAGCACAAAAACAACAGGTATATGATGGGGTTGACATTTTAGTAGCAACACCCGGCCGATTGATGGATTTATATTTAAGCCGTGTATTACAGCTAAACTCCGTAAAAAAATTAGTGATTGACGAGGTTGATGAAATGCTTAATTTAGGTTTCAGGCCTCAGCTTTTACAAATAATGGATGCATTGCCTCCTAAAAGACAAAACCTTTTATTTTCGGCTACGCTTACAGATGAAGTTGAGAAAATGATTACAGATTATTTTTATAAACCCGAGTATATAGAGTTGATTTCGCGAGGAACTCCCTTGGCAAATATTACACAAGGAGCATATCAGGTGCCTAATTTTTATACCAAGGTAAATTTATTACAATCGTTATTGGCAAACGACCCAAGTATTAGCAAGGCATTACTTTTTGTAAAAAATAAAAAAGTAGCCGATGTTTTGTATAAAATGATTAAGGTTACTTTCCCCGATCAAATAAGTTTGATACATTCTAATAAATCGCAGCAACGCCGTTTTACTGCCGTAAGACAATTGCAAGATGGCACACACCGTTTATTAATTGCAACCGATGTTATAGCACGCGGCATAGATATTACAGATGTTACGCACGTTATAAACTTTGATATACCAAGAGAAGCAGCCGTTTATATACACCGAATTGGAAGAACCGGAAGAGCCGAAAAAACAGGTATAGCATTGAGTTTTGTCATTCCGGCTGAAAAAGAAAAACAAAAAGAAATTGAGGAATTAATGAATAAAAAAATTCCAATTCTTACTATACCAAGTGATGTCGAAATTTCTGACGAGTTAACTACGGATGAGATACCGGTTAAAAAAGATAAAAATATAAATAAAAACTCCAAAAAGGGGAAGAAATTAGTACCAACCAATAGCGCCTTCGCCGAGAAAAAAGAGAAAAACAAAAAGGTTAATTTAGGTGGTGCCCGCCGCCGAGAAAATCAGCGCAGAAAATTAGAAAAAAGCATTAGCAAGCGTGGTAACAGATAAGCTTCATTTTTTATGATGAATTTCATTTTATTTACTACTAAGTCAATGATTTAACATATCAGTATTTCTTTGATTCGTATTGGTAACTAAATATTTATTACCTTTATTTCCTTAAAAATTAAAACCACTTACATGAAAAAAATCACTACGTTATTTACAACACTGTTGTTTGTTGCAGCCGTTGTTTTATCAAATCAGGCAAAAGCACAATCATCTTGTGCATGGGCTAAAAAAGCAGGCGGAACTTTTGAAGATGGCGGTAATGCTGTTGCTACAGATGCTTCGGGCAACGTTTATGCTTTAGGTTATTATTATTCAACAACCATAACTTTTAGCACCACCACTTTACACAATGTATATGGGGCTGGCCCTTATATGTATTTAGCAAAATACGATTCGTGTGGTAATTTACTGTGGGCAAAACAAGCCGGCGGAAATGGCGGAACTAATCCTAATGGCTTAGCAACAGATGCTGCCGGAAACGTGTATGTATCAGGTTATTATAATGCCGACACACTTAATTTTGGCGGTACTGTTAAATTAATAAATACAAGCGGTTATACGGCCTTTGTTGCAAAATATAACTCAAGTGGTGTTGCTCAGTGGGCACAACAAGGCACAGGAAATGCAGCATCCAAAGCCTATGGTGTTGCAGTAGATGCTTCAAACAATGTATATATTACCGGGTATTTTAGCAGCACATCAATTGCCTTTGGAATTAATAACGCAATTAACGGTACTAATGATGGTGTTACTAATGACGTTTTTATAGCTAAGTTTGATAATAACGGTAATAGTTTATGGGTAAAAGGAAGCACCAGTAATTCTAGCACAACCGGTGATGCACTTGGATATGGAATTGGTGCAGATGCAGCAGGTAACGTATACGTAACCGGTAGTTTTGAATCAAGCAATATTACATTTGGCGGAACTACTCTTGCTAATAATGGGTACATTGATATGTTTGTAGTTAAATACAATACAAGTGGTACTTTTCAGTGGTTAAAAACAGCTGGTAGTACTGATAATGACGCTGCATTTTCATTAGCTTCTGATGCTGCCGGAAATGTATATATAACAGGGAACATTGGTGCTTCGTCTACTGTTTCTTTTGGCACACATAGCGTTACAAATAACACAAATTCATTAGAGGCTTTTATAGCAAAATACGATGCTAACGGAAACGATTTATGGGCACAATGTACTCAGGGAGACGGATTTTCTAATAACAATGGTAACAGCATAACACTTGATGCAGCCGGAAACCCATATATTATAGGAAGTTATAGTTCAGATTCGTTAAATGTTGGTCCTATAACCCTTTTTAATACATGGTTTACAAACGCAAGTACAGGAAACCCTACATATGATGTTTTTGTAGCAAAATACAAATCTAACGGTATGTTGTCTTGGGCAAGAACTGCCGGAGGAGATTCTCTTGATCAAGGTAATGGCATTACAACCGGACCTCATGGTGCTTTATATATTACTGGTGAATATAATTCTCCTACTATTTCTTTTAACGGAATAGCACTTACTTCAGCAAATTCATATGGAGATGCATTTATTGTAAACAACATGGCTACTTTACCGGTAACTCCAAATATTTGTTTGGTATCTGATGATAGCATAGGCGTAAATGAATACAATTATGTTTATTGGGATAAAACAGCTTACCCTACCGCAAGCAAATTTATTATCTACCGCGAAGTTGCAAGCGGAATTTATAAAGAAATAGGCTCGCAGCCATATAACGCTTTAAGTCAGTTTATGGATACAGTTCGTAGTATTGGTCCAGCTAACGGAGACCCTATGGTTAGTACATATCGTTATAAAATTCAATTTATGGATACCAGCGGTGCTTATAGTTTTATGAGCCCTTATCATAATACAGTATATTTTGTAGGCAATGGCTCAGGTACATTTACCTGGAACACCTATGCTGTAGAGAATATGACACTTACACCGGTAAGCTCGGTTGATTTAGAAAGAGATAATAATAGCACCGGAAATTGGCAGGTTATTGCTTCAGGATCTGGTACACAAACAAACATAACCGATCCAAACTATAGCACTTATGCTACAACAGGCGATTGGCGCGTTTCATCTAACGGCTTTAACTGTACTCCAACACTTAGGTTAAACGGAAATAACAGCACAATGGCTGCGAAGGTTAAATCGCACAGTAATCAAAATAATAACCGCATGTCAGGCATTAAGTCTTTATCAAATGCTAGTCAGGTTAACATTTACCCTAATCCTAACAAAGGCAACTTTACTATAGAAACTACCGCAACAGAAAAACAAACTGTACAAGTGTTTGATGTAAACGGTAAACTAGTATTTAGCCAAACTATAAACGGAAATATAAATGTTGATGCAAGTAATTTAGCTGAAGGCGTTTATAATGTAAGCATTATGGGTAACGAAGGTGTTGTAAACAAACGCTTAGTTATTGTAAAATAAGCTTCTTTAAACTTTCTGAAACCGCTGTATGAACTATCATACGGCGGTTTTTTTATTGATCTGTTGTAATCTATTAAGAATAAAGAATGGTGTGTAAATGCCTTGAAACAATCTTGATTCTTGTTGCTTCTGATCATGTTAACCCTCCTAAGGAGAAATCTTTATATAGTAGGTTTCTACACCAAACTTCTCTTCACCCCGCAGTACACTGTAAATTCTCTTTACTTCAGCCTATTATTCAAAATGACATAGGCAAATTGCTTTTATAACAATAGATAAGGAAACCAAGAATAAAGCATAGCAGTGCAATAAAAAAGCCCCTGTTGTATAAACACAACAGGAGCTTTTAGTATTAGAGAATTAAAGATTACTTCTTTTTAGTAGCAGTTTTAGAAGTTTTGTCTTCGTCATCAAAAGTAATTGTAGCAGCGCCTTGAGCAGCTAAACGTGTTTCAAGAGCTTTTACTTGTTTTTTTAATTCGTAAACAGTTTTGTATAACTCTTCAGCTTCGCTTTTAAAAACAATAGGGTAAATAGCAAATACGCTTTCGTATTGTTTTTCAAAATCTTTTTTCACATCCATAGAGATGCTTAAAAGTTCACCTTTAAGTTTAGAGTAATCGTCTGATTCAAAAAGTTCAGTAAACAAAGTTTCGTTTGTTTTTAACCACTCGTTATAAAATTCAGTAAAGCTTTGTTGTTGTAAAGTATCAGGCGTAATTTTTTCAAACGCATGTTTTGCCGACTCTTCAATTGCTTTTTGAGTAGTGCTATACATGTGTTGTTGCAATTGAGCTTGTTTTACAGAGTACTCAGAAATTTTATCTAATAAAGCAATGTTTGCTTCGATAGCTTCTTTTTCTTTACCTGGTTGAGCTAATTTTAAAATTGGCTCAAAGCTTTTTCCAAACACGTTTTGTGCATGTTTGTACATATCAGTAAGCTTTGCAAAATCACCAGAAATTAACTGAGGATATTCGTTAGAGATATTGGTAAAAGTGCTTGCGTACTCTTTTGATAAGTTATGTTGGTTAACAAAAAAGTCTTGTATTTTTTTGATAGAGGCATCAAATACATCTTTTAATGTTGCCTGACCGTACATAGATTGGAACATTTGCTCCGTAATTTCTTTGTAAGCGTTAGGCTGCATGAATTTTTTAAAATTATCAGCTGTAAAATTTCCGTTTTGAAAAGATGCAAAAGCAGGTTGCCAAAACTCTTGAAGTTTTAAATAAACTTTACTTCCTTCAAAAATATTTTTGAAAGCATCTTGGTTTAAAGAGCTAGGAATATTTTTTGAAAATGTATCGTAAGTAGAGTTAAGTGTGCCCATCCAAGTGTTGTAAATTTTTGTCCACGCTTGGTTAGCTTGACTGTAGTTAGTCATATAATCAGCCGGAGATTTACCGAAATTAGCTACGCTGCTATAAATGCCCTGGTTAAAATCAGTCATTTTTTTTACTTCAGCTAATTGTTGGTTATACCAGTTTTTAAAGAACTCTTCTGGTTTGCTGGTATCCATTTTAGAGTAGTTAGCTTGCATGCCGCTAAATGCGCCCATTTGTTTTTCCATCCACTCTTTGTAGATGTTTTGTCCTTCTGTAGCAATGTTTCCGCCCATTAAAGCAGATTGAATTTTTTTAGTAGAATCTACCCAGCTGTTAACAGCTTGAGTTTGTGTTTCAATAATGTTGTCAAGGATCGGGTTGTTCGTCTTCATTTTTTTGGGTTTAATCGTTTATTTTGCGCTGCAAATGTCGGACATTTTAAGTACATAAGTCAAGTATTTTTTTAATAATAGCGTTTTTTTAACAGTATTAATGATTTGGTAACTTTTCGTGCCCAAAATCAGGCTCTTTTACCCAATTCAATAATTTCCATGTTTTTAATTTCGGAGCCCTCAATGGCAAACCGTAATATGGTTTTTACCTGATGAAACCCCTGAATTCCGCAAGCTCCGGGGTTTAGGTGCAGTAAATTATACTTTTTATCGTACATTATTTTTAATATGTGCGAATGCCCGCAAATAAAGAGGTTTGGCTTTTCCAGCTCAATTATTTTTTTTGCCTCTAGGTTATATCTGTTGGGGTAACCTCCAATATGAGTAATAAACACTTTTACCTGCTCACACATAAAAATGGCGTTTTCGGGATACAATTTTCTGGCATCTTGCCCATCAATATTGCCATACACAGCTTTTAAGGGTTTTAGCTTTTTAATTTCGCGGCAAACCCCAATATCACCAATATCGCCTGCATGCCACACCTCATCTACAGTTTCTATGTATTTAAAAAGTTTTTGGTCTAAATAACTATGGGTATCTGATATGAGGAGTATTTTTTGCATAAAGTTTACAGTACACTAAATGCAAAAATTTAAAAGGCCCCTTTGCACTCTTTTGGTTTAGATTTTAGCTTGAAGCTTATAACTAATCCATAATAAAAATACCAATCTTTCGTATTTGGATTGCCACGAAGTTTACCTGTATCATCAGCTACAGCACCTGGTTTTTTACTGGTATTGCTAAGTATCGAAGCCATACTACCTTTATATTCGCCAAGTTTACCGGCATCTACATAAGTGCCACTTACATCATCTAAATAATCGGTAAATGTTTTGCGGGGTCCCCACTCTATACCAAGACCAATTTGTTGCGATAAAGTTAGCTTAAACCCTATACCAAAGGGCAAACATACTTGCGTTAACGGATATTGCTTTGTACCCGGCGCTAAGGGTGTGCCTTGTCCCTCGGTTGAAAGATCTCTTAAACTAACCCATTGGTTTTGATAATGTGCCTGCGGATTAAAATTAAAAACTCCAATGCCTAAAAAAACATAGGGTGCAAAAAGAAAATCTTTATGTCCGGTTCTATACTCCCAAAAATTAAATTCGGTTCGCACAGAAAACTCCATAATGTTTGTCTTAAAATTAAGATTACGTTCTAACTGGTCGGGGTTACTACTTTGAGAATCGTCGCCCTGTATGCTTCCATAATTAAACGCAGCTTTAAAGGCAACGCGATAGCTATAATTAAAGCGATAAAAAACACCAATTGCCGGTTGCGACATAGCAAAATGCTTGCTATTTAAATCTCCTATGTAATAACTTGCTCCTAAAAGGATGCCAACATCGTGCGAAAAATATTGCTTCCTATTGTTTTGGGCAATAGATGAAAACATGCCAAGGCAACATAAAAACAAAAGGCATACTTTTTTCATCAGCAATTAAACGAAAATAGAGGTGAGTTATTGCAGCTAAATTAGCAGTTATTTTATAACTACTAATTTTTTAATGCTCATTTTATCATTGGCTTGTACTTTGCAATAATAAATGCCTGCTGTTAATGGAGCAGTATCAATTACAAATACATCTTTATCATTGCTTTTTTGATGTGTTTGCGCGGCATTTATAATTTGTCCGTTTAAGTTTAGTAAACTTAAAACAGCACTGTTTTCTGAATTATTGATAAAATTAACCTCCACTTTGCCATTTGCAGGATTAGGATACATGTTTAACTCATTACTCTCGGTAATAGAGTTAATGCCAGCTGTACAAGCAGGCTCTGCTGCTGCCAGCCAAATTATCATGTTCATTATCCAATCGCGGTGATTTTGACCAACATCTCCGGTATAACCATTATATAAACTAATTTGACCACCTGCTGTGTTACCCGTTCCGTCATCAGGAGGTGAACTATCGCCAATAGCAGCTACTTTTCCACAACCGTATTGAGTTGTAACACATACAACAGCCGTATCTGTTTGCCCTTTACCATTTTTCCATACATGTCCTTTTACTTTGGCATTTTGAGAAGGAATCATGGTCATACAAGTACCATTACTCCATTTAACCCTGCTAACATTGCCAAATGGCCCTTTTATAATAGAATCAGTTGCTACACCAGATATATTTGGATTGCCCCCACTTGTTTGAGTTCCATTTCCGTCCGAAAAATTTTGTAATTCATATTTAAAACCAAAAGCATTATTTTGAACGGGATTATTCGTCAAAAAATCATTCCATATCATAGGAGAATCCCAGCCGTCATTATTTCTATCACTCCCTGTATGATCCGATATCATAAATAAACTACCTCCATTTGCAATAAAATGCGTTATGGCAGTTATTTCTGCTTGAGTAAAACGAATATTAGGCTCATCAACTACAAATATATCGTAATGACTTAAATCTTGTGTGTTACCCGCACCATAAGTAATGGCTCCTGTGTACGGTAACGATTCTACCCAATAACCTTTGTTTACGCAGTCAATTCCAATGTACGATAAAGCACCCTCCCAATATGTTTCAGCCGTTGAAGCTGTTACGGCTGTTTGTGTAGGCGTTGGATACTGTTGTGGGTTAGCATGATAATAACTTCCACCAGAACCTGTTTGTCCGGCAGCGTACCAAGTCATGTTCTGTAAATCAGAATCTATACACCAATCACCACTACCAGCGGTTTCGGCATGTGTGTTATCAAATAAAATTTTCTTTTGTCCTGCTGTTTGAGAAATAAGTGCATTACAAAATAAAAAAGCCGAAGCAACGATAATTGTTTTTTTCATACTCAATTATACTAAAATATTAAGTACAAAGCTAACAAAACTAGCGGTTATTTTATAACCACTAGTTTTTTGATGTTTATTTTATCGTCAACTTGCGCTTTGCAGTAGTATATTCCCGCTGCAAGTGGAGTAGTATCAACTACAAACACATCTTGATTATTGTTTTTTTGGTGTGTTTGTGGGGCATTTATTACCTGACCATTCATGTTTATTAAACTTAAAACGGCATTTTTTTCTGAGCTATTAGTAAAATTAACCTGCACCTTATCATTTGCCGGGTTTGGGTACATGCTTAACTCATTACCCTCTGTTACAGATGATTTGATACCTGTTGTAGTACAATTAGGTGCTTCTGCTAACCAAATCATCATGTTCATTAACCATGGACGATGATTTCCGTTTGCATCACCAGTATACCCTGTATATAAACTGGCTGAAGGGTTGCCTGTTCCGTCGTCAGGAGGCGAACTATCTCCAATAGCAGCTACTTTTCCGCAACCATATTGAGAAGTTACACAAACAACAGCAGTATCAGTTTGCCCTTTACCACTTTTCCATACATGTCCTTTTACTTTGCTGTTTTGTGAAGGGGTCATTGTAAAACAAGTTCCATTACTCCATTTAACCTCACTAACATTACCATAAGGTCCTCTTGTAATCGAATCGTTTGAAATAGTAGATACATTAGAATTGTAATTTGCATCCGAAAAATTTTGATACTCAATTGCAAAACCAAAAGCATTATTTTGAACACTATTATTGGTTAAAAAATCTTTCCATATCATTGGCGAATCATAACCATCATTGTTTCTATCACTTGTAATATGATCTGATATCATAAATAAGCTTCCGCCATTATTTATAAAATTCATCATGGCTGTTTTTTCAGCCGCGGTAAAAAGTATATTTGGTTCATCAACAACAAATATGTCAAACTTACTTAAGTCTTGTGCATTAGTGCCACTACCATAGGTTATATGCCCATTATAAGGCAATGTTTCTACCCAATAACCATAATTTACACAATCAATAGCCCAGTATGATAAAGCACCTTCCCAATAGGTTTCGGCTGTTGAAGATGTTATAGTTGTTTGTGACGGCGTTGGAAGAATTTGCGGGTCTGAGTGAGTGTTTCCTGAACCCACAACAGGCCCCGGGCTCCAGTTTAAATCATGCAAATCTGCATCAATAACCCAATCACCATTGCCCGAAGTTTCTGCCTTGGTGCAATCAAATAAAATTTTCTTTTGTCCTGCTGTTTGAGAAAACAGTGTGTTGCAAATCAAAAAAGCCGAAGCCGCTACTGTAATTATTTTTTTCATACTCACATTAAATTAAGTTCATTCTTATGTTAAATTAAAGTTACCAAATATAAAAAAACCCCAAGCTATTTACTAGCCCGGGGTTTTATTTAACTATTATAGCTGTTAAATTTACTACAAGATTACTTAATTGAATTAAGTACTGCTTTAAAAGCTTCTGGATGATTAAGTGCTAAATCTGCTAAAGCTTTACGGTTTAATTGCACATCTTTTTGGTGAATTTTGTGCATAAACTGAGAGTAGCTTAAACCGTTTTCGCGAGCTGCCGCATTGATACGTTGTATCCACATAGCACGCATGCTGCGTTTTTTGTTTTTACGATCGCGATAAGCGTAAGTTAAACCTTTCTCCCAAACGTTTTTGGCTATAGTCCAAATGTTTTTACGAGCGCCCCAGTAACCTTTGGTTAACTTAAGGACTTTTTTTCTGCGTGCTCTGCTGGCAACGTGATTGACTGAACGTGGCATTTTCTTTTTTTTTTGTTTTAGACTTTCAGTGTTTACATTTTATAGTAAATCTTGTTACTGAAAATCGGGTTTAACAATTGATTCTTTACCGATTTTGATTTTGTGCAATTTGCTTTGAAAGAACTTATTTACCAATAGCCAAAAGAAACCTTACGTTTCCTAAGTCTGTTTTGTGAACAAGACCACTTGCACGTAAACCACGTTTGCGATCTTTTTCTTTTTTGGTTAATATGTGTCTTTTAAAGGCATGCTTGCGCTTAATCTTACCGGTCCCGGTTAATGCAAATCTTTTCTTTGCACCGGAGTTTGTTTTCATTTTTGGCATGTCTCTATTTTTTTAAGGATGGCAAAGATAGCACATTTCCTGAAATGCAAGCTAAAAAATTGAGGTTTTTGGCAGTTTTATGCCAAATAACTAGTACTTAGCCCCACCAACACCAATATTTTCAACCGGGTGCCAGGTTGTTTTAATTTCCTGTAAATCAGTTATATAGTATGGATTTTGCTCGCTTTCGTTAGTCCAGTTTTTATGCCAGTAGTACGAGCGTTTTACGTTTAAAGATGAGTTTTCGTCAATGGTTTTACGCTCGGTAGCACTATCGCGGCAATAAACAATGGCATTTACATCCATGTGGGATGAGAAATGTGTGTGCAATTCGGCACTTGTGCCGGTAAGTATATTTACTACACCGCCCGGTAAATCGCTGGTGGCAAGACACTCAGCTAAGGTGATAGCACATAATGGTTTTGTTTCGGATGCTAAAGCAATGCAGGTGTTTCCGCCTGCAATAACCGGAATGATAACCGAAATTAACCCGATTAAAGAAGTTGTTTCATCAGCCACAACGGCTATAACGCCCATTGGCTCAGGCACCGAGAAATTAAAATGAGATGATGCTACAGGGTTTACTGAACTCAATATTTGCTGATATTTATCGCACCAGCCTGCATAATAAACAATGCGGTCTATGCTTAATTCAACTTCTTTTAAAGCCTGCACTTTGGTTGAACCTTGCTTGGTTAGTTCTTCAATAAATTGTTCTTTGCGCCCTTCCAGCATTTCGGCAAGGCGATATAAAATTTGTGAGCGATTAAAAGCTGATTTTCCGCCCCATCCGCCTACTGCGCCACGCGCGGCAACAACGGCATTTCGGTAATCTTTACGTGATGACAGACACATATTGGCAATGTTTTTTTTGTTTTTATCAAGCAAGGGATAGTAACGTCCACTTTCGGTGCGAGGAAATTGTCCGCCTATAAATATTTTATAGGTTTTTAAAACTTCTATTCTTTCCATAGTTTTTAGTTAAAGTAAAACTATAATTTTTTATTAATCGTTTAATTTAAGTACAGCCATAAACGCGCTTTGCGGAATTTCTACACTACCAACCTGACGCATACGCTTTTTACCTTCTTTTTGTTTTTCTAATAATTTACGCTTACGCGATATATCACCACCGTAACATTTTGCAGTAACGTCTTTACGAATAGCACGTATAGTTTCGCGGGCAATAATTTTTGCACCAATGGCAGCCTGTATAGGAATTTCGAATTGCTGGCGCGGAATTAATTCTTTTAATTTTTCGCAGATTTTTTTACCAAATTCATGTGCGTTGCTTCTGTGTATCAAGGCAGATAAAGCATCTACCTGTTCTGCATTTAATAAAATATCAAGCTTCACTAAATCAGATGTACGCATGCCGATGCGATGATAATCGAATGAAGCATAACCTTTAGAAATAGATTTTAAACGGTCGTAAAAATCAAATACAATCTCGCCTAAAGGCATTTCAAAAAGTAATTCAACTCTATCGGCCGTTAAATAATTTTGCCCCACAATTTGTCCGCGTTTTTCAATACACAAACTCATTACAGGTCCAATAAATTCAGACTTAGTAATAATAGCCGCTTTAATATAAGGCTCTTCAATATAATCAATCCTTCCCGGGTCAGGTAAATCGCTTGGGTTGTTAACGATAACCTCATCACCATTGGTTAAATAAGCAATGTATGACACATTGGGCACGGTGGTTATAACCGTCATATTAAACTCACGCTCTAATCGCTCCTGTATAATTTCCATGTGCAGCATTCCTAAAAATCCGCAACGGAAACCAAAACCAAGCGCAGCACTGCTTTCAGGCTCCCAGGTAAGTGAGGCATCGTTTAATTGAAGTTTTTCCATGCTGTAACGCAGTTCTTCAAAATCTTCTGTATCAACCGGGTAAATGCCTGCAAACACCATAGGTTTTACATCTTCAAAACCTTGTATGGCTTCTATACATGGGTTAGCTGATGTTGTAATGGTATCACCCACTTTTACTTCGCGAGCTTCTTTTATACCTGATATAATATAACCTACATCTCCTGTCAGCACTTTATCTCTAGGTTCTTGCTTTAAACGCAACACGCCAATTTCATCGGCATTATATTCTGAACCTGTGTTTACAAATTTAATTTTATCGCCTTTTTTTATTGAGCCACTATAAATACGGAAGTAAGCTATAATGCCACGGAAAGAGTTAAAAAACCGAATCGAAAATTAAGGCTTGAAGTGGCGCATTTTCATCTCCTTTGGGAGAAGGGATACGATCAACAATGGCAGCCAAAATTTCGTGTACACCCATACCAGTTTTACCCGATGCCGACATAATTTCTTCGCGCTTGCAACCTAATAAATCTACAATTTGGTCTTTTACCAATTCAGGCTCGGCACTTGGTAAATCTATTTTATTAAGGATAGGAATGATGGTTAAATCATGCTCTAATGCTAAATATAAATTAGAAATGGTTTGTGCTTGAATGCCCTGTGCGGCGTCTACAATAAGCAGCGCACCTTCGCAGGCGGCAATAGAACGGGAAACTTCGTAACTAAAATCAACGTGACCGGGAGTATCAATTAAATTAAAGACATATTTCTGTCCGTTTAATTCATAATCCATTTGTATGGCATGACTTTTAATCGTTATGCCACGCTCCTTCTCTAAGTCCATGTCATCAAGCACCTGCGCTTGCATATCGCGCTTAGATATAGTATTTGTATATTCTAATAATCTATCGGCAAGTGTTGATTTTCCGTGATCAATGTGTGCAATAATGCAAAAGTTACGAATCTGTTTCATCTCTACAATAAGTCGGCAAATATAGGTAAAATCAAGCGTTTACTTGATAGATTCTTTTTTTGCTTTAATGCCCTCTACTACTTTTTGTTGTGCGGCAACTTCGCCTTTTTTGGTTTCTATATCTTTTTTGTTCTGCTCTATTTGCTCGTTTGCTTTTTTAATTTTTGAGTTATAATTCGTAATGTCATCAGCCAAACCTTTGTTATCTTTCTCTAAACCTGCTTGTTTATCTTGTAGGTTTGATAAGGCTTTTCCTGCCGCTTTTATTTGATCATCAAGCTCTTCTTTGCTGATTTTAACCGCAAAATCGTGCATCATTTTTTTAACATACTCAAATTTATCTTTATGTTCAGATGAGCTTAAATAAGCGCCCCCTAAATCGAAAGCAGCAGTTAACGTAACTGATTTCTCACCTTTTTGTTCGGTTACTTTAGAGAAAACATCCATTGTGTTGTTACCTAAATCTTTCATAACAACGTTATCAAAAAAGTATTCGTTGCTTTTTTCGCTTGATTTATCGTAACCAAAATCTTTCATTTTACTTTTCCATTCTTTTTCTACCATGTTAACATCAGTTACATAAAGCGTTACCGATAGCGAATTATGACCGCCATTACTAAAGCTTTCGTTAGATTCTCTAACCTTAACATCTTGCGCAAAAAATTGCAATGAGCTAATAGCAACAGCTATTGTTAAAATCTGTTTTTTCATAATTAATGGTTTTAGAAATTAGTAGCTAAATGTATTAAAAAAGAGATTAGAAAAAGAATTAATTAAATTAACTTTTTGGTTGGCTCATCTCTTTTAAACGTTCCTCTAACGAAACAGGGTCTTTAATTAACACTTCGCGGGCTTTAGAACCCTCAAAAGAGCCCACAATTCCGGCAGCTTCAAGCTGGTCAATAATTCTACCTGCACGATTATATCCAAGTTTTAATTTACGCTGTAATAAAGAAGCTGAACCTTGCTGATGCTGCACAATAACACGCGCTGCATCGTCAAACATTTTGTCGCGCTCACTAAGGTCAATGTCAGCAACACCTTCGGCATTTTCATCAATATATTCAGGTAAAATAAAGGCACTTGAGTAACCACGTTGCGAACCAATAAATTCGGTAATTTTTTCAATTTCAGGTGTATCAACAAAAGCACATTGTATGCGTATTAAATCGTTACCTGTGCTTAACAACATATCTCCTTTACCAATTAACTGCTCGGCACCACCGGCATCCAAAATAGTACGGCTATCAATTTTAGAAGTTACTCTAAACGCAATACGTGCCGGGAAGTTGGCTTTAATAACACCTGTAATAATGTTTACACTAGGGCGCTGTGTGGCAATAATTAAATGTATGCCCACAGCACGCGCTAACTGCGCTATACGGGCAATTGGCATTTCAACTTCTTTACCAGCCGTCATAATTAAATCGGCAAACTCATCAACTACTACAATTATATAAGGCAGATATTTGTGTCCGTCGTTAGGATTTAATTTACGCGCAACAAATTTTGTGTTATACTCTTTTATGTTACGCACCTGCGCATCTTGCAGTAAAGCGTAACGGTTATCCATTTCAATACAAAGCGAATTCAACGTGTGAACAACCTTGGTGTTATCGGTAATGATTGCCTCTTCTGAATTTGGAAGTTTTGCTAAATAATGACGCTCAATTTTATTGTAAAGTGTTAACTCAACTTTCTTAGGATCAATCAACACAAATTTTATTTGTGATGGATGCTTCTTATATAATAAAGAAACCAGCACCGCGTTTAACCCAACCGATTTACCCTGACCCGTTGCACCCGCCATAAGCAAGTGAGGCATTTTAGCTAAATCGGCAATAAAGGTTTCGTTACTAATGGTTTTACCAAGCGCAATAGGCAAATCAAATGTTGTATTTTGGAATTTTTCGGTAGCTAAAATGTTGCGCATGGGCACCATTTCAGGATTTTGATTTGGAACCTCTATACCAATGGTACCTCTACCCGGAATGGGCGCAATAATACGGATACCAAGTGCAGCAAGATTCAGTGCAATGTCATCTTCTAAGTTTTTAATTTTAGAAATACGAACACCGGCAGCAGGAACAATTTCGTAAAGTGTAACGGTGGGTCCAATGGTAGCTTTAATTTTATCAATCTCGATGCCGTAATTACGCAGGGTTGCAATAATTTTATCCTTGTTAGAGTTTAACTCTTCCTGATTGATAGTAGTTTCTACATTACCATAATCGTTTAGTAAACCAATATGCGGCATTTGGTAAGAGCCTAAATCTAAGGTGGGGTCGTACTCGCCAAACTGGTCAACAATTTTTTGCGCTAGTACATCTGTATCAACTAAAACGGGTGGTTCAGACTTTACAGGCTCAATTTCTAAGTCAACTATCTCGTTTTTTTTTTCGACTTCTTTATCCGAATCAGAAACTTCTAAAACTATTTCGCTGCTTTCAACTTCTTCCACAATAATTTGTTCTTCAACTACTTTTTCTTCAGGCAGTTTTTCAAAAACAAATTTATTGGCGTTTTTTATTTCGGGCTGAGGAGCTACGGCAACAGGTTGAGCAACAGGTGATACAATAACTTCTTCTGCTATGGGCTCTTTCTTTTTAAATTTAAAGATGATAAAAATAAAGCCGGTAAAACTTAACACCAGTAGTGCAAGTAAACCAATGCCCCCTATTAAAGATTGTAAATTGGTGCTGATGATGTAACCAAAACCGCCACCTAAAAAAAGTAGTTTATCGCTAAAAATAAAGCCAAGCGTAAGTGATACCCACACCACCACAAAAACAGCTTTTGCCCATAAATTAGCGCTGATAGAAATGTTACGTTGAAATGCTTTTGCTATGCCACCTAACAACAACAAAGGCACAAATAAAAACGAGGAAACGCCAAACCATTTGTACATAAATAAATGAGAAAGCATGGCACCCATTTTACCAAACCAGTTTTGTACGCGCACTTCAGGAGAGAAAAGATAAGATGCAGGTCCCATTACTTTATCTTGGTCGGCCTGCCAGGTAAACAAGTATGATGCACAAGCAACACCAATATAAACGGCTGCAAAAATGTAAAACAAACCAATAATGCGTTGCGTTTGTTCTGCCTTAAAAAATTCTACTACTTTTTTTACGCGATCTAAAACACTAATGCTATCAGCCGCTTTGGGCTTTTCTTTTTTTTCTGCTGGATTTTTTTTAGGTTTAGGAGTACTAAAACCTTCACCTGAAACATCTTGAATTTCGGTTTTGTTTTCTTCGGGAGAAACGGGAATTTTTAACTTATTTTTTTTTACTTCTTCGGCCATGCTACCTAACAAATGTAGTAGATACAAGGCATTTATAAGGACGCATGCCACATAGTTTTAAACTATGTTTTGTTAGAAAACTATTTAGGATTTAATGTATCGCTTTCGGTAAGTCCATCACGCAAACGAACGATGCGGTGGGCATAACGGGCAATGTCTTCCTCATGGGTTACTAAAATAATGGTGTTGCCCAGCTTATGTATATCCTCCAGCAAAGCCATAATTTCAATAGATGTTTTACTATCTAAGTTACCTGTAGGCTCATCGGCCAAAATAATGGCAGGTTTATTTACCAAAGCACGTGCAATGGCCACCCGCTGCCTTTGTCCACCAGATAACTCATTGGGTTTATGACTCATACGGTTACCCAAACCAACCTGCTCTAGCACCTCTTTGGCACGTTTTTCTCGTTCTTCTTTTTTTGTCCCGGCATAAACCAAAGGCAAAGCCACATTCTCTAAAGTAGTTGAACGCGGCAAAAGGTTAAAGGTTTGAAATACAAAGCCAATTTCTTTATTACGCACCTCAGCCAACTCATTATCACTCATTTTGGCAACGGGTATTTGGTTTAAAATATATTCGCCAGATGTGGGAGTGTCCAGGCAACCCAACATATTCATTAAAGTTGATTTACCACTACCCGACGGGCCCATTAAAGCAACGTACTCGTTTTTTTGTACCGTTAGTGATACGCCATTTAGAGCGTTGATAACCTCGGTACCTATTACGTACTTTTTTGTAACATCAATAATTTGTATAATGGGTAATTGCATATATCTTCACACAAAAGTAAAATTAAACAAGCTACAATTTTATTGTTTTGATAAAAGGTAACAAGCTGTGATAAGTGCAAAATTTATACCCCGTTTCTATATCCGCTTAAAACATTTGTACGGACTAGATGTACGCGCGCTTAGTTTAATGCGCATAGCCCTATCGCTAATTTTATTAGTTGATTTATGTATACGGGCAAATTCGTTAACAGCATTTTATACTGAAACGGGTGTAGTGCCTTTTAACCCCATTGAACGCTCTTTTTGGAACCCGGGCTATTTCTCTCTTTTTGAGTTTGCTGATACATATGCGTTTGCGCTAACCATGTTTATCATTACAGGCATAGTGTATCTTTTTTTATTGGCAGGATATAAAACCAAAGTGTTTAGCATTTTAGCCTGGTTTTTACTTACATCCTTACAAAACCGCAACACACTTGTTTTACAAAGCGGCGATGATTTATTGCGCTTGGTTTTATTTTGGGGCATTTTTATGCCCTGGGGTAATTTCTATTCCATCGACTCTAAAAAAATAAGTTTATTAAGAGGTACGGAAAAGAAAAAAACCATTTTAACTATTGCAACAGTGGGTTACGTAATTTTGCTTTTTTCGATTTACTTTTTTACAGGCTTACTGAAAGAATCGCCTGAATGGAACAGCGAAGGCACTGCTATATACTATGCTCTTAGTCTCGACCAAATGACCTGGCCTTTAGGAAAGGTGTTGTTAGCCTATCCAGAGGTTTTAAAATATCTTACCATTTTTATCAGGTGGTTTGAAATGCTCATTCCATTTTTATTATTTGTTCCGTTTAAAAATGCGCGCTTCCGTTTAATTTTTATTTTCTGCATTGCAGCACTTCACCTGAGTATTTCGCTTACGTTATTTGTAGGTTTGTTTTACTTAATTGGGATTACGACATCGATAGGTTTGCTTCCTTCCTATGTAATGGATTGGTTCGATAAAAAAATTAAACGTAAACAACTCAGCGAAACGAGAATTGATACTTCTTTCTTTAAAAAAATTACAGCAAATTATTATTTCAATGTAGTTAAAAACTCTTTCTTGTTTTTTTGCATAGCCCTTTGTATGCTTTGGAATATAAGCACGGTAAATGGTTCGGGTTTAACGGTGGCGAACGGTTTTTTTCAATTTGGTTATAGTTTACGTTTTAATCAAAACTGGGGCATGTTTGCGCCTACCGTTTTTAAAGATGATGGCTGGTATATTATGGAGGGCTCTGCAAAAAACTCGTTGAAAATTGACATAAACCGTAAAGGCGCAAAAGTTGATTATACAAAGCCAACCAGTGTACTTGCTTATATTAAAAATGACAGGTGGCGCAAATTTTACGAAAATTATGTTTTTGCCAGCAATGCGTTTATACGTCCTTACATGTGTACTTACATGATACATGATTGGAATAAAAACCATGCCGATGCCAAAATTGATTCGCTGAAAATTATCTACATGAAAGAGTTTTCGGTACTCCCCAATCAAAAACAAACAGTTACCAAGGAAGTACTTTGCACCTGTGGTAACTAAGTTATGTTTACAAGTTTTAAGACTTAGTTAAAATTAAAATCGTTCAATTTTTACTTTTGTGTTTATGAAAAAAATATGCCGTGCTATTATTTGTCTCTTGTATTGTTTGCCACTTATTACATTGGCACAGCCTCGTTATGAATATTGGGATGCCGATAAAAACAAAGTAAAATCGGAAGACAACTACAAACGCGGCATTGCACACGGCAAAACCGTTAACTATTATGAGAACGGAAAAATTGCCCGTTTAGGTTGGTATAAAGGCGGAAAACAGGATAGCACCTGGAGGTTTTTTTATAATACCGGAAATTTAAAGGCTGTTGAGCATTATCAAAACGGGGTAAAGCAAGGCCATTATCTATATTATTATAATAGTGGAAAAACAGCGCAAGAAACCGTATTTAAAAACGACAGACCTGATAGTATTTGGACATCGTACTTTGAAAATGGCACGCAACGAAGCATAGAAAGTTTTAGCTACGGAAAAAGACAGGGTGCCTGGAAATATTATTTTGAAAGCGGAAAATTACAAAGCGACGGCTTGTTTGAAAACGACAGAAAAAATGGGCCACTGGTTAATTATTATGCAAATGGAAATATTCAGTCGCAAGAAAATTATTGCAATGGCAGACCTTGTGGCAAGTTTGCCGAGTTTTACGAAAACGGAAAAGTTAAACTGGAAAAAGAATATAAAGACAGTGTTGAGTATTTGATGAACCTTTGGAACGAGGAAGGCAAACAGGTTATTGTAAACGGAAATGGCACACTTACTTTAGTAACCGACAAAAATATTTTGCGTGGTAAGGGTGTTTATCAAAATGGATTACGCACTGGGCTTTGGAAATTTTATTACGAAGACGGAGCTTTAGAGTATACTACTACTTATGTTAACGGAAAAATAAATGGGCCGTACAAAGCATATTTTCAGGATGGAACTATTAAGTCGGATGGAAAATATATAGAAAGTAAAAAAGATAGTCTTTGGAGTTTTTATCGCAGTAATGGCGGTATGGAAATGAAAGGCACTTTTAAAAACAATTTACGCGAAGGTTTATGGACTTACTTTTTTGAAGATGGAAAAAAAGAAAGCGAGGGAGATTTTGCAAATGATAAACAAAACGGAACCTGGAAATATTGGTACAAAACAGGTGAGTTATGGAAGCAAGGGATTTTTGCCGACGATTTAAAAAACGGTTTATGGACTACTTTTTTTGAAAACGGAAAAAAATTACAAGAAGGGAATTATGTAGCTAATCAAGAAGAAGGCGAATGGCAAGCCTGGTGGCAAAACGGACAATTAAAAGATAAGGGCTTTTTCAAAGCCGGTATTTTAGATGGCTTGTGGCAAGGGTTTTATAACAATGGTAAAATGAGTTATACCGGCGAATATAAAGCCGGGCAAAAAAATGGCAAGTGGCAGTATTGGTTTGAACGTACTGGTAAACTAAGAGAAATTTCGAATTACGTATTTGGTTTTAAACACGGCAGCTTTATACAATATACCGAAAACGGTACTATTGATAGTAAAGGCAAATACAGAAAAGGCAAGCAAACAGGTACATGGCAATATTATTATGAAAACGGTGGTTTGCAGCGCGAACAACATTTTAAAAACGGACATTTATCGGGTAAAAGCGCCGTGTGGCAACCCAACCAAAAATTACAAAGCATAATGAACTATAAGGTTATAAATGATAAGCGCAAAGGGCATGAGCAAAGTGTACCCGATGGCACGTGGATTTTTTACGACAAAAACGGTGCGGAAACAAAACGCATTAGCTATCATAATGGAGTTAGGGTTGATTAACTTGCGTTTACAACAACTCCTTTAGGGGATCCCAATAATATTTTTCGAAATGAATGATTTTATCATTCTCTACTTTTATTTTTTCTTTTTCTAAAAGCTCCTGCATTTGATATGGAGTAGCAAAATGATGTTTGCCGGTAAGCAAACCATTTCTATTAACTACTCTGTGTGCAGGTACTTTTGGTTTTTGGTTATGAGCACCGTGCATGGCATAACCCACCAAACGAGATGAACCCGCAGCACCTAAATATTTGGCTATAGCCCCATAAGAAGTAACTCTACCTTTAGGAATAAGGCGAACCACTTGGTATACCATATCGTAAAAATCGGGGGGAGTTTTTGATTCTTGTTTCATTTTATTTTGTGCGTTGCATTAAACTTTGCGCAAATAAAGTAAATACATGTATTTTTTCGGGCGAAGCCGAAGACGATTTTAAAAGAACAATTGCTTCGTTATAATAAAAATCTATTTCAGCTTTTAAGTAATCTTCTAATTTAAGTGCAGTAAAAATTTCTTTTATGGCCTGCACTTTTTCTGTAGCATTAAAGTCCTTCTTAGCAATCCAATCTTGCAATTTGTTTTTTTGATTTGCATCAGCTAACTCAAATGCTTTTAAAAGCAACCATGTTTTTTTGTTTGAAATAATATCGCCACCTATCTGTTTACCTACTTGGTCGGGGTTACCAAACACATCTAAATAATCATCCGTCAATTGAAAAGCAATGCCTAATTTTTCTCCGGTTTGGTATAATAATTCACAATCCTTTTTAGAAGCATTGGCACAAATAGCACCCATTTGTAAACTGCAACCCAATAACACCGCTGTTTTTAAGCGAATCATATTAATGTACTCGTTAATGGCAACATTGTTTTTTGTCTCAAAATCCATATCAAGCTGTTGTCCTTCACAAACCTCAACTGCCATTTTAGAAAAAATAGTTCGTAGTTCGGTTGATATTTCTTTATCGGTTTTGGCAAGTTCCTGATAAGCTTTTACCATCAACACATCGCCACTTAAAATAGCTACACTGCTGTTCCATTTTTCGTGTATAGTTTGTTTGTTACGCCTTAGTGGCGCATTATCCATAATATCATCGTGTATCAATGAAAAATTATGGAAAAACTCGATTGATGTAGCGGCCGATAAACATTTAGTTACATCTCCATTAAAAAAATCAGCCGCAATTAATGTTAGCAAGGGTCTAACACGTTTGCCGCCAAGTGCCAAAAAATATATTAGTGGCTGATATAAATTTTCGGGCGTTTTAGGAAACTGATTTACCGCCTGATTAAAATAAGCATCAAACGCAATTGAAAAATTTTTGTAAGGGTTTTCTGTCATTATTTTTTCTCTTTCCAATTCCACCACTTTAATTTTTCGGTTTCGTGTTTTTTCTCGGTAGCATAATAAACGGCGCATCTAAAAACATACAACAAGCACCTATCTTGCACCACACCCGCATATTGATTTGACAGATGATATAACTCTTCGGGCGATTGATTTTTTAAAGCCGCTATACTTTTTATGTTGATGTTGTATAAATCGTTAGCAATAGATTTACCCACGCCCGGAATTTGCATCAACTCTTTTATAGCGTTTGCTTTATTTTTTGCCTCAACCGCCAACAAAAATTACAGCTTTAAAAGATAGCTTCCGTAACCACTTTTGGTAAGTGGTTGCGCTATTTTGTGCAGCTGCTCTTTATCGATATAGCCCATATTGTAAGCAATCTCTTCTATACATCCAATTTTTAAGCCCTGGCGCTCTTCTATAACCTGCACAAATTGCCCCGCTTGCATAAGTGATGCAAAAGTACCTGTATCAAGCCAAGCCGTACCTCTATCAAGTATACGAACTTCTAGTTTTTTAGCCTCTAAATATTTTTTATTTACATCAGTAATTTCATACTCGCCACGCGGGCTCGGTTTTAACTCCTTAGCAATTTTCACCACTGTGTTATCGTAAAAATATAAACCCGGTACCGCATAATTAGATTTTGGATGTGCGGGTTTTTCTTCGATAGAAAGCACTTTATGGTTTGCATCAAAGTCAACCACCCCATAACGCTCAGGGTCGCTCACGTGGTAAGCAAACACAATGCCTCCATCAGGATTTTTGCAGGTTTGTAACTGGCGACCTAAACCTTGCCCATGAAAAATGTTATCTCCTAAAACCAAGGCAACTTTTTCATTACCAATAAATTTTTCGCCAATAACAAAGGCTTGCGCTAAACCATTTGGAACCTCTTGTACGGCATACGAAAACTTGCAACCAATTTGAGCGCCGGTACCCAACAATTTTTCGAAATTTGGTAAATCCGCAGGTGTAGAAATTATTAAAACTTCATTAATGCCGGCCATCATTAGGATTGATAACGGGTAGTAAATCATCGGTTTATCATACACAGGCATCATTTGCTTGCTCATGGCAAGCGTAAGCGGATGTAAACGAGTGCCGGAGCCTCCGGCTAAAATTATTCCTTTCATAATTTATAAGATAAGGTTAAAAGTAAATAAGCAAGCGAATTTAAAATTAATCCGGTAAACGGTTAACTATTTCAAGCTCTTTTTTGTAAATTCTTTTTTTATTGTAATAACGCAAATCCTGAAGAATTTGCCTTAAATAGATTGCCCCACCAAAAGAATAAAACCATCCGTTAAAATTTAATCGGGCGTTATCCGTAATTGCAACACGATAACCACCCATTACGTTTATGGCAAACCATCGGGTAGGTTTAAAATACACATCTAATGCTGTTCCTAAAGGAATAAAAAGTCCTTTTCTATTAGGAAGGGCTTTGTTTGTATTTACATCTGTACTACCAATATTATACATGCCACCACCAATTTCAATAGGTATACCAACCTCCCACCAACGTCGTTCAATAAAAGAGTATTCGTAAAAGGCAGTTAAGTATTGTAACGTGGTGTTTTGATTTATTGTTCTATCCTGTCGTGCTATATAACGCTGGGTAGAATTTGTAACGCTATATACCCCTAACCCTACATTATGCCTATCAAATAATGTAACACCACCTTTTATACCCCAAATGTTTACCGGTTTTCCACCTATATAAGAGTTACGTTGGTCTGAGGCTAATAAAGGAAATACGTTTTTCGGGCGAAAAATCCAGGTAGAATCTTTTATAAATTGATCTCTTAGGGAATCTAACTTACATGCCTTGGTTTGTGCCTGCAACAAGGATTTTGACGTTGCAAATAAGCACAAAAAAAATAAAATTTTAAGAAACGTATCTCTATATTTATTTGGGGTAAGCGACAGGTTCATTCAACTCTATTTTCCTATTGGATACTTTTTTCAGGCAAAAGTAAAGTGCAAAGAAAATAAAATTAAATTGCCCGGACCTGAGTTTTAAGATTAATTAAGATTAGTGCTACTTCAATTTATTGTGAAACACTTTTCTAAATTTATCAACCTTAGGTTTAATTACATACTGGCAATAGGGCGCATCGCCATTTTGATTAAAATAATTTTGATGATAATCTTCAGCCGGATAAAAAACAGTAAATGGGTCGATGGCAGTAACAATAGGCTTATCAAAAGCACCCGATTTGTCTAACTCCTCTTTATATTTTTCGGCTAACTGCTTTTGTGTTTCGTTATGATAAAAAATAACCGAACGATATTGTGTACCCGCATCATTGCCTTGTCGATTAAGCGTCGTAGGGTCGTGTGTTTGCCAAAAAGCCTCCAATAATTCTTTAAAAGAAACTTGTTTAGGGTCAAATTCGATTTGACACACTTCGGCATGACCTGTTAAACCTGTACAAACTTCTTTATAACCTGGATTTTTTACCGTGCCGCCACTATAGCCAGATGTTACTTTTACAACACCTTTCATTTCCTGAAAAACGGCTTCTACACACCAAAAACATCCGGCACCAAAGGTGGCGGTTTCAGTTACGCTATTATTTTTTGTTTCGGTCATTTTAGTTTTTTCAGTTGATTTATATTCAGTCGATTTAGGTTGTTGTGCGCAAGCGCCCATAAAAAAAGCAACCACTAAAACCAGGGTTGCTTTTATATTTAATGTTTGCATAAGGTTTGGTTTATGTAAAGGTAGACGAACAGAAACCAAAAACCTTACAAATTATTTCTTTTTAACTTTTTCTTTGCCCACAAACTCGTACAATTTTTTAGGTACATCGTGTTTGGTAAGTTTATAAGTGCCCGAAATATCGTAAGCATCAACTTTAACATTAATAACTAAGGTTTCGTCCATCTCATTAGTAGCCATCGATTCGGCCTCTATCCACTTTTTTTGTTCCCCTTCATCATCATAGGTGCTATCTTTAGTAACTTTATATTTCATCCATTTAAAGCCGTGTTTTTCAAAGGCTATATTGGTAAACACTTTCCCATCTTTAAATTCAAGTTCATCTTCGGCAGGCTTTTTACCTTTTGGCTTACCGTCTTTCATTTCATCTACCTGTAGGGTATATATTTTTTTATCTAACGCATCTTTATCTCCTTTAAATGAAAAAAGTCCGAAAGCCAACACGCAAGCCGCAACGGTTATTATTTTTTTTGTCTGAATCATCTTTTTCTGGTTTGGGGCTAAAAATAATTTATTAGTGAATTGGTTTTTTGTATAGTTTTCAACAGAATTTTATTTTCAACATTTTTACGTCATGAACACGCCTTTAGCAGAACGCATGCGGCCGCAAACTTTGGACGACTATGCCGGACAAACGCATTTAATTGGGCCGGGTAAACCGCTGCGCAGAGCCATAGAACAAGGTTTGCTGCCATCTATGATTTTTTGGGGTCCGCCCGGTGTGGGCAAAACTACCCTTGCCAACATCATTTCACATATGTTAAAACGTCCGTTTTACATCCTTAGTGCTATAAACTCGGGTGTAAAAGATGTGCGTGAGGTTATTGAAAAAGCCCAAAGTCAGCATTTTTTTGGGCAAAACAAGCCCGTTATGTTTATTGATGAGATACACCGTTTTAGTAAATCGCAACAAGATTCATTATTAGGTGCTGTAGAAAAAGGCACAGTTACTTTAATTGGTGCTACAACCGAAAACCCATCATTTGAGGTCATTCCCGCATTGCTTTCTCGTTGTCAGGTTTTTGTGTTAGAGCATCTTACCAAAACCGAATTAGAAAATTTACTTACACATGCCATTAAAAAAGATGAGCTGTTGAAGCATAAAAAAATTGAATTAAAAGAAACCGAATTTTTATTGCGTGTATCGGGTGGAGATGCCCGCAAACTTTTAAATGCCTTAGAAATTGTTGTAAACGCTGCCGAATCGGATGAGATTGTGATTACTGATGAAATGGCGAAAGAAAGCTTAACCAATAATATTGCCATGTATGATAAAGGTGGCGAGTTACATTATGATATTATTTCAGCTTTTATAAAATCCATTCGCGGTAGCGACCCAAATGCTGCTGTATATTGGTTAGCTCGCATGATTGATGGCGGCGAGGATATTAAATTTATTGCGCGTCGTTTATTGATTTTAGCCAGTGAGGATATTGGCAATGCAAACCCAACCGCTTTGGTTATTGCTAATAATTGTTTTCAGGCAGTAAATGTAATTGGGTATCCAGAGGGAAGAATTATTTTATCGCAATGTGCAACTTACCTGGCAACTTCACCAAAAAGCAATGCCAGTTACGAGGCTATAAATATAGCCATGCAATTAGTTAAAGAAAAACCAAACATGCCGGTACCTTTGCATTTACGTAATGCACCGACTAAGTTGATGAAAGATTTAAATTACGGTAAAGACTACAAATATGCGCATGCTTATGAGCAAAATTTTACCGAACAGGAGTTTTTACCCGATGAAATTAGTGGCACAAAAATTTATAACCCAAGTAATAACCCACGTGAAAATGAACTGAGGGCTTTTTTAAAAAATCTTTGGAAAAATAAATACGGCTATTAAAAAAATACAATTATAACTTTGTGCTAATGACCAAACTAAGTGTAAACATTAATAAAATTGCTACCCTGCGTAACTCGCGTGGTCACAATGTACCAGATTTAATACAGGTTGCTAAAGACTGTGAGCGTTTTGGTGCGCAAGGCATAACCGTGCACCCACGCCCAGATGAAAGACATATACGTTATGCGGACGTGTACGACTTAAAAAAAGTAGTTACCACCGAGTTTAATATTGAAGGCAACCCGCGTGAGCAAAAATTTATTGATTTGGTTTTAGAGGTAAAACCTACTCAGGTAACTTTAGTGCCTGATACCGATGGGCAACTTACATCCGACCACGGATGGGACACAGTTAAGCACAAAACATATCTCAAAGAAATTATTTCATTGTTTAAATCTCATGGCATACGTACATCTGTTTTTGTAGATGCCGATTTAAAAATGATTGAAGGTGCCGCAGGAATTGATACCGATAGAATTGAATTGTATACAGAATTGTACGCTAAAAACTTTCATGTAAATAAAGATAAAGCCATACAAGCATTTGCCGATGCGGGTGTCTTAGCTTACGAATGTAATTTGGGTTTAAATGCCGGGCACGATTTAAGTTTAGATAACCTTAAATTTTTTAAAGAAAACTTACCGCATTTATTGGAGGTTTCTATTGGACACGCACTTATTTATGATGCTTTGTATTTTGGTTTAGAAAATACCATAATGATGTACAGAAGGCAGTTGCAATAATTGCTAACTCAACACATCTAAACTTCCTAAACCTTCACGTACTATAACCGGCTCATCTTCGGTGCAATCAAGTATAGTAGTGGTATATAAGTTTCCGCAACCTCCATCAATTACGGCATCAACAATTTTTTCATATTGGCCGTAAATCATTTCAGGGTCGGTAAAATATTCGGTTAT
This sequence comes from Bacteroidota bacterium, assembly GCA_013288015.1. Taxonomy (GTDB): domain Bacteria; phylum Bacteroidota; class Bacteroidia; order B-17B0; family Aurantibacillaceae; genus PALSA-968. The sequence goes on along the minus strand of JABDCR010000007.1, from coordinate 16,223 downwards.
TTCATCATCTTCGTTATGCAAGGATGTTGACACTAAAGGAAAACCAAGCTGATTGATAATTTCTCGGCAAATATTATTATCGGGCACACGTATACCAATTGTTTTTTTGTTTTGTCTTAAAAACATTTTAGGAATGTTGTTTGCTGCTTGCAAAATAAACGTGTATGGGCCAGGCAAGGCTTTTTTCATTAACCTAAAGGTGTTGTTAGGCAAGGGTTTTGCGTACTGACTAAGCTGGCTTAAATCGGCACAGACTAATGACAAATTAATTTTTTCTGGCGTAGTTCTTTTTATACGGCAAATTTTTTCGATGGCCTTTGGGCTTTGCGAACTGCAACCCATAGCATAAACCGAATCGGTTGGATACACAATTACGCCATCGTTTTTTAAAATTTCAACAGCCTTTAAAATATCTTCGATTAAAATTTTATCGGGATTTATTCTCAGGTGCATTTTAAAAAGGGTCGTCTATATCGTGGTTAGGATTTTCTTTAATGATGTCGGTAACATCATCATCCGCTTTATCCCATCCTTTAGATTGTACAGTAACTGTATTTTGTTGCGCTATAAAATCGCTGTTAGGAGCTAAAGGCTGCGTTTGGTTATTATACATATCTCTTGCGCCTTCCACATAATCAACATCGGCAAATTTGGCAAACTGCCCAATAAATTTAACGCGAGGTTGTGCTATAGCACCATGACGGTTTTTAGCAATATATATCTCAGCCATACCGCGTGATGGTTCGTTATCTTCAAACACATCCAAACCATAATATTCAGGGCGATAAATAAACATTACCATATCGGCATCTTGCTCAATGGCACCAGACTCACGTAAATCGGATAACTGTGGACGTTTGCTACCCGTGGCACGTTTCTCTACATCACGACTTAACTGCGATAAGGCAATAATTGGTACATCTAACTCCTTAGCCAACCCTTTTAACGAACGAGAAATATAACTAATCTCCTGCTCGCGGTTACCACCCCCACGTCCGCCACCTTCTCCGCCGGCAGTCATAAGTTGTAAATAATCTATTATAATCATTTGTATATCGCTGTTCTCTTTTAAACGACGTGCTTTTGCACGCAATTCAAAAATAGAAAGGGCAGGTGTATCATCAATAAATAGAGGCGCACTGGCTAGTTTTTTAATTCGCTCGTTTAATTGTACAAACTCATCATCACGCAATTGTCCCTTACGAATTTTATCTTGTTCTAATTCTGCTTCAGCGGATATCAAACGATTTACTAATTGCAACGAAGACATCTCTAACGAAAAGAATACTACCGGTTTGTTAAACTCAACTGCTGCATTACGCGCCAAAGTTAACACCAATGCGGTTTTTCCCATAGCAGGACGAGCAGCCAAAACTATTAAATCAGATTTTTGCCAGCCTCCGGTAATTCTGTCTAAACCCGTAAAACCACTTGGCACACCTGTTACACCACTTGTTTGCTGACTAGCTTCTTCAATTTGTGTAATGGCTTTAGCCAATAATTTACTAATACTATCTTGTTGCTTACGTACGTTGGTATCAACTAATTGAAAAATGCTTTCGGTGGCTTTATCTAACAAATCAAACACATCGGTGCTATCTTCATACGAATGATTGATAACCTCAGTGCTGATACGAATTAAATCGCGCTGAATATATTTTTGCAGAATGATACGGGCATGATACTCTGCATTAGCAGATGAGGCTACACGGTTAGTAAGCTGCGATATATAGTAAGCTCCACCAGCAATTTCAAGCTCGGCGTTTTTTTTTAATTGAGCAGTTACTGTTAGTAAATCAACCGGCTCGGAGTTATTAAATAAATCTAAAACAGCACGGTATATGCTTTGGTGGGCCGGTTTATAAAAAGCCTCGGGTTTTAAAATATCAATAACGTTGCTCAGTGCTTCTTTTTCAAGCATCATAGCGCCTAATACGGCTTCTTCAAGGTCAACAGCTTGCGGCTGCAACTTACCATCTAAAGTAGGTGGTGTGTAGTTTTGCAGTTTTAATTTTGGTTTATTTGTACTTATTGAATTCATAGGGAGGTGCAAGATAGCACCAATGTTTTCAATCCCAAGGTAGAAAAAATATTTAACCGTTTTTAAACAAGTTATTAGCCTTTTTGGGTGCGGTTTTTTTTACTAATTTCGTGAAAATCAATCATTGCCAATGAAGTTTGTTTTTAAAGCATTGTTTTTTTTGTTCATATTTTTTTTACTGAGTTGCAAAAAGGACAAAAAAGATAGTATACCTCCTGTCATAACCTGGATATCGCCTAGCATAAATCAACATTTTAACATGTTTGATACTATTACGGTTAATGCAAGCGTGGTTGATAATGAGCACCTATCATATATAAATGTTGTACTTACCGATGCAAACCATACGCCTTTGCAGACAAGTTATTCTATACCAATTACATCGGCAGGTTTTACGTTTAACATACGTTATCCTTTAACCCAATATCATTTACAAACCGGAAACTATTTAATGCAAATTACGGCTGATGATGGTTATAACACTATTACATCGTACCAACCCATTTATATTACAGAGTCACCAACCCTACTTTGGGGTTATTGCACCGTTTTAAGAAACCATCCTCAAACTATTAACCAAATAGATACTGCGGGCGGCGGTTCCATTTCACCCATAGTTTTGTCTCAGGCTTATAATGGCATGAAATATGGAGCTTACTATCAGCAATTGTATGTTAACGGTAAAGGCATAAGGCCTTTTCAATCATTTTATTTACAGCCAGGGGCTGCTAATCAGTTATCCTATAGCGAAAGTGTCACAGTTAATCAGTTAGATTATACCTCGCTATATACAGACGGAACCAGGCCATATGTGGGGTTTTTAAATAGTGATATATATTCATTTGATAATGTAGGCTCTTATGGTACATCGTATCGCTTAAATGATATAAATTTTTATCCTTATTTATTTACTAAAACAAGCAATTATGGCGTGGGTGTTTTTAAAAGTAAATTCCCCGCCAATAGTCCAGATAAGATAGTTTCGTTTACGGGCTTTGGTGCTTTTTCTAACAGCACTCCTATACCAAATTTTACGGTAGTTGCTATGTTTGAAAAAGGAAACGATAGTTTGTATGTATTGGGTAACGACGCAAGCAATCAAGTTCAGGCTTATATATATTATGCACCAAGTAATAGTTTATCGAGTCCATTAGGAGGTCTGCCTACTGATAATATTTTATCAGCTGTTAAAATAAATGGCAATTACATTATTTTTTCAAGCAGTTCAAAAATATATTCTTACCAGTACTCAAACTATTTACCCTATCAGAATATCGGCGCACAAAAATTGGTCTATCAACCAAAATTAAACCGACTTACAGCGGCCAGCAGTACTTCAAGCTCAGGTGTCCTTGCTTTTTATACAGTTAACGCTAATTCTTTGACACTAATGCGTTGGCCCTTAAGTTTTGGCGATAGCATTATTGATTTTGAAGTCATCACAAATAAATAATAAATTTGCATCGTTAAGAAAAAACAAACACAAATGAAAAAACTCCTATTTATTATCGCATTGTTTTCAATCGTAAAAATTAATGCTCAAAATATCACTTGCGCCAATAATAAAGATTTTGAAGATGGTAACACCAAATTTAAAGGTAAAAGCTATAGTCTTGCCATTCAAGCCTACGATAAAGCCATTGCGGTTATAGAGGCCGATGCAAAAAAGCCGGATTTAAACTACGATATAAAAAAATGTATGGTAGATATTTATACACGTCGTGCAACCTGCTACTACTATACAGGTAATTATAGTGCCATGAAAGCAGATGCTGATAAAGTTTTATCTGTTGATACTGCAAATGCTGATGCACGTGCACTTTTGGCTTCTACAAAATACAAAGCCGGAAGTAAAAAAGAAGCCTGCACCTTAATAAGAAAGCAAATAATTAAAGGCAGTGAGATTGGTAAAAAAGTTTTTGAAGATTGTTTTTGCTGGACCGAAGGCATGATTCTTTATAAAGACGGCTTAACACAATCTAACTTAAAAAGATACGATGCGGCACTTGTAAAATTAAACGAGGCTTTGACCATACTACCCGATTCGGGTGCTATATATGCTGAGCGCGCCAAAGTATATTTAGAAACAAACCAACCCGAAAAAGCTATGGCAGATATAGATATGGCTATTGCAAAGAAAACCAGAAACTACAAAGTATATTATTTACGCGCGCAGGCCGATTTAAAAGTTGATAAATTAGATTCGGCTTTTGAAGATTTAAACACCTGTCTTAATCTTAAAAAAGATTATTACGACGCTTATTTGTTACGTGCCGAAGTAGCTGAAAAACAAGAAAAATGGAACAACGCCATTTTTGATTACAACCAATTAATTAAAATGCGCCCTGATTTTGGGATGAATTATTATAAAGTTGCCTTAGTAAAACACAATGCCATGAATGATTTATTAGGTGCCTGCGATATGTTTACAGCAGCAGCCAACCGGGGTGTTGAAGAGGCTAAAGAAATGGCGGCCAATTGCGCTAATCCAAAATACATGAAAAAAAATCTGGTAAAGGCGCCTAAGTAATTTGCAGATTTTTTTTGCCAACATATTTGTAGATGCAAACAATATTCTTTTATCGATTGAAGAATCTAAACACTGTATAAGGGTGCTTCGTCATAAAAATGGCGACACTATAAATTTAATTGATGGCAAAGGAAATTTTTACGAAGCAGAAATTACCGATGCCAATCCGCAAAAATGCAGCGCAAAAATTATCAATAAAAAACAAATAGCTGCGCCTAAACCTTACTATTTACACATTGCTATTTCGCCTACAAAAAATGCCGACAGAATTGAGTGGATGCTTGAAAAGTGTACCGAACTTGGTGTTGATGAGTTTTCATTTATTATTTGTAAACGAACCGAAAAAACAGGTGTTAAAACAGAGCGGCTAAAAAAAATTGCTGAGAGCGCGGTTAAACAATCTATTCAGGCTATGTTGCCCATTATTAATGAAGTACAAACGTTTAAAGATTTTATGGCCAAGCATAAAAATACTTCGTCAAAATATATTGCGCATTGTATAGAAGAAGATAAAACTGATTTGAAAAATTCTGTACAAAATGTTAAAAGCCTTGTCTTTATTGGACCCGAAGGAGATTTTACCGAAGAAGAAGTTAAGCTGGCCATTGAAAATAAGTTCCAACCTCTGTCATTAGGAAGCAGTCGCTTACGTACTGAAACTGCGGGTTTGTATGCAGCAGCAGCGTACAAAAGCCACTACAGTAAATAACTTAACATTTTATTTCATTTCTTAATTATTGTTAAGCTTTGCTAATTCGCACTATTTAATGACAGTTAAGAAAAAAGCATTTCTATTTTTGTGTTACTAAATGAAAATACACGATTCTGTACTCGAAGTGCAAGAAACGGAACAGAAATCCTTTTCTTTTAATGAACATGATGTATTGCATGAGTTAAAGCATTTTTTACCTGCTCAAGCCCCCCTTAAAGATTTTATACATCATAACACCCTGCATGCATTTCAAAATTTGAAATTTGAAAAAGCAACACATAATGCTTCCGAAATTTTTGGGTATAAAGTATCCCTTCCGTTAAACGAATTTCGTTCGCTTTATGATAACGGGAAGATCCGAAAGGATATTCTGGAAAAAATTATTACTGAAAGAAAAGGTGAAGCAAATGTTGTCGAGTGGTTGGAACGGTTAACTACCAAACCATACAATACGATGGGCAATCCAAGAATTGGTTTGCTTCGTTTGAACTGGAAAAAAGTATATCATGTAGATTTAGATTTATCTATACAGCCCATTCTTTTCAGAATTCTTTGTAGCTATTTAGACCAAGGAATTTCTATGTGGAACTTTCCTGTGCAGGATAAAGGCTTTCTTTCTTCTATAAAAGAATTGGAGCGTAACAGCTTTACCAGTTTTTTTAAAACCGAAAGGGTTAAGAATTTATTGCTACATGGAGATTATGATATTAGTAGTTTACTGAAAATTATTGTTGGCGACGAATCACTTTACAAACAATATTTATTCGACCAGCAATTTGCACACCAAGGTTGGGCTGGCATGGTTGCTACTGTTGAAGACCAACCACAAACCCTATTAGACACAAAAAAAATATCGCTTAAGGATTTAATTATTTTTGAGCTTTTACTTGAAATAGATTTACTTGATGATAAGTTTGGCAAAATTTGGGCGCCTTTGGCTACTCGAATAGAAAGCAAGCCCGTTGATATTTTTGCTGAAGTTGCCGAGACAGAACTTAGCGAGGTTATGGCTATTTGGCAAAATGCGTATGAGTGGACTTATTATAACCAAGTACTTGCCGGAATTAAAATTGCACCTGCCAACAAAAACACTTATACAATAAAAAGTTTTCAGGCAGCGTTTTGTATTGATGACAGAGAGTGTTCTATACGTCGTTATTTAGAAAAACTAGACACTGCTTGCGAAACTTTTGGCACGCCCGGTTTTTTTGGTGTTGAGTTTTACTTTAAGCCCGAACATGGAAAATTTTATACCAAACTTTGTCCGGCACCTGTTACACCAAAATATTTAATTAAAGAGCTTGGCACAAAAGCAAAAAAAGAAACTGATGTGCTTTTTACTAAACATACACATTCGTTAGTAAGAGGTTGGTTTGTTTCGCAAACGATTGGTTTTTGGTCAGCGTTCAAATTAATGATTTCTATTTTCCGTCCGAAAGAAAGCCCTACTATGGTTTCTTCTTTTGAGCACATGGACCCTGTTTCAACACTTACCATAGAAAATAAAAGCATTACCGATATTGAAAATAGTTTGCAGATAGGTTTTACCATTGAAGAAATGGCAAATCGTGTTGAGGGCCAGTTACGGAGCATTGCATTAATAAAAGATTTTACCCCGTTGATTTATTTAATTGGTCATGGAGCCAGCAGTGTAAATAACACATACTATGCCGGTTACGACTGTGGTGCTTGTTCTGGTCGGCCGGGTTCGGTTAACTCGCGCGTAATGAGTTTTATGGCAAATCATACAAAGGTAAGAGAGGTTTTAGCTGCTAGGGGTTTAGTTGTGCCTGAAGAGACACAATTTTTAGGAGGCTTACACGATACCACACGCGACGAAATTGCTTTTTATGATGAAAAAAATTTATCAGCAAAAAACTTAGAAATACACAAAAAAAATCAAGCAATTTTTGCAAAGGCCTTAGATTTAAATTCTAAAGAAAGGTCGAGAAGGTTTGAATCTATTAGCACCAAACAAACTCCCGAAAAAATTCATAGTAAAATAAAAACCCGTTCGGTTTCTTTATTCGAACCTCGTCCTGAATATAATCATGCAACCAACACACTTTGTATTATTGGTAGACGAGCACTTACAAAAAGTTTGTTTTTAGACAGGCGAGCTTTTATGAATTCGTATGATTACAGTACCGACCTTGATGGGAAATTACTGTTTGGTATCATGAAACCAATCGGGCCTGTTTGTGGCGGCATTAATTTAGAATATTTTTTCTCGCGCGTTGATAATCAAAAACTTGGTGCAGGTACAAAACTGCCACATAACGTAATGGGTTTATTTGGTGTAGCTAACGGTACCGATGGAGATTTAAGGCCTGGGCTTCCAAGCCAGATGATTGAGATACATGACCCGCTTCGCTTGTTGGTTATTGTCGAACATTTTCCGGAAGTGGTGCTGCAAACTATTCAGAAATTACCCGAAATGTATGAGTGGTTTGTAAACGAGTGGGTACACTTAGTTGCTATGAATCCTGAAACAAAAGAATTTTATTTAATTAAAGATGGTGCTTTTTCTCTGTACCAACCTTTAGCAGAAAATATTGATAAGGTAACGGATACCGAGGTAATTGAAACCTCACAAGAAAATTTACCTGTTTACACATTAAATTAATTTAAAAAAATATGTCCTCATTGCTGCACTTATTTGTACTTCTTCCTTTAGTGGGCTTTATAATTAGTTTACTTATTCCTAAAAAACAGGAGTCGCTTATTTCGTGGATAGTTTTTGGAGTTGTTGGATTGCATTTTATCGGCTCTCTTATATTTTTTACAATTTGGTTATTAAATGGTCATCCAACACTTAACTTACCTGATATTGCCCTTTATCGCACCGATAACTATGTGTTTTTAGTTGATTTTTATTTTGATAAAATTTCTGCTGTTTATCTTTTTGTTGGCGGCTTTTTAACTTTTTTAGTAACTATTTATAGCAGAAGATACTTGCACAGAGAAGAAGGATACAAACGGTTTTTTAACGCTATGTTATTGTTTTACTTTGGCTATAACATTACCATTTTTGCCGGCAATTTTGAAACCCTTTTTATTGGTTGGGAAATTTTAGGCATTTGTTCATTCTTACTAATTGCATTTTACCGCGACCGTTATTTGCCGGTAAAAAACGCATACAAAGTTTTTTCGGTTTATCGTATTGGTGATGTGGGTTTAATTCTTGCTATGTGGGCAAGCCATCATTTATGGCACGAAAACATTACTTTTTCAAAATTAAATGATCAGAGTTTAGTGCATGAGCATCTTTCATCACATAGTATGATTGGTGTTTTTATATCGTTTGCCATTTTAATTGCCGCAGCAGCTAAATCGGCACAGTTACCTTTTTCATCTTGGTTGCCACGCGCTATGGAAGGCCCTACTCCATCAAGTGCTATTTTTTACGGCTCGCTTTCGGTACATGTGGGTGTTTTTCTTTTACTGCGCACATTCCCTTTTTGGGAAAATCAAATCTCAGTACGTATATTAATTGTTGTTTTAGGTTTATTAACTTCCGCAGTAGCTACATTAACAGCCAGAGTTCAATCAACAATAAAAAGTCAGATAGCTTATTCATCGGTGGCACAAATTGGTTTAATTTTTGTTGAAGTCTCTATTGGTTTCGAAAAATTAGCCTTGTTCCATTTTGCAGGCAATGCCTTTTTAAGAACCTATCAGTTATTGGTTTCGCCATCATCAGTTAGTTATTTAATCCGAGAGCAGTTTTATAATTTTATTCCGCGTAAGCAAACCATTGAAAATTCTTTTCCAAGAAAAATAAGAAACACTTTTTACATGCTTTCAGTTAAAGAATGGAATTTAGATTCGTTTATGAATCGCATTTTATGGACACCCTTAAATGAAGCCGGAAAAATGTTAGATTTTCTTACTACCAAAAGATTACTTATTTTTTTTATTCCCGCCTACATAATTGGCGTTGTTGTTTTAGATGCTCACATAACTTTACCTTACGAGTTGCACGAATATGTACCAACTATTTTTGCCTTAGTTGGTTTAATTAGTGTACTAAAAGCTTTTTCTGAAAGAAAAAACGTGCTAATGAGTTGGATGATGATTATCATGAATCATTTTTGGTTAGTGTTAGCTATTTCGTTTAACGAAAATTTTACCCATAACCAAGTGTATCTTTATTTGAGCGGTGTAGTATTTGCCGGAACCGTTGGTTATTTATGTATTCGTAGATTAAAGCTACTAGAAGACGCTTACGATTTAAATCAGTTTTACGGACACGCATACGAGCATCCAAAAATTGCCTTTGTATTTTTACTTTCTTGTTTGGGTTTAACAGGTTTCCCAATTACTCCAACATTTATTGGCGAAGATGTAATTTTTACACACATACATGAAGACCAAGCCGGGCTTGCTTTTTTTACTTCATTAAGTTTTATCATATCGGGCATTGCTTTGATACGAATTTTTTCTCGCGTGTTCTTAGGTCCGCACATAAAAACAAATCACGAAACAGCATACAGGTCTTCTTAAATTATATTATAAAATATGTGCTCTAAATAATAAACATGGAAACAACCAAAACAACAACAATGACAACAAAACAAGAAATCCCGTTAGATGGTATAGCGGGCTTAAAACAAAACCTGATGGCCGATTTAACATCGGGCTTTATGGTTTTTTTATTAGCACTACCACTTAGTTTAGGTATAGGTAAAGCCAGTGGCATTCCTAATCCCATATTTGGTGTAGTTACTGCTATAATAGGCGGTTTAATTGTCTCACTCTTGTCAGGTTCTCGTTTAACTATTAAAGGTCCTGCAGCAGGTTTAATTCCAATTATATCGGGTTGTGTAGCAGCTTTTGGCGGCGGCGAACAAGGCTGGCATTTAGCTTTAGGTTGTATTGTAATTGCTTCTCTTTTACAAATAGTTTTTGGTTTATTAAAAATGGGCAACTTCGCCGATTTTTTTCCGGGTGCAGCTATACACGGTATGCTGGCATCTATAGGTGTAATGATTATCATTAAACAATTACCAATTTTATTTGGTGTTAATGGAAAATTTTTAAAAGATGCTACCACTGCTCCAATAGACCCAACTACGGGCGTTGCTGATTTAACTAAAGCTAAAGGTTATGATATTGTGGGGCTTGTAAAACACATGCCTGATATACTCTCTAACTACGATAAAAATATTCTTATCATTGGTCTTATATCACTGGCAATTGTTTTTGGTTTCTCTTTTATTAAGTCGGGGTTTCTTAAAAAAATTCCTGCACCTTTAGTTGTTATTGTAATTGCTATATCACTTGGTATTTCATTTATTATTAAAGACACTCCGGGCGCTTTAGTAAAAACAGGAAAAATCACTGACATACTTAGCCAAAGTTTTATTAACGTAAGTTTTGATGGTATAACAAGCAACCCTGGCGTATTTATTAAATGGGTTATTTTTATTGCCTTAGTTGGTAGTTTAGAGTCGTTACTTACAGTAAAAGCCATTGATGGTTTAGACCCATGGAAACGTAAATCAAACGCTAATAAAGATTTAACCGGTGTTGGTGTTGGTAATGCATTAACAGGCATGATTGGTGGTAGCCCCATGATTGCTGAAGTAGTACGTAGTTCGGCTAACGTTGGCTTTGGCGCAAAAACCCGTTGGGCTAACTTCTTTCATGGTTTATTTTTATTAGTGGCATTATTAGTGGCTGTGCCTATTATTGAAGTTATTCCTTATTCTGCACTTGCTGCACTACTGATTTTTGCCGGTTACCGTTTAGCAAGTCCTAAAGAGTTTAAACATATGTTTCATCTTGGTTTAGATCAGTTTGTTGTATTTGTAGTAACTATACTTGTTTGTGCAGGCGATGATTTATTAATGGGTGTTGCAACCGGTATAGTACTTGAGCTAATTTTAAACATAGCAAGCGGCGCAGGTGTTGGCAACTTATTTAAATCGCGTTCGGAAATAAGCACCAATGGAAACAACGTAAGTGTAAAAGTTAGCGGAGATGCTTTATTCTCTAATTACTTAGGTTTAAAGAAAAAAATATATGCAATTGAAAAAGGTAAACATGTGGTGATTGATTTATCTGCTTGTAAAGTAGTTGACCACACTTCATTACAATCGCTTAAAGAGTTTAAAACTCAGTACGAAAATGATGGTGGTAATGTTAGCCTAACCGGTTATGAATTACACAGTTCTAAAGGGCACGACGAAACATCAACCCGTGTTAAAAAAATAATGTAAAGAAAATCTGTGCACCACCTGTGCATGCTTCGTTTTTTCGTTGTTGTTTGTTAACGACTTGCGCAGGTAGCACAGAGCTTTCTTTTAACTTATTCTATAAGAAATTATTTTTTAATAAAATCCTCACAAAAATGTGAGGATTTTTAGTTTAAAGACATCTTATCCGTAAACTTAACCACTTGTAATAAAATAAGTGTTAAATCGTATAAAAATTGCATTTTTGCAGGAAATTTAAACCTTATGTCAGCTAATAAATTATTTATAAGTGCCTTTGCCTTATTGTGTGTTTCACAAACAGCCTTTGCTCAGAAAAAAAAGAAAGGTGCAGAGGAAATAATTATTGTAAAAACAGATACTGTTTATGTAGATAAAAAACCTGAACTGCCCAGCCCTAAAACATATCGGGCAACAAACACTAAAAGCAACGATATAACACACACTAAGCTCGAAGTAAAATTTGATTGGCAAAACCAGTGGTTATTTGGTAAAGCCACGCTCGACATTAAACCTTATTTCTATCCGGTAAAAAAATTGTACTTAAACGCGCGCGGCATGGATATATACAAAGTGCAGTTAGTAGGTGCAAAAGGAAATAGTGATTTAAAATATGCATATGAAAACGATTCGTTAAAAATTGATTTAGATAAAGAATACACACGTAATGATAAGTACACCGTGTTTATTGATTACAAATCGAAACCAAACGAGTTGAAAGCAGGTGGCAGCCAAGCCATTACCGATGATAAAGGTTTATATTTTATTAACCCTAAAGGTGAAGATAAAAGTAAAATGCCACAAATTTGGACACAAGGCGAAACACAAAGTAACTCAGCTTGGTTCCCTACGGTAGATAGTCCAAATGAAAAATTTACGGATGAAATTTATATTACAGTGGATGAAAAATATACTACCCTATCAAATGGTTTGCTAACCGACAGCAAAAAAAATACGGATGGTACACGTACCGACCATTGGAAAATGGATTTACCACACTCAGCTTACTTAGTTATGATGGGCATTGGCGAGTTTAAAAAAGTACTTGATACGCCTTGGAAAGGAAAAGAGGTGTCTTATTATGTAGAAGCAAAATACGAACCTTATGCAAAAAATATATTTGGTTTAACACCTGAGATGATTGAGTTTTTCTCTACCCGTTTAGGCACTCCCTTTGCCTGGCAAAAATATGCTCAAATTGTTGCAAGAGATTACGTATCGGGTGCTATGGAAAATACATCAGCTACTTTGCACGGAGAGTTTGTTTATCAAACTGAGCGTGAGTTGCTTGATGGCAGTAAAGGCGAAGATGTTATTTCGCATGAATTATTTCACCAGTGGTTTGGCGATTTAGTTACAGCTGAAAGCTGGAGCAACTTATCGTTAAACGAATCGTTTGCAACCTATGGCGAATATTTGTGGCAAGAATATAAACATGGTGTTGATGCAGCCGATGCACACAGCTATGGTAGCAAAATGGGTTACATGATGCAATCATCACAAAAGGACCCTCCGCTTATTCGTTTCGAATATCAAAACCGTGAAGATATGTTTGATGGCGTTAGCTATAACAAAGGCGGACAAATTTTACATATGCTGCGTAAACAAGTTGGCGATGATGCTTTTTTTGCATCGCTTAAATTATACTTAGAGAAAAATCGTTTTAAAAATGCCGAGGTACACGATTTACGCTTAGCCTTTGAAGAAGTAACCGGCGAAGATTTAAATTGGTTTTTTAACCAATGGTATATGACAGGTGGACATCCCATACTTGATATTACTTATAGCTACGATGATGCCGCTAAACAAGTAAAAATAAAAGTTGAACAAAAACAAGATTTTGAAGAAAACCCATTATACAAACTACCTGTATATGTTGATTTGTATTTTGGTGATGGTGCAACTAAAACTGTTAGAAGAGAAAAAATTACAGTTACCAAGGTAAGCGAAGAGTTTAGTTTTTCATCTGATAAAAAACCTGCCTTAATTAACTTTGATGGCGAGAAACAATTGCTTTGCATAAAAAACGAAAACAAAACTACCCTCGACTATGTGTATCAATATAAAAACGCACCCAAATATTTAGACAGACACGAAGCCCTTAACCAGTTTAAAGATGGAGTTGGCAATGCAGCTGTTTATGAAGTTGCTCAGCTTGCTTTAAATGATAAAATGGCCGACCTTAGAATAAAAGCCATAAAACTTTTTGAAGAAGTTGATGGAGTAAAACTTGCCGAGATAAAACCTTTATTAGTTAAACTGGCGCAAAGTGACGAAAAAACAAAAGTGCGTGCAGAAGCCATTAGCTTTTTAGCTAAACACTATAAAGGTGATGCAGATGTAAAAGCCATTTACACAGCTGCGTTATCAGAAAAATCATACGCAGTTGCAGGTGCAGGCTTAGATGCCTTGGCAAAAGAAAACCCGCAAGCGGCTATGCAAAAAGCAAAAGAGCTGGAGAACGAAGACAGCGACAACATACGTTTTACCATTATGGAATTATACACCAACAATGGTGATGATAAAAACAACGATTTTTTTGTAAAACAAAAAGACAATTTTACAGGTTTTGAAGCCATTGGTTTTGTAAATAACTACGGGCAGTTTTTAAAACACTGTACTAAAGATGAAACTGTACTTAGCGGTGCTGCCCTTATTAAAACCTACACCGAAAAAGGGAAAAATGTTTACGTAAAATATTCGGCACAAAAAGCATTGAAAGATTTAATGAAAATGTATCAAGATAAAGAAGATGAACTAACTTCTAAATTAGAAGACATTAAAAAACAAAACGGAGATGCTACTTCGGTAAACAATCAACTTACTACAGTTACAGCAACTAAAAACAAATTAAAAGAAATATATGATTCTTCTAAATCATAAATAAATTTACTTGAATAAAAAAGCCTGCTTAGTTTTTAAGCAGGCTTTTTTATTATGTGTTACTACTATTCTGTTTACTTAGTTGCTATGGGTCTTTTGTTTCTCGACCACTCACTCCAAGAACCAACATATAGTTTTGGAAACTCAATGCCCGCATAAGCCATAGCTAAAATTGTATGACAAGCAGTTACACCTGAGCCACAATGAACAATTACATCCTCTGTTTTTTTACCTGCTAGGGCTTCTACATATTTATCACGCAGTTCTGATGGAGATAAATAAAATCCATCAGTATTTAAATTACTTGTAAACGGTATGTTTATAGCTCCCGGAATATGACCTGCAATTAAATCTATAGGTTCTTTATCACCATCATAACGCACCTTGTCTCTTACATCAATAACAAGAAAATTAGTATCCTTAGCAGCATTTGCCACCTCATCTATTTCGGCAAGTGGTAGCAGCCATTTACTTACTTTATATGCTTCTGTATTATGCGGTATTTCTTCGTTCGAACTTAATTTAAATCCCGCTTTAATAGCAGCATCAAGTCCGCCATCAAGCACCTGTACTTTATTATGCCCTACAGATTTAAGCATCCACCAAAAACGGGCAGCTGCATTAGAGCCATTTTTATCGTCGTATATAATTACATGGCTTTCGGGCGTTATACCAAGTTGCGTTAAAACCTGCGCGAATTGAACAGGGCTTGGCAAAGGATGTCGCCCGCCCAGTGATGGGTCAGATTTGATACTCGCCAGCTGTGTGTTTAAATCAACAAATAAAGCACCTTCTAAATGACCTTTTTCATATTGCTCTTGCGCATTTGCTCCTGCCCTAGCATCTATAAGAATAATGCCGGATATTTTTTTTAAAGACAATAATTCTTCCGGTTTTATAATAGGAGATATTGTTTGTGTCATAATGCTTTATAATGTAAATTTTATTTAAAACAATAAGTAATTACTTACTCAAAATCTTAAATTCAGTACGACGGTTTTGTTGACGGCCCTCGTCGGTATCGTTAGTAGCAATTGGCACGGTTTCTCCATAACCTTTAGCCTCTAAACGAGCGGTTGCAATGCCTTTACTTATTAAATAATTTACAACAGACTGTGAGCGTTGTTGCGATAGTTTCATATTGTAATCATCGCTGCCCTTACTGTCAGTATGGCTTCCTAATTCTATACGCAGGGTTGGGTTATCGGTTAACAGTTTTATTAAACGATCTAACTCATTAGCCGATTCGGGGCGAATGGTTGCTTTATCAAAATCAAAAAATATGTTACGCAACACAATAGACTTACCCACATCAATTTTCTTAAGCTCAATGTTTTTTTCTACCTCCTGAAAATCGGCCGTAGCCGGTAAATCAAAATTTTCTGAATGAAATAAATAACCATCTTTTTTAACCGCTATACCATAATTTTTTCCGGATGGTAACGACACTAAATATTTACCTGTTGCACTGTTTGAACTAAAAGTAGCCAGCAATTCATTTTTTTCATTATCAATTAGCTCAATCTGTGCCTCTAAAGGCAGTTTGGTTTGCTCATCGCTAATAATTCCTTTTAGCATAGTCATTTTAGGGCCTTTGCTTACAATTTTTTCCGCTTTAAAATCGCTTATTGGTGCGGCTACACTGGCTAATAAATTATCTTCATTCATTAGCATAGGTGTTTTTTCGGGGCCTAAAAAGGTAATTCTATATATATCAGTTTTACCAAAACCACCATGCTTAGCCGACGCAAAATAACCGTGGTAACCGCTTCCGCTAATTACAAAAAATACATCATCCTCAGGTCCGTTAATTGGATAGCCCAAATTTTCAGGTGTGCT
>JABDCR010000006.1 GCA_013288015.1 Bacteroidota bacterium | reverse complement strand
GGTTCGTCTGTAGTAATGTTGCTCTCCTTTTTTGCCATTTACCTGCAATACAATATTAGAAAAAGCAAGTAACAAACCCTTATTATAAATTACAATTATGCTAAACCGAAAACAAGCACCCCAATTTAAAACCATAGATAGCATTGCTATTCAGCACGCACAAAGCTTTAAGCTCGATAATGGTATACATGTTTACACAATCGACGCGGGCAGTCAGGATTTAACCCGAATAGAATTTATTTTTAAAGCCGGCATGTATTATCAGGATGCACCTTTGGTGGCATCTGCTGCTGGTGCATTAATAGAAAACGGCACAGCAAAATATTCTGCCAATCAAATTTCCGACAGCATAGATTTTTATGGTTCTTTTTTCGAAACTTCTGTTCATCAGGATTATTCTTCGCTGGCTTTATTTTCTCTTAATAAACATTTAGAAAGCACTTTGGTTTTTGTAGAAGAATTAATAAAAAATGCCAACTATCCGCAAGAAGAAATTGATACTTATTTCATCAATAAAAAACAAAAATTTTTGGTTAACTCCCAAAAGGTAGATGTGTTAGCGCGTCGCATTTATAGCGAGTTATTGTTTGGCAAAACACATCCCTATGGCTTAGAAGTAAAAGCCGAAGACCATGATAACACCAAGCGCAATAACATTGTTGATTTTTATAAAACACATTATACCCATAATAATTGCACTATTATTGTTTCGGGTAAATTGCCCGCCAATTTAGCGCAAGTTTTAAATGCACATTTCGGTAAAGAAAAATGGGGTACCGCTGCTAATATTGAAAAAGCATACACGCCTGCGAAAACTACCAAGCAAAACATTCATTATGTTGAGAGACCCGATGCCGTACAATCTGCTATTCGTATGGGACGTAAACTGTTTAATAAAACCCATCCCGATTATTTCAACTTTCAGGTTTTAAACACCATTTTTGGCGGTTACTTTGGCTCTCGTTTAATGGCCAACATTCGCGAGGATAAAGGTTACACCTATGGCATAGGCTCAGGCTTATCTTCTTTAGTGCATGATGGTTATTTCTTTATCACTACCGAAGTAGGTTCTGATGTTACAACAAGTGCCTTAAAAGAAGTTTATAAGGAGATTGAAATCATGCAAAATGATTTAGTGCCTGCTGATGAACTTGAAACTGTAAAAAACTACATTTTAGGGCAGTTTCTTCGTTCAGTTGAGGGTCCTTTTGCCTTGGCCGATAAATTTAGAGGGGTATGGGAATTTGGTCTGGATTATAGCTATTATGATAATTATTTTAATGCTGTAAAATCGGTAACTTCTCAGCAAATACGTGACTTAGCAGGCAAATATTTACAAAAAACCGATATAATTGAGCTGGTGGTGGGAAAAAAATAATCAAGTCTCACAATAATATAAAATTAGGCACGTTATTAAGTAAATGAACATTAAAAACCACTCGACTGCCTATGATCAAAACTACTACGCTATCTCAAGAAAAATCACGTGTAAAAACCAAAAAAGCTAAAAAAATCAATGTTGTAGCCGACGACGATTTCGGTCCATCAGATTTTACCATACAGAATATTTTAAACTATTCTAAAGCTTTACAGGTTATTAAACTATCAACAGCGCAACCTGTTTTTGGTGTGATGAATTAAAAACCAATTTTAGTTTTACTAAAATTACTCTACATCCTTTTTAGGAATAAAGGTGTAGTTTACTGTATAAGGATTATCGCTTGTGTTTTTAAAAGCATCTTGCTGTGGTTCTTCTTTGGATTGATTCTCTTCCTCGGTGCTTTCTAACCAATAAGGATTAGATTCATCAACGTCATCATCATTATTAATATCCCAAGAGTATATAGGTCTTTGAATGCCTATTTTTCTATAAACAAAAGCCAAACAAACACCAGTTAAAAAACCAAACAAGTGCCCCTCCCACGAAATATTTTTTATATCTTCTATATAATGAATGGCCTTTTGATACTCGCTTGGTAAAACTCCCCATATAATAGTTCCATACAAAAAAATAACCAGTAAGGAAATGCCGAAAAGAGCTTTGTGTTTACGTATAATGCCCGATACAACTAAAAATCCGGCCAAGGCATAAATTAATCCACTGGCACCAATATGTACACTATTGTGATGATCTCTTTGCGCAAATAACCAAACTAAAGCACCACAAGAAATGTAGGAGATAAAAAAAACTTTAAATGCAATTTCTTTATAAAAATAAAATAAGCAAATTCCTAAAATAAGTAGTGGTAAAGAATTTGATGTTATATGCCCTAAATCGCCATGTAACAAAGGCATAGTAAAAATACCAATCAAACCGTGTGTGCTTAATGGTAACAATCCATATTGATGCAAATTAAGTTTATAGGTAACATCAAAATAAAATACCGCCCAAATAACAAGCAGAAAAAAAAGCGGAAATACGCTGCTTTGTAATAAACGGTTTTGGTTAGACTTCATTATAAAATCTTCTACTCAAATATTGTGCACTTATACAAAGCCTGACAAAATGTACTAGAATGAATTTTAAAAATTTGTAACAAAAGTAAATCTACTTCAATAATGTTACTGTACCTGTATAGGTTTTTCCTTGATGACTAACATTCTTCAAATCTATTTTCCAAACATACACATCCATCTGCAAGGCATCTCCACTGGTTTTATTATGCATTCTGCCATCCCAGCCCACATTTATATCCGTAGTTGTAAAAATATTATTGCCCCAACGATCAAAAATGTACATTTTAAAATCAGTAATTCCTTCTCCTTCTGCTTTAAAAATTTCGTTTTTTCCATCTCCATTGGGCGAAAAACTATTAGGTACAAAAAGTGCAAAATCTTGCTCTATTATTACTGTTCTTACAATAGTATCTGCACAACCATTGACTGATAAGGCCACTAAAGTAACGGGATATGATCCAATGCTGGTATATGTGTGTTTTGGGTTAACTAAATCTGATGTATCAATGCCTGTACTTAAGCTGTCTCCAAAATTCCAAGTATACTGTTTTATAGTTCCCGAGCTCGAATTTAAAAATGTAATTGTAGGCTCTAAAATAGTTGCGGGGTCTGGTGTATAATTAAAATCAGCTGTTGGTAAAGGATATGTTACTACACTTGCCGTAGCCGTATTTTTACATTGATTCAAATCTGTTAGAGTTAACTTAACGATATAATTACCTGTCACAGTAAAACATGCAACAGGAGATGCTGCTGCAGAAAACTGACCGTTACCAAAATCCCAACTATATGAAGAACCAACAGTTGCTGTATAAGTAGCGCATTGTGGTGTACAACCTTTGGTTATTGGTGGCGTAATACTAACTGTAGGTAACGGATTTACATTTACTGTTGCCATAGCTGTATTTACACAACCATTTATATCCTGCCCGGTTACCACGTATGTAGTTGTTGTAACAGCACTTGGGGTTACTAAAACTGTATTTCCAACATTCGTATTTAAATCTTCTAATGGGTTCCAGCTAAACGTAGTACCCGGGTTGGTTGAATTTGCCAATAAGGTTCCTGTAGTAAGTAAACAAACAGTTGTATCATTTACTGTAATAGTTGGTGGATTATATACCGTAACTTTAATTGGATTGGTGTTTGGATTTGACGAATTTATACAACCATTGGCATCAACAACGGTTACAACATAAAGTCCTGCATTTGCAAAAGATGCACTTGGAATTACCACTGTTTGACCAGACGCTGTATATCCTCCGGGTCCTGCCCATGTATAAGAAGTATATCCTACAGGTGTAGCCGATAAATTAATAGGGAAATTCAAGCAGGCCGTGGATGCCGTTCCTGTAACGGGTGGCAGCGGGTTAACTACCGCAATAACCGTTGCCATATTTACACAACCGTTTGCATCTATAACTACTACGCTATAGGTTCCTGCATCACCAGCTGTTACACCTGCCCTTGTTGGGTTTTGAACTGTTGATGTAAAAGCTCCCGGGCCGGTCCATCCATAATTTGTATAACCTGCATTACAAGTTAAAATTAATGTTTGGTTTGCACAGGGTGTGTTACTGGTTACTGTTGGCACTACAGCCGAAATAACAGTAACCGTTGTTGTTACAGGTGTTGCGGTACAAGTACCAACCGATCCACTAACAGTATAAATAGTTGTAGTTGGTGGGCCAGCCGTTACTGTATCCATATTAGTATTACTTAAACCTATTGGTGGTGCCCAAACATAAGCTGTTACACCACTAGCCGTTAAAACGGTAGAATTACCCGTACAAATGGTACCTGAGTTAACTGTTATTGCCGGATTTGCAACCACCGTAATAGTTCCTGTTGCAGTAGATGTACAAGTTCCCGTTCCTCCTGTTACAGTATAAACAGTTGTTGTTGCCGGATTATCTGTTATCGTTGCAGTTGTTGCCCCTGTATTCCAAATATAAGTTCCCGCGGCCGGTGCTGCTGTTACAGTACCCGTACCTCCTGCACAAACAGTTGATGAGGTTACAGTTGGTGTTGTACTAGAATTTATAACCACCGCAGTAGTTGCAACACAAGTTACTGTCCCTCCCGTAGTTCCAGTAACACTATATGTCCCAGCCATAGCGAGTGTTGAATTTGGTATAGTAGCATTTTGTGTTGTAGCACTAAATCCGCCCGGGCCTGTCCAAGAATAAGTTGTAGCTGTTGTATTAGTAGTTGCCGCGTTCAAAGTAATGGTCTGTCCCGCGCAATAAGGTCCCGTATTAGTAGCTGTTACACCACAGTTTATTATATTACAGTTAGTCGAACCGTTTCCACCAGTTTGATTTAAATTAATGTTTTGAGGTGTGTCATAAAAATTGGTAATCAGTATCATATAGTACTGCCCTACTATAGCATTATTTATTGTACACGTTTCTGTAGCCGATGTAGAATAACTGCAATCAACAATATTTCCCGAACAAGGTGCATTAGTAGTATTAGTAGGTGCGCCAAAACCACATGCCCCTGTTAAACTAGTAGCACAAGGCGCTGTTTGCGAGGCAAAAGGACCCCAACAAATAAAATCCACATCATTATTTAAACTACCGGCTATCGTCATCACCAAAGTTCCTGCAGTAGCCACTTGCAAATAGTACCAGGCCGGGTTTGGGGTAGAGCCTAAACAACCATAACTCGGGCCTGTTTGTGCTGAAGGCCCTGAGCCCGGAGTGTTTGTTCCATCAGTGGATGCCGGAAAAGTTATTCCACCAGCGCCGGCAATGTTAGCGCAAAAAGGAGCTGCGCTTTGGCAACTATCGGTACTTGTCATTGGGCTTGGTAATGTGTGTACGGTACCTCTTCCAATAACAGCACTCCATCCCGGTAAATTGTTGCTGCCATCACTTGCAAATACAACGGTAAGATAAGCGCCACTTGCTTTTATAATTTTTGGATTAGTTCCACCTGTGTAAGCTCCTATTAATTTTGATGTTGAACTTGGTCCATCATAAATATACATAACATCAAAATAATTCTCTACAGAAAATAAAGTGAAATCCAAATAAGGAGATTCACCATTATCCGAATAAATAGTTTTTACATATGTTTCATTATCCGAATAGTTTCCTTTTAAACCACCTGAGTCATAAAGCGTACTTCCAAAATCAGTTATTGTTTCCTTCTTGGCTGTTTTAAAATTTCCCGTTGCTTGTTGCTCAACTAAAGCTACATTAGTTGTAGTAAGCAAGCTGTAATTGTTTGGAGATAACTTAAATTTTATGGGTTCTGTAACCGACAGTTTCCTTGCTGTAAGCGGGCTGATTGGCTTCCCATAATTTTCAAGTAATTCTTGTGCTGAAAACAACTCTATACTTATTTTAGTGCCTTCAACCGGGATTTGTCTTCTGCTATCTAAATATCTTAGATTATCTAATTGTGTATGCGCTAATGCTTTTTCGTATAATAAAGTAAACTCAAATCCTTCGTTAATTATACGGTAGTGATTTTTTTGTACTGTGTTTTGAGCTGTATTACAATAGCCAAATATTAATAAACATATTAATAGATATGCTCTCATTTATTAAAAAAAATATTGGCTTTTGTTCTCATTTATAATTTAGACCCTACTACTAAGATACAATTTATTTATAATTCTGAATATTTAGCTAAAAAATATGTTTTTTTATTTTAAGAGTGTTACTGTGCCATGCAGATTTTTAGCTCTGTTTGTAAAGTCTGTTGCTTGTATTTTCCAAACATAAACATCTTCCTGAACCATGTTACTACTTCCTTGGTATCGTCCATCCCAACCTTTATCAATATCGTCCGAATAAAATATTAACAAACCCCATCTGTCAAACACATAAAGTTTATAATCCTTAATGCCTTCTCCTACAGCTTTAAAAATTTCATTTTTACCATCGCTGTTCGGACTAAATGCATTAGGCACATATAAGACATAATCCTCATTTATAATTACCGGTTTTACAACCATTGCTGAACATCCATTAAGAGTTGAGACAATTAAAGTAACATTATAAGTACCAACATTAGCATATGTATGTGATGGATTATTTACCGACGATGTATCAGAGCTACTGCTATTATAAATATCTCCAAAATTCCAGTTATGGATAGGCAAACCCGATGTTGATTGGTTAGTAAATTGCACTTCCGGAGCTAAAATACTTACCGGCTGCTGTCCATAATCAAAATCTGCTATAGGAACAGAAAGTGCATTAACCGGCGTAGAGGCCGTGCCGGTACAACCATTTGCATCTGTTATTAAAAGATTAGCGGCAAAAACACCTGCTACACTATAACAAGGTGTTGGGTTAGCTGATAAAGATGTCTGTCCATTACCTAAACTCCAGCTATATCCATAATTTCCACCGGCAGGTGTTGGAGTAGCTGTAAGAGTTGTGCAAAAAGGAACACATTCTGGCGTAATTGTATGTATTGTAACAGTAGGTAAAGAATTTACCCATATACTAGTAGTAGCTGTATTTACACAAGTATGAATGTCAGTTGCTGTAACTGTATAATCATTCTCTCCAACATTTGCCGGAAACCCAAACACAGAAGTTCCGGTACTATTACTTAAAGTATTTGATGGGGTCCATGTGTAAGTTGATGCGCCATTTGCTGTTAAAGTAGTTGTTTGTTGTCCCATACAAATTGTTCCTGATGTAACAGTAACAACAGGTAGTGGATACACAAGCACATTAGATGGCCCTGCACTTATACAACCATTAGCATCTGTACCAGTTATTATATAAGAATAATTTTGCGAAGTTGTAGTAACTGTTGGATTAGCAACCACAGTTACACCGGTTGTTGAACTTAAACCTGTTGCAGGTGTCCAAGTATAGGTTAATCCTCCACTAGCTGTTAATGTAGTTGTTTGCCCTGTACATATTGTGCCTGATGTTGCTGTTATAGTAGGTAATATATTTACTAATATAGTTGAGTTTCCGGTGCTAACACAACCATTACCATCGGTCCCTGTAATAACATAGTTGGTGGTAACAGTTGGTGTGCCGGTAACTACAGTTGCTGTAGTTGAACTTAAACCTGTTGCCGGAGCCCAGTTATATGTTGTTCCAGGGTTTGTTGAAGCAGCCGTTAACGTAGCTGTTTGTTGTCCAACACATATAGTCCCGGAGTTTGCAGTAATAGTTGGTATAGAATTTACTACTACCGAAGTACTGAATGTACCTACACAAGTATTGGCATCTGTTCCAGTAACTAAATAAATATATGTACCTGCAGGGCTTGGATTAGCAACTACCATACTTCCGGTTGTTGCACTTAAACCTGTTGGAGGAGCCCAACTATAATTTGTTCCTGCATTTGATGAGCCAGCTGTTAAAGTTGCTGTTTCTTGTCCTACACATATTGTACCTGATGTTATAGTTATTATAGGCAAGGGGTTAACTTGCACTTGCACTGCTGCACTAGCATAGCAAAAATTAACATCCGTTCCTACAACGCTATAAATTCCTGTCATATTTGTAACGGCATTTGTAATTGAAGCATTAGGATTTGGAGACGAACTATATGTATTCGGTCCATTCCAAATATAAACGCCTCCAGCACCAGCTCCATTTGAAGTTAGATTAATTGTTTGCCCCACACAAACCGTAGCTCCTGTTGCCGTTATAGTCGGTTTAGGATTTACAATTACTGTTACTGTAGCTGAGTTATAACAACTATTAGCATCAGTAACCAAAACAGTATACGTTCCTGCCACCACTTGTGTTACATTGCTCAAATTAGTAATAGATGGATTTTGAATATTTGCGGTAAACGTATTTGGACCTGACCAACTATATGTATAAACTCCTGCCGGAGCAACGGTAGAAGTTAAATTAAGCGGGTTTTCTGTTTCACAAGGTATATTGGTAGATGCGGTAGGTACGGGTAAAGCATAAACAGTTACAGTTGCAGTAGTACTTACTGTACATCCTGCCGCTGTTCCAACAACCGTATATACATTTGGCCCAACTGTTGTTGGATTAGCTGTGACAGAACTTCCTGTAGTAGCACTTAAACCAGCAGCAGGGCTCCATACAAAACTTGTAGCGTTGCTGTTTGCTATTAAATTAACTGTTTGCTGCCCAATACACATAGCACCATTAGCTACAGTAATAGTCGGATTACTTATTACATTTATAGTTGCTACAGCCGTATTTGTGCAACCATTTAAGTCTGTACCAGTTACTGTATAAGGGGTTGTAGTAGCAGGACTACCCGTAACACTTGTTCCGGTTGTTGAGCTTAAACCTGCAGTCCACGAATAAGTTGTTGCCCCTGTTGCTGTTAATGTAGCCGTAGATCCATTACAAGTTGAAGGGGAGTTAACACTAACAAGAGGTAAAGGATTTACAGTTATAGTTGCTGTAGCAGTAGCTGTACAAGTATTTACATCGGTTGCATTTACAGTATATGAGGTTGTATTTGCCGGATTATCTGTAGGGTTGGTTGTTGTGTTTCCAGTAATGCCTCCGCCAGTCCAAGTATAAGTACTGGCTCCACCTACAGTTACTGTACCTATTTGTTGACCTAGACATATCGTACTACTTGTTACAACTAATACCGGAGGATTATTTACCGTAACAACAGCTGTTGTACTCACCGTACAAGTACCTGCTGTACCCACTATGGTATAGGTTTGAGTTGCTGCCGGATTTGCTGTAACCGAACTACCCGTAGTTGCACTTAAACCTGCCGCCGGGCTCCATGCAAATGTTGCAGCGTTACTATTAGCCGTTAAAATCAACGTTGTTTGCCCTTTACAAATAGCACCGCCCACAACCGATATAGTAGGTGTACCTATTACATTTATCGTTCCTGTAGCCGTGGCTGTACAACTTTGTGCACTTGTTCCGTTCACAGTATATACTGTTGTGACAGCAGGATTATCACTCGGAGCTGTTGAATTACTTCCCGTTATTCCTCCGCCCGTCCATGTATAAGTATTTGCCCCACTTACCCCCAACGTTGCTGGTCCGGCTCCGTTACATATGCTGGCCGATGTTACTGTTAATGTCGGTACCGGATTTACAGTTATAGTGCCTACGGCACTATTAGTACAAGTGTTTGAAGTACCGATTACTGTATAAGATGTTGTTGCAACAGGTGAATCTGTAAGAGCTGCTGTGGTAGCGCCTGTATTCCAACTATAGGTCGTAGCGCCTCCTGCCGTAATCGTTCCCGCATTGCCTGCGCAAACTGATGTACTTGATGCTGTCACAGCCGGAATTGGATTTACGGTTACTACAGATGTCACAGTTCCGGTACATCCTGCTGAAGTTCCAGTTACGGTATAAGTTGTTGTAGCCCCGGGATTAGCTGTTACAGTCGCTCCAGTAGTTGCACTTAAACCTGCTGCCGGTGTCCAACTATACGTAGTGCCTCCATTTGCTGTCAACACCGTTGATGTACCTGCACATATAGTTGCATTATTTACATTCACAGTTATTCCCCCACCAACAGTAATTGTACCAACTGCCGTATTAGTACACGTATTAGCTGTTCCTGTTACTGTATAACTTGTGGTTGCTCCTGGCGATTCCGTTATGGCTGCCGTAGTTGCACCTGTATTCCAACTATATGTCGTAGCTCCCGCACCGGTAAGTGTCGCATTACCTCCTGGGCATATAGTCGCGCTATTTACTGTTACCACAGGTAATGTGGTTACAGCTACTGTAGATACTGCCGAATTTGTACAAGTACCTGTTGTACCCACCACAGTATAAGAAGTAGCACCTGGAGTTACGGTAATTGGGTTTGTAGTAGCACCCGTACTCCAATTATATGTTGTAGCTCCTCCGGCAGTTAAATTAACTGACCCTCCCGCACATACAGTCGGACTGTTTACTGTAACAGTAATAGCACCGGTTTGTGCAACATTAGCAGTTATAGTAAACGTACAGCCAACATGATCTGTAACTGTTAGTGTGTAAACACCTGCGGTAGTCAACCCTGTTGGGCTTTGTACCCCTGAAGCAAAAGCCCCGGGTCCTGTCCATGAATAAGTATAAGGTGCTGTGCCACCTGTTGCATTTGTAGTTGTTATGGAACCCGCTGCTGCACAAGTAATATTATGTGGCGTAACAGCCGATGTAATACCACCACCACCTGTTACTACAATAGTATTTGTTGATGCACATAAATTTTTATCGGTAACAACAACCGTATAGGTTCCTGCAGGTAAATTATTTACAGTATTGGAGGTTCCTGGGTTAACCGTAGTTGTAGACACTGCACCACTAGGACCAGTCCATTGAAAAACATAAGGTGCCTGTGACCCCGCACCCCCCACTATAGCACTGGCTGTTGCAGAACCTGTTGCTCCACATGTAGCACCTGTCATACTCATGGTAGGTGGGCAGCAATTTAATGAAGAATTAGCATTTGCAGCAACATCTGAAAGGCAACCTGTGCTACTCCAACTACCCGACTGCCCATCACCACTACTCAAACAGCTTACTGCTAAACTAGCTCCCGGATTACACCCTGCGGCAACAGTAACATCAAAACAAAAATTCCAAGTACCCGCAGCAATTGCACCCTGACAATTATCTCCGTATGTATTCCCTGGCCCGTCTGCCGGACAAGAGCTAACACCCAAACTAGAGGTATAGTAAAACCCTGCACCCCATAAAACACCTGATGCACAACTGGTTTGACCAGCAGGATAATAAGCCCAGGTTCCGTTTCCATCACAAGATGCTGGAGGAGTAGCAACTACACTTGCTGCATTCCATCCGGCTCCCAAAGTAACTGTAACACCGTGCAACCAATTAACATTAACCTGATCCCAATTAGATACATGATAACAAAAATGAACTGTTTGCCCGGGCGCATAACCTGTGGAAGGTGCCGGCGGGGTAGCAGTTAAAACAGAAGATTGATTACAAACCGAACAATCCACAAAGGCAGTCGCATGTAAAGTGAAGTTTCCTGTTTGTCCCGTGTTTCCTGAAACTTGTATAAGATAAGTGTTACCTGGTACAAGTGAAGGTAAATTTACAGTACAATTACCTGGAGTGCCAAGTGCACATCCCACCCCCGTCATAGCAGCACAGGTTCCTTGCCACACAGCCACATTAGGTGTAAAAGCCGCACCGGTAATTGTAATCGTTCCTTGCACTCCATTAGGCGGACATGTAAAAGAATACCAAACATCATTTCCCGGAGCCGCCATACTTCCACCTGTACAAGGGGCCTCGGTAACATATGGGTTTTCAGGGGTTGCACCATTCAGGGTACCTGCTACAGTACTTGTTGTTCCATTTTGTACCCCAGCTCCACAAGCGGCAGGGTTACCTAAAGTACCCAAAGCTTGTGCCCCTGCACAATTATCATTGGCAGGCTGAGCCAACAAAATCGTAGAAAATAATATAAAAGCAAATAATAATAGTTTTTTCATTGTCGGTTATTTCGTTTGTTTTTTTCGTTCACTCTCATACACCGCCATCAATTGCCCACTATCCAATATATTAAAATAGGGCAAAGAATATTTAGCAGGAAAATTTTCCTCATAACTTGCCGCATTAATATTCCTGCCATTCATAAACAATTCCTTCGCCGAAAACAGCACACACTCAAAACCATTTTCAAATTTTAAAGTAACCTCTTTGTCTTTCAATCTGTACTTCTCCATATTAGCTTTAGTAATTGAAGAAATATAAAAACTTTCTTGTTCGGGATGTCGATTATTTACTAATTTAAAACTACCCGTTATGGTTTGAGCAAATACAAAAAACGGTATAGCCTGAAGTATTAAAAATAGTTTCCTTGTCATGAGTTAAAATTTTACGGCTAAAAGGTACGAAAAAACAAATTCAAACCATAGTACATTAACTAAAAGTTAATAAATTTAAACAGAAAACTGGGTTTTTTCGATAAAAAACCCATCATACAGTCATGGTTTAGCAAATCCACCTTCCTTATATCTTACGAAGCAAAAATTACAATCAAAAATTTCTTTGTTACCTTGCAGCATAAAATTCTTTAGTATTATGAATTATGTTTTTTTTGATGATGCCCAATGGAGCGATTTATTACCCCTAACATTTACGCGCCCTGCTTGTGAAATACGCATTGGAATTTTAACTATTAAAGAAAAATGGGAGCTGCGTTTAAAAAAAGATTTTTCATATATCTGTCCTATCTATTTGGCTGAAAAATTTCCCTATCATGCTAATGAAAAACAAGCTACTATTTATGTTAATGGCAGGGTTTGTCCTGACGATGGCTTAGTTAAAGAAATAAATAAGCTAAAACCTTCGCAGGCTTTATATAAAAATGAGGTTTTATTGGCTTATTGCACATCTAACCCCAACGAATCGTTTATAGATTTTGATAAAATCCAATCTAAAGCAAATGGCGTTATACTTAATTTTCCTTGGGATATTTTTAAAAATAATGGTAAAGAATTAGAGCTTGATTTTACGCTTATTACGAAAGGAAAAAAATCAAAACCACTTTCTAAAAGCAATAAGGTTATTGGTAAAGGCAAAATTTTTATTGAAAGTGGGGCAAGTGTTGAATGTGCAATTTTTAATACGCAAGGCGGTTCAGTTTACATTGGTAAAGATACTGTGATTATGGAGGGTTGTTTAATTCGCGGTGGCTTTGCTTTATGTGAACATAGCGAAGTAAAAATGGGTGCAAAAATATATGGTCCAACAACTATTGGCCCGCACAGTAAAGTAGGTGGCGAAATAAATAACTCTGTGATTTTTGGTTACAGCAATAAAGGCCATGATGGCTTTTTAGGAAATTCTGTTATAGCCGAGTGGTGCAATTTAGGAGCTGATACTAATAACTCTAATCTTAAAAATAATTACGCTGAGGTAAAAGCATACAATTATAAACAACACAAAATGATTAGCACTGGCTTGCAATTTTGCGGCCTAATTATGGGTGACCATAGCAAAACAGGCATTAACACAATGCTTAATACAGGTACAGTTGTGGGTGTAAATGCAAATATTTTTGGAGGAGGGTTTCCTGCCACACACGTTCCATCATTCTCATGGGGAGGAGCAGATAAGCTTGAAAAATATGAAATTGCAAAGGCATTTGAAGTAGCAGAACGAGTAATGGATAGAAGAGGAATTACTTTGACAGATGCCGACAAAGAAATACTAAAAGAGGTTTTAAAAAGAACCTCCGGAAAATAATCTCACGCTATTTTTTATAAAATAAAAAACACCTAATCACATAAAGTGTTAGGTGTTTTATAATTAATCTTAAAAGAAAAATTACTCAGCTACTTGTACCATTTTAAATGGCACGCTAATGATAGCTTGATAATCTTCGCCAGCCTCTAACATATCTTCATCATCTTCTTCATAATGCCAGTTGATAGTAACTGAACTACCACCTTTATGTATAGCTTCTAATTTTTTAAATACATCTAAAATACATTTAGATGAACTTGTATTAAAATACTCAAGTTGTACATTTACAGTTGTTGCCGGTTTTGGGCTTAATCCGTATTTTTCAAGGTTGTCTACTAATGGTTTGTAAAACTCAATTGAGTTTTCAGGGATAGAGCGACCTTTAATTTCTAATACACCACTTCCTAAATCGAAATTAATGGTGGGTGTTTTTGGTGTTCCGTCAAGAGTGAACTTTTCCATAGCTGCGTTATTATTGGTTTAGCGTTACTTTTATATTTAAACTAAAAAATGAAACTTTTTCGTCGATTGGTTGAAAGGTATAGTGTAGTTTTTGCCCCGTTTTGCGAGCTATATCAACCATCCCTAATCCACCACCGCCTTTAAGCGACATTTCTCCGTTATTTAATATCTGTTTATAATATTCTTTTAATTCGTCTTTTGATAATGAGTTAACCTCATCTAATCTGCTTTTTAAGCCTGACACATTTTCATTTAAAATGTAGTTACCTGTAATTACATTGTAAGCACCGTCCAATTTACCTATCATAAAAATAGCCGAACGGCCATACTCACCACTATCTACAGGCGCCTCATCCATATGATGGTACAAATTTTGCAGACATTCAACTAAAACATTATATACTTTTTTCTTTGTTTTTGGTTCTTCCTGAAAATTATCCATTTTGCTTTCCATTATCTGCAAAATAGACGTTAACAAGTCAGAAGTGATGTCACCTTTAAAAGAGAGCAATATATTATTGCGCTCCATTTTGTCGTAAAAATCAAACAGGTCTAACATCATAACTCGGAAAATTCTGAACAAAAATAATAATTAGTTTAAATAAAGCAAGATTTATTTTTTATAGGCTAATCTTCCTTAAAAGGGTTTCTCGGCACCCACTCGGTAGGTTGTAAAAAGCTTATAAACGGATTTAAAACTACTTTACTAACAGTGTTTTGTGGTTTTATATAACAAACCAACTGATGCGCTTTTGCACCTACCGTGCTTTTAATTTCAGAAGCTGTTCTTCCTAAATTAAGATGCTTTTTTTTGTGTGTAATTGCCAGTTCAATAAAATGGTATAATATGTTTTGATAAAGTTCGTGTTCTTTATTAACCTCGTAATCTACACCTATATAGTGAGCCTCCAAGAGATCATCCGACAAATAATAACCTGAATCAAAGCCAACTAACTCGTTTTCTAAAAAATAACCCGTAACAAAAAAGGAGTCGGAAAAATTATTTTTCATTTCATAAAAATAGTTTTCAGCAAGTTTTACTAACTTAAATTTTGCGTGCATAAACACGTTTTCATATAGTTTATATAATTGCTTTTGGTGCGTTTTTATTTCTTCTAGAAGCAAATTTTTTTTAGTTATTTGTGCCCCATCTTTAAAAATATTTTTCGCACGGTTTCTGTATTTTTTAGAATACAATGCAACATAATCATTCAAATCAACTAATTTTTCAGGTATTTCAATGGCCATGTTAGGCTCTACTATAAACTCAATAAATTTATTTTCCTCTAGTGTTTTGGTTTTTGGTAAACGGTCGGCATAAAAATCTTTTATCAATGTTGCTGAAATAGTGCCACGTAATTTTTCTTCTTTCGATACCACGTTGCTTATTTTTTCTAAAACAAAAAACGCATCTTCTCTATTTATTTTTTTAGAATAAGCAAAGCAATGTTCTCCACTAACAAAATTATTCCCACAAGTAACTACACGCATAACTACATGGTCTTTGTACTTATCGATATATTTATCGAACAACTTTAATCGGTTAGACGTTAGGTCGGTTATTTGAGATTCTACCAATTCACCAAACACATCTGCCGTAAAATCAATTACTTGGAAACAACATATAAAAACAGGTTTTTTATGTTGGTAAACAATTGCATAACGATGTGCTATTTGCGGTTTGTGTAAATTTTCTATAAGCTGTAAATAATCTGTAGTTAAAAAAAAGTTGGTGCCCAAAAGCACTTCATTCCAAGCGGTTTTATCAACCTCAATCATACTTTCGTAAAAAGTAAACGTGTAGTTACCATACAACTTACGTTGAGGTTTTTTACGCATTTTATCCTTATGTTTTTCGCAAAAAGTAATCAAGATTCAGAAACAATTAAAAGCGTAAATTTTTAAACTTTAATCAAAAGCAAAAGTAGCAAGATTTTGCTGCGCTTTTTTAAAATCGGCAACCAGTTCACTAATTACTTGTGCGGCAGATTTTATTTCTTTTATAGCACCGCTAACCTGACCAATTTCTAATTCACCTTCATCCAAATCGCCTTCAAACATGCCTTTTTTAGCTCGTGCCCTACCTAACAATTTTTCTAATTCTTCTATAGTAGCGGCACGTTTTTCAGCCGCATCTACTTCTTTAAAAAATTTATTTTTAATCAAGCGTACAGGAGTGAGTTGCTTTAAAGTAAGTTGTGTATCGCCTTCGGCAGATTTTACAATGGCCTCCTTAAAGTTTTGGTGAGCCGACGATTCTTGCGTAGCGGCAAACAAACTACCAATTTGTACACCATCTGCACCAAGGCAAAAAGCCGCCGCCATAGCCTCGCCCGAGCCTATACCACCGGCAGCAATTAAGGGTACTTGTATAGCTTTTTTAACCATAGGAATTAAAACCAAAGTAGTAGTTTCTTCTCGTCCGTTATGCCCTCCCGCCTCAAACCCCTCTGCAACAATAGCGTCTACTCCTGCTTCCTGACATTTTAAGGCAAATTTTATGTTAGAAACCGCATGCACAACCGTTATGCCTTGTTTTTTTAAGTGTTGGGTCCACGTTTTAGGGTTTCCAGCTGATGTAAATACAATTTTGACCCCTTCTTCCACAATAATTCCCATTAATTTCTCAATATCAGGATAAAGAAGTGGAACATTTACCCCAAAAGGCTTATTAGTTGCCTGTTTACATTTTTGAATATGCTCTCTAAGCACCTCAGGATACATGCTTCCGCTACCAATAAGACCCAAACCACCTGCATTGCTAACCGCCGAGGCCAATCGCCAGCCACTACACCAAATCATTCCGCCCTGTACAATGGGATATTTTACTTTAAATAACCTACAAATTACGTTTTCCATAAAAAATAAAAATGTGCAATACTATTCTTGGCTAAAATAGAAATTTAATTATATTTGTAAGCTAATTAAAATTGATGCGATTTAGGTTATTTATATTCTCTATACTTCTAAGTAGCTTGGCTGTTGCTCAGTACCGTTGGGATTATGGCTTTCAGCTTGGTGCATCTAACTATTTGGGCGATATCGGCGGTAAAGATAAATCTCGTCGAGATTTTGTAAGTGATATGAAGTTAGCTGAAACCCGTTGGGCCGGGGCTGGTTTTGTGCGTTACAAATTTAATCCAAAACTATCTTTACGTGCACAATTTGCTTATCAACGCATACAAGGTGCTGATTCTCTGTCTACTAACCCTGCTCGTCATGCTCGTAATCTTAGCTTTAGGAACGATATATTTGAATTAAGTGCTACTCCACAGCTAACTATTTACGAAAATCAAGACTTAGGGTCTAGCTACCGTTTTAAGCTGTCTTTTAACTTTTATGTTTTTGCCGGGATAGGCATTATGCACCATAACCCAAAAACTTATTATGAAGGTGATTGGGTTGCCCTGCAGCCTTTGCATACAGAAAATGTAAATTATAGTTTATGGCAAGGTGTTGTCCCTTTAGGTACCGGCTTTTATTTTACTATTAGAAAAAAACACCGTATTGGCTTTGAGTATAACTGGCGCATAACCTTTACCGATTATTTAGATGATGTAAGTAGGAAATATGTAAACCCGGCTACACTTAGTCCGGAAGGAGCTGCTTTGGCTAATCGTTCCAATTTACAAACTGCCGGAGGCGACCAAGCTTTTTTAAATAATTTTGGATATAATGCAACTCAGGCTAATCCTGCTAATAAACGAGGAGACTCTAAACATAATGATACTTACATGACCATGAGCCTTAATTACAGCTATGTAATACGTGGGCACGGTAGTTTTTATAGAAGCAGATATGGTTCTTTTTTCTTTAAGAAAAGCAGAAAGAAATCGCGTAAAGTAAGGGCTAAATTCTAGTAGATTTTAGCTTAATCATGAGAATTTTTATACCGTTTTTTTTTCTTGTAAATATTTTATTTGCTCAGGAAAATATAGATTCTCTTACTATCCGAAAAATTTATTCGTACCATTTAACCGAAAGCAAATCATACAACAATTTGCATAGTTTATGTAAAGATGTGGGTGCTCGTTTAAGCGGAAGTAAACAAGCTGAAAAAGCTGTTACCTGGACTAAACAAGCTATGATACAAGCGGGAGCGGATACCGTTTATTTAGTACCCTGTATGGTACCACATTGGGTGCGCGGAACAAAAGAGAAATGTTATGTAAGCGGTAATTCAAAAAACGGGTTAGAATCATTTTCTGTTTGCGCCTTAGGCAGTTCGGTAGCAACACCAACACAAGGCATTACTGCAAAGGTAATTGAAGTATCATCGTTTGAAGAGCTAGAAAAAATGGGTTCAGAAAAAATAAAAGGCAACATTGTTTTTTATAATGTTTCGTTTGATAAAACGTTTATACACACCGGAGGAGCCTATGGTAAAGTTGTTAAGTATAGAAGTGGTGCATCAATGGCAGCAAAATATGGGGCTGTTGCATCCATCACAAAATCGATGAGTACGGCGGATAACGATTTTCCACATACCGGCACAATGAAATATGATAGTTTAGTGTCGCAAAAAATCCCTGCATTTGCTATTAGTGTTACAGGTGCAAAAAAATTAAGTGCCTTACTTACTCAAAATAAAAATCTTGAATTGTATTTGTTTTCTGATTGCAAAACATTACCCGATGAGCCTTCGTATAGTGTGGTTGGTGAAATTCGTGGAAATGAAATTCCTAACGAAGTAATTGTTGTTGGCGGACATCTTGATAGTTGGGATTTAGGTGAAGGTGCGCATGATGATGGTGCTGGTGTTGCGCAAAGCATAGAAGTAATTTCCGGATTTAAAAAATCAGGCATTAAAAACAAACGTACCATACGTGCTGTTGCCTATATGAACGAAGAGAATGGAACACGCGGCGGAAAAAGTTACGCAGCTATGGCAGCCAAAGAAAATAAAAAACACGTTGCGGCCTTAGAAAGTGATATGGGGGGCTTTACCCCAAAAGCTATTGGGATTGAGGCAAAAAAAGATACGCTGCTTTATTATAAAAAATGGCAACCTCTTTTTGAGCCTTATTACGTATTTATAAAACAAGGTTATGGCGGTACTGATATAGGTGAGTTAATAAAATTAGGCGTACCACAATTCAGTTTAGAACCAGACTCACAACGTTATTTTGATATCCATCATACAGCAGATGATACATTTGAACATGTAAACAAACGTGAGTTAGAGTTAGGTGCGGCTACTATTAATTCGTTTATTTATTTGCTTGATAAGTACGGTACGTATAAAAAATAAAGCTTACAACCATCCAAAAATTTCTTTTGCGTTAGCTGTTGTTGAAGTAGCTACTTCAAGTAACGAACATTTTTTTATATCAGCAATTTTTGCAGCAATTAAAGGAATGTAAGCCGACTGGTTTCTTTTACCACGATATGGCACAGGTGCCAAATAAGGCGAATCAGTCTCCAAAACAAGGTGTGTTAAATCTATGTTTTCAACGGCTCTATCCAGTCCGCTATTTTTAAATGTTATAACGCCACCAATGCCCAGTTTAAACCCTGTATTGTCTATAATTTTTTTCGCTTGCTCTTCATTTCCACTAAAGCAATGAAAAATGCCTTTGGGTAATTTTTTAAAACTACAAAGCACTTCATAAATTTCCTCGAAAGAATTTCTGCAATGAATTACGATGGGCAAATTAAATTCCAACGCCCAATTTATTTGCTGCTCAAAAGCTTCAACTTGTTGGGTGTAAAAAGTTTTATCCCAATATAAGTCTATACCAATTTCACCAATGGCAACATATTTTTTTGTCTGCAAATAATTATAAGCAATAGCTAATTCCTCTTTATAGTCTTCTTTAACTGAACAAGGATGCAAGCCCATCATAGGGAAACAATATTGCGGATACTTTTCACACAAATAATGCATTCCGTCAACAGAAGAAGAATCTATATTAGGAAGGAAGAATTTTTCAACCCCAGCATCAATGGCTTTTTTTATAGCCTCATCAATATCAGCAGTAAATTCTTCGGAGTAAAGATGCGTGTGTGTGTCAACAAACATTAAACGAATTTTTCGCCTTTTTTCACTTTTACATCGTTTACAAAATTGCGTATTTGTTGTTCATCCTGCTTTTTACAAATAAGCAGAATGCCATCAGATTCAACAACAATATAATCTTCCAAACCTTGTATCAAAACCAATTTATCTTTCGGCACATTTATAATACAGTTTTTGGTATCGTACAACATGGTGTTTTTACCTACTACTGCATTATGGTTTTTATCGTGTTTAATGTGCTCGTATAAACTGCCCCAAGTACCTAAATCACTCCACCCAATAATAGACGCACGTACGTATACATTTTTGGCTCGCTCCATTACCGCGTAATCAATAGAGATGTTTTTACACGATACGTAGGCGTTTTTTATAAAATCAATTTCTTTAGCTGTGTTATATATATTATCTTCATCTCTAAACAAAGCAGCTAACTCGGGTTCATGCTGCTCTATTGCATTTATAATGCTTTTTGTACTCCAAATAAAAATACCCGCGTTCCACAAAAAATCACCACTCTTCATAAAAAAGTTGGCCATTTCAGCGTCAGGCTTTTCAGTAAATGTTTTTACTTTTTTTATGCGATCATCTTTTTCCTCGGTAGGCGATTCTACAAACTGTATATATCCATAACCGGTATCAGGGCGCGTTGGTTTTATGCCAATAGTAAGTAAGCAATCCTCAGCTTTAGCTTTACTATAGCAAGATTTTACCGCTTTTAAAAAAACATCTTCTTTTGTAATTAAATGGTCGCTAGGTGCTACTACCGTAACGGCATTTGGGTTTTTTTTATGAATTTTATATGATGCATAAGCCACGCAAGGTGCCGTGTTTTTACGTGCAGGTTCTAATAAAATATTTTCTTTCGGAATTTTTGGAAGTTGCTCGGCTACCAAATCTTTATATTGTTCTGATGTAACTACATAAATATTTTCGGGTGCACAAAGTTTAGAGAAACGATGAGCGGTGTTTTGCAACAAAGTTTCGCCGGTACCCAATACATCTAAAAATTGTTTGGGTTTTGCCGTTTTACTCATTGGCCAAAAACGGCTACCTACACCGCCTGCCATTATTATGCAATAAAGATTTTTCATTAGAAAACCACTAGGCTAATTTTTTTAATGCGTTTCTTAAATTAGAAATTACTCCCTCAACATCTTCCATTTTGCAAGTACCTACACTTAGGCGGTACCAATTCGAATTTACATCAGCACCAAATGCATAGAAAGGAACTATGGCAACACTTGCTTCATCTAAAATATATTTGGTAACATCTTTTGTAGTTTCCAATACATCACCATTTTGTGTTTTCATGCCATGCAAAGAAAACTGAACGGTTAAGTAAATAGCTGCTTGAGGAACTATAGCGTCTATTTTAAAACCTTCTGCTTTCAATTTCATAAAGCCTTTATAAAAACCATCTAAGCGTTGATGTAATTGTTTTTTTTGTCCGGTTAAAAATAAATCGTAACGTTTTAAATCCGACAAATATTTAGCTGTAGCTAATTGTTCAGCTTTAGGAGCCCAAGCACCAATGTGGTTTAATAACGATTTCATTTTATCGATTACCAATTTTGGCCCCATACTCCAACCTACACGTACGCCTGTTGCGGCAAGCGATTTAGAGATGCCATCTACAAACACAGTATATTTCTTCATTTCAGGGCGAAGCGATACCGGGTTGTAATGTTTGGTATCTCCATATGTAAGTGCCCAATATATTTGATCGTACATTAGGTACAAAGGTTTTTCATTTTCGCCTCTGCGTTTATTTTCTTCTAAAACTAAATCGCAAATGTCCGTTAAACCCTCTTTAGTAAACACCGTACCAGTAGGATTTTGTGGAGAGCATAAAGCAAGCAAACTTGCGCCTTTAATGTGTGGTTTTATATGTTCGGCCGTTGGCATAAAATTGCTTTCAGGCCCGGCATCAATCATAACTTGTTTAGCATGATTTAAATAACTGTAGTGGTTGTTATTCCACGACGGAACAGGAAAAATAACGGTATCACCTTCATCAACCAGAGTGCGGAAAATAGAATAAATAACAGGGCGTGCACCCGCTGCTATTAAAATTTCATCTGTTGCATAATCTAAGCCGCCTCTTTCTTTTAAAAGCGTAGAAACCGCCTGACGTAATGGTAACATACCGTCTGCCGCAGGGTAATTAGTTTCATCTGCTAAATATTCATCGATAATGGCTTGCTTTAATTCAGCAGGAATTGGAAATATTTTCGGATTAAAATCGCCAATGGTAAAATTATAAACGTGTTGTCCGTTTTTAATTTTTTCGTTTACTTCAGCTGCCAGTTTTATTATTTCTGAACCAATAATATTTTGTGCCAGTTTAGAAACTTTTCTTATTTCACCTGTAGTTTTTACTTCCATTTTTTGCCTTATCAAACTATACAAACATACTAAAATTGCTTGTGTACGGGTTATTTTTTAGATTATATTCTTATAATATATCATAAAAAAAGCCCTTCGTACCTGAAGAGCTTTTTTAGATTTTGTAAACCATTTATATTAATGCTTCTCTTCTGCAGCAGGTTTTTCCTCGTTTGGTTTTTCCACCTTTTCTTCAGTAGGAGTGCCTTCTTTTTTCTCTTCAGTAGCAGTAGTAGTTTCTTTTTTATCTTCATTTACAGTGCCTTCTGCGCCCTCTTTATGAGCACAATCAGTTTTTCCTTCGGCTTCGCATTTTGATTTACACTCTTTTGAGCATTCTGCACCTTCTTTGCAGCATCCATTTTTAGGTCCATCGCAAGCTTTCATTGAAAGAAAGATGATAAACCAAAATACAAAAGCAAATGCAAAAGGGATTCCAAAATAAACTCGTTTTGGTGATTCGTGATGATGTTCTTCGTTATGTGACATAATTCCTTTTTACTAAAATTATTATTCTGCGTGTTCTTCAGTTGATGCTGCCGCTTCTGCCGCTGCTATGTCTTTTTCGCTAATGCCGTCTGTTAATTCAGCAGGTATCGGTTGTTTGTGATGTTTACGCAATACAATTTGCTGTATTTTATAATTCTTATCCAAACTTGTTTTGTTTAGAGGGTATCCGCAATATGTACCTTCTACCAAAATAATAAATATAAGATATAAAATAAATACTGAATATGGCAGCAATATGGTATATCTAAAAAATTTGGTCTCATCAATTAAGTGCATAAATACAAGTACGATACCGCCTGCTTTTACAAGGGTAAAAAATATGAAAAAGAATTTTAAGAATGTACTTCCTAATAAACCCCACGATGTTGCTTTAAAACCTACAAAAAGTTCTAATAAAGTAATAGCAAGCAGTAACCAAAACACTTTCCATAATTTGCTACGTATTTGTTTTCCATGTGCCTCATCATGTTGGTACATGGTTTCGTATTGCGGATAATCATCGTGAAATTCCATATCTATAATTTTTTATTATTAATTCTGTTTTTTATAATAAGTAGAAGAAAGTAAATACAAACACCCACACTAAATCTACAAAGTGCCAGTATAAACCAACCTTTTCAATCATTTCGTAATGTCCACGTCTTTCGTAAGTGCCAATTAACACGTTAATAAATATAATTACGTTAATTACCACACCACTAAATACGTGGAAACCGTGGAAACCTGTTATAAAGAAAAAGAAGTTAGCAAACTGAGGAACACCATACTCATTATAAGTCATGTTTGCACCATGAATTAATTGCGTTACATATTTACCTTGGTCTATATCCCAAACCTGACGCATAGCACCAACTTCTGTTCCTTCAATAAAATGATACCACTCCCAAGCCTGAGAACCAACGAACATTAAACCACCTATAATGGTAAAAAACAACCAAATTGTAACTCCTTTTCGGTCGTTACGATGCCCTGCTTCTACTGCAAGCACCATAGTAACCGAACTCATAATCAGAATAAAGGTCATTAAACCCACATAAGCCAATGGAACATGCGCTGTTACAAATGGAAAGTGTGTAAACACGTTTTCGGCTACAGGCCAAACGCTTTCGTATTTATGACGAATAAAGCCATACGCGCAAAGCAAGCCGCTAAAAGTTAAAGCATCTGATACCAAGAAAAACCACATGAATATTTTTCCATAGCTCAAACGGAAGGGCGATTGCCCACCGTGCCAAGCGGTTTTTTCGTCTATGTGTACTGAGTGAGACATATATTTTGTTTATGAAAGTGTTTACTAATTAAAAACGTTGCAATTTTAGCGAAATAAATACAAAAAAAGAAATAAAATAACCCATAATATATCTAAAAAGTGCCAGAAAATTCCGCAAAGGCTTAATCCTAAGTGATTTTCTGCCGTGTATTTGTTTTTTGTGCTCTTAATCCAGGTTACAAAAAGTGCAATTATACCCGCTACAATATGCAAAAAGTGCATTGAGGTTATTACATATAAAATACCCCCGGCAATGCTACTTTGCTTGCCTGCAAACACAATGCCGCTGCTATAAAGCACTTTCCATGCTTGTATTTGCGAAAAGCAAAAAGCAAACCCCAACAAAAGCGTTGAAAGCATTGCCTGCTTAACTGCCGTCATATTATTTTTTTTAACCGCTTGCTGTGCCCAATACATAGTAACACTACTTAAAATAATAATAGCGGTGCTTACATAAAATAAAGCAGGTAAGTTAAAAGTAAGCCAGTTTGAGTTGCCATGCATTACTAAATAATAACTGCAAAAAGCTCCAAAAAATATAACAATGCTTGCCATACTCCAATACAGAAGCTGTTTTTTTGCATTAGCCATTACGGCCTGTTCTGAAATTTGATTTATTTCCATATAGCTCCAAACAT
Organism: Bacteroidota bacterium; assembly: GCA_013288015.1. Taxonomy (GTDB): domain Bacteria; phylum Bacteroidota; class Bacteroidia; order B-17B0; family Aurantibacillaceae; genus PALSA-968. Next base: position 54,613 of record JABDCR010000006.1, on the reverse strand, counting down.
GATAATTAATTGAACAAGCGGCAAGTATAAAAACGAACCAAACATAAGCTTACGAGCCGATGGAACATCCATTTTATAGTAAAGCGTTAAAGCCTGCGCTAAAAAAAACAAGCCGCATAAAAACGTAAACATACCCGCCGCCCAGCTGCTTAAGCCAAAAAAATTAGGCATTAAGCTTACCGGAATTAAAAACAGGGTGTAAACTACAATTTGAAAGGCGGAACTTTTATCTCGCCCGCCCAAAGAAGGCAGCATAAAGAAACCGGCTTTTTTATAATCATCGTGACTAACCCAAGCAATAGCCCAAAAGTGAGGAAACTGCCACATAAATTGTACGGCAAATAAAATCCAGGCATAAAAAGTAATTTCTCCAAATCCTTCAGCGGCAGCTACAGCCCCTATAAGTGTTGGGATAGCCCCCGGAAAAGCGCCCACAAAAACCGAAAACGGTGTAATGCGTTTTAATGGAGTATAAACTCCCGCGTAAAGCACTACGGATAAAGCACCTAGTAAGCCCGACAGTATGTTGGTGTAAAATGATAAAACAAAAATGCCGCCAAGCGAACAAATAATACAAAACACAAAAGCTTCCATAGGCGATAAAATGCCTAACGGAAGCGGCCTTTGGCAAGTGCGAGTCATTAATTTATCTAACTCTCTTTCTATAATTTGATTAAAACCATTAGCTCCGGCGGTAACCAAAAAACCACCCAACACAATGGCTACCAGCTTTTGCCAACTTACAATATCTGCTACAGTCAGGTAACTTATAACGGCCGAAAAAACAACTAAAAATGATAATCTGAATTTGGTAAGTTTAATAAATGCCTGTGCCTTAGAGTAACTTATTGCAGGCATTTGCACTGCATCTGGTATTTCGGTTTGGGCGTTTATCACTTTTTTAAGAGGCTGCAAATTTAATGATTTAAACTGCTTTATTCCCTAAAAAAATTCAAATCTTTTATATCGATAAGATGTACGTTTTTGTAGTAAAAACTAAGCACTTCCTGGTAGCTGTAACCTAATTTTGTCATGCGCATAGCACCCTCTTGGCACATGCCAATGCCATGCCCAAAACCTCGTCCACTAAACACTAGTGTATCGCCTATGGGTTCTAACGAAAAGAAAGTAGATTTTAACTGCAAATCGTTACGCACATTTTTTAAGGGCACTTTTATACCATAATATTCTAAGTTTGATTTGCGGCTGTCTTGCTTAAAATGCAAGGCAAACCATCGTGCAGCACTATCTTCTATGGGGTAATTGTGTTTTATTTTAAGATACGACAACCAATCTTGCGATGACATTTTGCGTTGCCATTTAGAGTTAGGCATTTTTAAACTAAACGTATCTTTTATAGAGCGTAAATAAGGCATTGGTTTGCCCCATACATCTTCAGAGTTTGCAGTTTGTCCACCACTGTTTGAATGAAATGCTGCATCAATTAAATTCATGTTTTCATCAACTACAACCTTGCCTTTTGTAGCCACAACAGCCTGTAAAATATCCGACTCAGATGTCCTTCCAAAAAAGGCCTGGCAATGTGTTTGATCGCATAAATTAAATCCTTCAGGCTGATGTTTGTTAATGTGGCTTAAAGCATAGGTGCGCGCTAAAATAGATTGCACCTTGTAAAATTCAGGCGTAGAGCGCGACCCGGCTTCAGCTTCAGATACGCCTGCAATGTAATTATCTAATTTACTATCATTAATTAAACGTAATAAGCCATTTTCAATAGAGATAGAAAGGTTATCGTTAAAGAAACGCGATTTTCTATCCGGATTTACCGATTTTACTTTAAAGGATTTCTCTTCTTCAAATGAAATTAGTTTTACAAAAGAAAATTTGCCCAAGTTTTTCTCAAAGGTTTTTAACTCAATACTATCGTTAATTATAGAGGCTTTCAGCGCATTTTGTGCATCTATCAAGGCAATGTTTTTTCCATCAGCAACAACCTGATACGCCCCTTTTTCCGGTGCAAATAAAAGCTCTTTTATTTTGGTTTGACTTAATATTTTAACAGAAATAACCTCAGTTGCAGAAAACACCCTTTTCTCTGCTTTTTTAGCGATAGCTTTTTTAGTGTTTTTATCTTTTGAGAAAGGAGTTACGCCCGAAATGCCTGCCAGTGCTGTTAAAGCAAGCACTATAAAAAACAATTTAGTTGTTTGGCGCATTATTGGTTAAACGTTTATAAATACTATTTGCAATCTTAAGCGAAATATTTTCTTCCTGCAACATACTTAGTAAAAGTTTATAATCATCTAATACTTCATATCTTTTTTTGTCGGTCAGTAAAATCTTCAGTTCTTCTACAATTTTAGGGATGGTAAAGTCCTGCTGAAGCAGCTCGGTAAGCACTAATCGGTCTAATATTATGTTAACCAACGACACATATTTTACACTAACCAGTTTTTTTGCAATATAAAATGATGCTCCGTTGCCCAAATAACAAACCACGTGTGGCAAATTAAACAATGCGGCCTCAATTGATGAAGTCCCCGATTTTATAAGACCTACATATGAGTGCTGCATAATACTGTAGGTATCGTTTGTGATAATTGTTACCGGATAACCCTTAGTAGTGTCCTCATAAAACGATTTTGATAAGGAAGTGGTAGCAGCAACAACAAACTGATAATCAGGGAAATATTTTATAATTTGCATCATTACGGGCAAAATATATTTTAATTCCTGTGCTCTGCTACCAGGCAATAAAGCAATAATACGTTTTTCAGAAAGCTTGTATTTCGCCAAAAATTCCGGTCTCGAAATAATTTTTGCTTGTTCTTGCTTTAATACATCAACCAAAGGGTGTCCATAATATTCAACCTCAACTCCCCTATCTCCATAAAACTTTTTCTCAAAAGGCAATATCACATACATACGCTCTACGCTTTCCTTTACCGTTTTTATACGGTTTTCTTTCCATGCCCAAATAGTAGGTGATATGTAATAAAACACCCTTATACCCTGCTGTTTAGCCCATTTGGCAATCCGCAAATTAAAGCCCGGGTAATCAATTAAAATTAGTGCATCGGGTTTGTGTTTTAAAATATCTTCTTTGCAAAAAGAAATGTTTTTAAGAATGGTGCGTAGATTTATAATAACCTCTACAAAGCCCATAAAGGCTATTTTTTTGTAGTGTACAATAATTTCGCCGCCTTGCGCCTCCATTAAATCACCACCCCAACAACGGAAATGAGCTTCTGCATCAACCTGTTTTATAGCCTTTAATAAATTAGAGCCATGTAAATCGCCCGATGGTTCGCCTGCTATAACGTAGTAGTTCATCTAAGGTTGTTATTGTTTAATCACTCCAACTATATTCCACCCAGGTTTTTAAAATCACAATAATAAATCCGTACACAAGTGTAGATAATAAAATACCACGTGTTGTTTTGTAATATTCTTTATTGATAAATAAAAAAAACATTCCTAAATTAGGAATTAAACAAAGACTTAAAACTGCCGACAACACACGCCCTAAGAGTAAAAAACTAAAAAACTGGGGCACAAAATTCATAAACTTAAAACTCCACAACCAATAACACAATAAAGAAATAAAGGGCAACAGCAAACCTGCTATAATGCCGATAATAAAATTATTCAGTTTTGACCTTTCCATTAAAATATTTTTGATAAAACCGGAATGTGTTTGTGCAAGGTCATATCAAACCCAACAGGCACAACGGTTACATAACCTTGTTCGTTTAAATGTAAATCTGTGTCCGGGTGATTTTTTTCAAAGTTCACTAAGTTGCCTGTAAGCCAATAGTAGGGCGTTCCGTATGGGTCTTTTCGTTCATCAAATTCTTCAACCCAATTGCTTTTAGCAGCACGGCAAACTTTTATACCTCTGATTTCATCTGCTTTTAAATTCGGAATGTTAACGTTTAAGCAAATAGTTTCTTCGTGCTTTTGCGCCAACATTTTTTCTATAATTTCTTTTATATATTTTTCCCCTTGTGAAAAATCTGCTTCTATAGAATAATTACATAAAGAAAAACCAATAGATGGAATGCCTTCCATAGCGCCTTCTATAGCAGCACTCATAGTACCCGAATAAATTACATTTACAGCTAAATTAGAGCCATGATTAATGCCCGATAGAATTAAATCGGGTTTGTGGGGCAGTATTTTATGGACGGCAATTTTAACGCAATCAACCGGAGTTCCGCTGCAAGCATGCTCAAAATCAACCTGATGGTGTTTTGTTTTATGTAAACGAAGGGTAGAATTAATAGTAATAGCATGCCCCATGCCCGATTGAGGCTTATCGGGTGCAACTACACAAACCTGCCCAAATTGCTTAGCAATGCTGCTTAAAAACAAAATACCGGGGGCAGTAATGCCATCATCATTGGTAATTAAAATAAGTTTTTTGTGCGGCATAATAAAAAGGCAAATATACATTTTAAAGACAATGAAAAAGGGTCGTTTTCGACAGAATAACTAACTACTATTAATTGAAAAATCGTATTTTCGTGCTGTTGAAAAACGTTGAGCAATATATTAGTGAGCTTTTGTTTGAACACGATTGTGTTATCATTCCTGCCTTTGGAGGATTTGTGGCACGTGCTTCATCTGCTTACTTTGCTAAAACAGGTAATGTTTTGTTGCCTCCTTCAAAATCTATTGTATTTAATAAGAACTTAGCTAACAATGATGGGTTATTGGCTGGGCACATTATGCAGAAGGAAAATGCTACCTACCAACAAGCTACTACTATTATAGAAAATTTTGTTAGTCACTGCAAACACCAATTAGAAACCCAAAAACGTTTTGAATTAAGCGGACTTGGAGTTTTATATAAAAGTGCTGAAAACAATATTTTGTTTGAGCAGGATGTTAGGGTAAACCATAACACCAACGCTTTTGGCTTACCAGCTGTTAGTGCAATTAAATTGGTGAAAGAAGAAAAAGTAGTTATTCCTGTTAAACCAAACTTACAATACAGAACTACACCTATTACCAAAACACCCGCTAAAAAACCTATCCGCCGAATTGCGATTGCGGCTGTTATGGCATTCTGCATTATTGCTTTACTATTTTTGGTTACAAAGGAAAACCCACTTAACAGTGTAATGGCAAGTTTAAGTCCGTTTAAAGGAAACAGCAAAACACTTACTGAAACTAAAATAAACAACACAATAAAACAACCTGTTGTTGCAGAAGCGAAAAAAGAAATTGTTGTTGTAAAACAACCCGTTGTAACACCTGATACTGTTAGCATTGATAAAACAAGCGTTGTAAAAGCAACCGAAGTTATTTCAGAATGGTATAAGCAACCCTACCAAGTTGTGGTTGGTTGTTTTGCTGTAAAACAAAATGCTTATAAACTTATCAATCAGCTTGAGCAACAAAATTTACAAGCAAGCATCGCAGGACAAAACGCCAAAAACCTTTATGTAGTAAGTGTTGCGGGATATGCTGATGAGGCATCAGCTCGTAAAAAACTATTGCAAATAAAAGAGCAGTATACTTCTGCCTGGCTTTTTAAGAGATAAGATTTTATACCAATTCTCTTACCTATTACACAAGCAATACAAATAAATTACATACTTATTTAAAACCCTTTTAAGTGGCTTTAAAAAAACGCGGTGTGTTTTATTACAACAATACAATTCAGCTTTTAATGTAAAGAGAATGTGCTTTAACGCACATAAAAAACCCGTAGTGTTTAAGTGTAATAGCAACTAATTTTTTAACTAAAAAAGAAGGGTGGAAATTTCTATATCCTTCTATCTTTTTATAACCTTTTAGGTTAGTGGCCCTTTTTTATGCCTCTGTTGGCCCTTGGTTGGCCCTTTGCTGGTTGTTTAGTTTTTATAATATCTTGTAAAAAATTAATTTACAGCAACTTACAAAGTTTTTTGTTGGTCGTTGTGTAGCAAGTTACTGGCCCCTTTTTAGAGGTTTGTTGGCCCTTTTTACAAACCTATTTTAACTAAATTTATAAGTACGATAATAACCTTTAGAGCCTGTATAAACTAACAAACCTTTGCCCTTAAAAGCTGCGTCATATAAGCCAGGTACCATATCAAAATCAGGTGTAAAATCACCTTCTTTTATGCGACGCTCTCTATCTGTTTCCATTGCCTCGTACTGAGGCACGGTAATTTTATAACGCTTTTCTAATATACTTTTTAAACCGGCTTTTTTAGCAACCTCTTTAGATTTTTCGGTAACCAACACACTGTAAAACTCAGCACAAGAACCAGAACCATAAGAGAAAATGCCTATACGATCGTTAGCTTTTAAATCAACATTATCAATAGTAGCTAATAAGGCAACAAATATACTGCCACCATATGTGCCACCAATGTCTTTTGAATAAGTAATAGACGGTAAAACTTTTGTTTTAAAACTTTCGGTTACTTCTTCAATAGTTGCATCAGAGCCCATGCGCATTAATTGCTTATGCGCTCTAAAACTTATTCCGGCAAAAGGAACGTGATATACATTATTTTTAAAATAGGTGTTAAACTCTACCGCACCTACATTCGCTTCATAATCTTCGTAAGTTGCTGCTAAAGCTTCCATGTAGGAGAATAAACTATGTTCACTATTACCTGTTTCTAACCAAGGTAAAGGGCGAATAACATCTGCCACCTCATGCGCATAAACACCAAATTTTTCTACTTCTAATTCTAAAAAGTCAGGTTTGTCAGAAACTAATAATGCTACCGAGCCACCACCACAAACATATTCCCAAGGTTTGTGTATAGAGTTTAAACTTTCATCAGTGGTTATAACCAATGCTTTTTGTCCTTTACGAACTAAACCCGATGATAACCAACCAACAGCCATTTTAAGAGCCGCTGTACCAGAGTAGCAAGCAATTTTTACTTCGAAATGGCGACAGGTACTTGGTAAACCTAAGTGTTCTAACACCCAAGAGCTAAGTGCTTTTTCGCCATCCAATCCGGTTTCAGAAGCAACAATAAGTAAACCAATAGAATCGATATCTTCTTGTGTAAGCATTGGTTTTGCAGCATTAACTGCCATGGTAACCGAATCTTCCCATGGTGGATTTACACCACGTTTTTCAACCATTAATTCTTTGCGCATATGCTCTACATCATAACCACGCTCTTTAGCCAAGGTTACTAAATCTAACTGTAAAGCTGTTGGGTAAACACTTATTTTTTCTATTCCGTATTTTTTCATGTAGATTTTTCTCTTTTATAAGAGATGATTAATCAGCCCAGTCTAAACCACCATTAACTTCAATGGTTTGTCCGTTTACAAAACTAGCTGCATCCGAACCAATAAATAAAATTACTTCGGCCAGTTCTTCAACCAAACCTAAGCGTTTGGTAGGGCAATGCTGCATCCAAAAATTTCTTAAATGGTCGCTTAAATTTTCTTTAACCATATCGGTATCAAACATACCGGGTGCAATAACATTACAGGTAACGCCTTTAGAGCCATACTCCTTCGCAATAGTGCGTGATAAACCAATCAGACCAGATTTACTAGCTGCATAATTTGCCTGGCCTGATAAGCCACCTTTAGCAATAGACGATATGTTTACAAAACGCCCTTTGCGATTAGATAAAAATACAGGCAAGAATGCACGCATTACATAAAAGGTACCACTTAAGTTGGTGCCAATAACATCATCCCACTCGTCATCAGTCATACTAAAAGTTAAGTTGTTTCTGTTTATAGCGGCATTATTAATAACGGTATCAATTGTTTCAAAGTCATCAAGCACAGCATCAGCCACATTAACCACTTGGTCGTTATATCTTACGTTTAGTTGATAACCTTTACATAATTGATTTGGAGCAATGCGTTTAGCCTCATCAATTATTTTTTGCACATCGGTATTTGGATTGTTATACGTAAAAGCCACATCATGACCTCTTTCTAAAGCCATCATCATGGTTTTGTACCCAATTCCTCTTGAAGCACCTGTAATAAATATTTTCATAAACGTTTAATTTATTTATTCTGAAAAAGTAGTCTTTGTAGTAAAGTTATTTTTTTATTTAATAACCGAGCCTTTTCCTTTATATTTTTTAATTAAACTAATACTATTTAAACCACCAAAACCAAACGAGTTTTTTAATAAAATGTTTATTTCATGTTTTGTTCTGGTATTTCTGCAAACATCTACATCAACCTCAGGATCTAAATTATCAATGTTTATTGAAGGGTGTAGTTCATTTCTGTTCATTTGCAAAATAGCGGCAACAGTTTCAACTGTAGCTGCACTCCAGCATGTATGCCCAAGCATAGATTTAGGTGCGTTTATTTTTAATTTTTTGCAGTGCTCACCAAACACATCTTTAATAGAGCGTAATTCGGTCAAATCTCCAAGTGGAGTTGAAGTAGCATGCGCACTCACATAATCAACTTCTTCGGCTTTCACGCCACAATTTTTCAATAAACGTTTCATTAAACGAGCTTGTCCTACTTGCGAAGGCTGAGGTAAATGGTTACCATCTGACGATGATTCGACACCTAAAATTTCAGCATAAATTTTTGCCCCACGCGCAATGGCGTGGTCATAATCTTCTAATACTAAAGAAGCTGCACCATGAGACGGGATAAATCCTTCGCGTTTAGTATCATAAGGGCGGCTTGCTTTTTGAGGGGTATCGGTAAATGATTTATATGAAATAGCACCCATAATAGCCATGCCTTGTAAATCAAGCTGAGAATAATCAAGCATTGGTGCAACAACCATAGCAACCGGCACATCGTGTAGTTGAATTTCATCAACCGCACAACGAAGTGCTACGTTACCACTTGCACAAGCAGCACCAACTGTATAAGCCGGACCATGTAATTGTAAGATATCAGTTACGCTACCAACATGGTGTGTATCTAAACCATATAAAGCAAATAAACCATCTACAAAATCAGGATCATCATTAAATACATCGTGATTTTCAAAAGTATATTTTTGGTTCAAATTATGCCCTGCAATAACAGTGGCAATATTATTACCATCCTTAATTTCGTTTATAAAACCGGCATCTAACATAGCTTCAACAGCTACTTGCAATGACATTGCAATAGAAAAAGGAGATTTTTTTCCTAATTTATTTAAACGAGCAAATATATCATCAGGTACTTTGCCTTTGTAACTATCAATTTTGGCATTGATATCATACTCACCTAAGTCGCCACCTACCTTGCTATAAATTTTTTCAGTGTTCAAGGTTTTCCAATTGCATAAAGCAGATTTTCCGGCTAACAGGTTTTCTATAAACGAGTCCAAATTATCTCCAATCGGAGTATTTATTGACATTCCAGTTACTACTACGCGTTTTTTCAACATAAACGTTTATTTTTTATTTTACTTATGGATAATATACTTCTAAAATACTATGCGAATATATCTCATTATTTATTAAAACCTGCGCACTCATTAATCCCATAAACTCGTCATCTTCGATAGATTTTACACGAATTGTTAAAATATCGCCGGGTTTAACCCCTTTATTAAAGCCTGCATTATGTACACGGGTAAATAACCCTTTAACGGGTTCGCTGGTTTCCTTAATTTCTGTGGTGTTATTTTTAATAAAATAAGACAGACACAAACCTGCTTGCCCCATACTTTCTACTTGAAAAACACCTGGATAAACCGGCATACCCGGAAAATGACCCCCAAATACAGGATCTTTTGGATCTACTTTGCTGATTACCTCAATAGTAGCAGCTTCAATATTTACAGCCGCTATAGATGAAACTAATGCAAAAGGCGGGCGATGCGGGATGATTTTATAAATAGAATCGATACCAAAATTTACTTTAACAGTACCTTTGGCGGGCATTTCTATAACATCTCTTTTTAAGCTGTTTATTAAAGCTTCTTTTTCTTCAAAATTCACAGTACAATATTAAATCTTAATTTTTTTTATAATATTACTTAACACTTCACCCGGACCAACCTCTACAAAATCACACTCGCCTTGGTATAAAACGTACTCGATACCCTGCAGCCATTTTACACGATTATCAAGCTGGTTAACCATGTTTTTTAAAATGCCCTGCACATCATCAGGATATGGTGCTGCTGAATAGTTAGATATAACCGGGACATTGCATTTATTTAGTTTCATTCCTGCGATAAAAACTTCAAACTGAGCTTTTACGGGTGTCATATACCTAGAATGGAAAGCCCCACTTACTTTTAATGGAATAAATACAAAACCTTCTTCCTCAAAAAAATCAGCTGCTTTGTTTAACGACTCTATTGGGCCTGAAATAACCATTTGAGCCTGCGTGTTTACGTTTGCCACATCAATATCAGAAAAATGGTTCAGTAAAATCTCTTTTACCTCTTTATACTCTGCTCCTACAATGGCAGCCATGCCCGTGTTTCCAATAGAAAACATAAGCTCACCTCGTTTTTGTACAATTTTTAACCCCGTTTCAAAATCAAAAACACCTGCGGCATTTAGCGCGTTAAATTCACCTAAGCTATGTCCTAAATAATAATCAGGGGTCTTTTTATTTTCTTGTAAATGCTTTTGGTGAGTAAGGTAGTTTATAAGGAATAGCGCGGGTTGCGTATAACTTGTTTGGTTTAATTTATTATCAGGGTTATTAAGGCAAATATCCGCTATATCATAACCCAAGGCGCGGTTAGCTAGAACCACTGTGTCAGGAAATTCTTTAAATAATTGTTCGCCCATGCCTTGGAACTGAGAACCTTGTCCGGGGAACATAATTACTTTAAGGGTCATTTTTTGAAATTTACCGCAAAAATATGCTTTTCTGCGAATATTTAGAGGTTTTGTTTAAAGGCGGTATTTAACAATAAAAGCTTATTGTATACAGACCCGCTAATAATTATAAATATAGGTGCTGTTACTACAGCTCCAAGCACATCAATAGCATAATGAGCCTTTAAATAAACAGTAGCAAAGCATATGCCTATAACAAATGGTAGACTATAATAAAACATGCTTTTTTTATTTTTAAAGGATACATAACTTAAAATAAGGGCCAAACCAACATGTGAGCTTGGAAATGCTCCCGTAGGTTTTTCGTACTCAAGCAGAAGATAACGCATAATTTTTCCAAAAAAATAAGGTGGTGTAGGTTCTTTAGCCATTGTATCAAAATAGTATTGAGGCCCGGTAACAGGAAAAACATCAAATATGATATAATACATATAAAATGAAAAAACAACTATAAAAATAGGCTTATACGATAGTTGTTTGTTACTTCTATAAAGTGCTATGCAAATTACAACTGTAATAGCATAATAGGAGAAATAGGATATATTCATTAACTCGTTAAACCAACCTTGTGACATAGCTTTTGAGAATTGTAAGCTTGGTTGAAAACCCCATATAGCCTGGTCTATTCCTGCAAAATAAGAATCTAAGTTGTCGTTTAAAATAATGTTTTTCAAATAACCGGTTTCGGCATAAAAAAAACTGAGAAAAAATAAGGGGTAAAAATTTCTGGCAAATAAAATAAACTTGCCCGAATGTGTTTGATTTAAGTAGGCTAGTATAAATATAAACGACACTATTATAATTCTTCCAACAAAATGGGGCATTGTATCTACTAAGAAATGCAGACCAAAGCACATATAAATACCCGACAGCAGAAGATAGGATACAGTAGCTATATCGAGCGGAGAAAGTAACGCCAGGAATTTATAAACGGATTTAGTTTTCAAGTTTACACAGTAAGTTGGTACAAGCGGTATGTTTTATAAACCTTAGCATTTATATTAATTAATGCCTGATTCATCATTTCATTAGTTTCTAAAATTAGAGATGCTTCGGCTGCATCAATTCCTCTTGCTCTGCCGGCTTGTATGGTTTTTGAATAGAAACAAGCTTCTATGCCAAGTTTACGATATCCTTCGATAACACCTAAAACAACTACACGCATTTTATCAATTTTACCACGACCAAATAGTAATTTAAAAATACCTGTTGGCAGTAAACGTCCTTTTTTTACACCTTTAAGTACTTGGTTTATATCAGGAAATGAAAAAGAGAAGCCAACCATTTTACCCTCACTTTCAGCTACAAAGCATAAGTTAGGATCCATAACCGTTTTCATATCCTTACACAGGTGTGTAAACTCATTTTTAGTCATGGGCACAAAACCTAAGTTTTTATCCCATGCTTTATTAAATACAAAATGCGCCTTTTCAACCTCTTCATCAAATTTCTTTAAGTTAACAGTTCTGATGGTAATGCCTTTTGTTTTTAATCGGTTTTCAAATGCATCGGAAATACGGATGGCTTTTTCTGAAACCTGCTCAGAAGTAACATAATAAGCATAAAAATCCACTTTTTTAGCAAAGCCATATTTTTCGGCAAATTTTGAATAGTAAGGTTTATTATACCCCATCGACATCATAGGTGGTAAATCAAAAGCATCTATATGCCAACCAAAAATTTCGTTAGTAGACATACTTGTTGGGCCAACAACACTTGTAAGTCCTTCTTTTCTTATCCAATCAGTTGCGGCATCAAATAATTTTTTGGCTACTTCGTAATCCTCTATACATTCAAAAAAGCCAAAAAAACCTTCTTTATTTCCTCCTGTAAATTCAATATGATTATTGTTTCTAATTGCCGCGATACGCCCAACCAGTTTACCATCTTTATATGCTAAGAACATATCTAATTTAGAATGTTCGTAAAAAGGATGTTTTGTAGGGTTTAATAAATCTTTTTGCGCCAAATAAATTTCAGGAACATAATTTGGGTCACCTTTATATAAATCATGAGGAAAATCTATAAAGTCTTTTATTTTATTAGGAAATGTTATTTTTTCGATAGTTATCATGATACCAATTTTCGATGGGGGCAAAAGTATATATAAATTCTTTTTAGTTGAATGTTAAAATTAAAAGCTATATAAAAAATTCTTCGTAGGCAAACTCAAAAAGTTTATCCACTTTTCCAATAGTAGCAAAAGCCGCTTTATAACCTTCTTCCGAATTAAGCCGTTTTAGTGTCCACAGCTTATTATCATCAGGCATTATATTAGTTTCTTTATCAAAAAAATCAGCCAAATTAATTTTGCTTATATCAACGCTTAAACCCGTTCCTGTAGCTTTAATAAAGGCCTCTTTAAATGCCCAAAAAGTGAATAAAATTTCGGGATTTGTTTTATTATTGCTAAAAATCATGGCCTTTTCGTGTTCAGAAAAAGAGTAGGACGAAAAAGTAGCCACATCCTGCAACTCCTTTATATACTCAATATCAACCCCAACTTCGGCATCTTTAAAAATAGCCAGTAAGCCATATTTATTTCGGCGCGAAAGGTTAAAAAACAAATTTGAGTTTTCTATATACGGTTTGCCAAGAGGGGTATGACTAAACTTTATTTCTGCAGCAGGAATATTTAAATAAGCCCCTAAAACATTCCGCATAAAACGATGGTTGCAAACATATTTTACAGCATGCTGTTCTTGTATAAATCGGGCAGCTTTTTCCTGCTCCTCAACAGATAGTATAGGATTGATTTTTTCGGCGGCATAATCTTGCTCGTTAACCGTGTAACGCCAAATGTGTAACTCTCCTTTGTTTATGTTCCTTGTCAAAATATGCCTGTTAAGGTGCGCAAAAGTAGCCGAGTGTTTTGTTATAAACAAAAAATCATAAAAAACTCAAAGATTAAAATATCATATCTATATAGTATATTTGTTCTCTTAGTAATTATTTAACTAGTAATTAAAGATATGTCGTGTAGTAGCGGATGCTCAACAGATAAAACAAGTGATGGTGGAAAACCTGCGGGCTGTGGCTCTTCAGGTAGCTGTGCTACAGATAGTTGCAATAAGCTAACTGTTTTCGATTGGCTGTCTGATATGCAATTACCACAAGGCGATAAGCCTTTTGATGTGCTTGAAATACGTTTTAAAAACTCGCGCAAAGAGTTTTACAAAAATCAAACTAATCAAAATTTTCAGGTAGGTGATGTGGTAGCTGTTGAAGCAACCTCGGGTCATGATATTGGCGTGGTATCGCTTGCAGGCGAGTTGGTGCGCATCCAAATGAAAAAGAAAGAGATTAATTACGATAGTGCTGAGGTAAGAAAAGTTTATAGAAAAGCTCGACCTGCCGATATTGATAAATGGCGCGAAGCTCAAGCCCTTGAGGTAGAAACCATGTACAAGGCTCGTACACTTGCCATTACACATGGTTTAGCCATGAAAATTAGTGATGTAGAGTATCAGGGCGATAAAAGCAAGGCTATATTTTATTATACGGCTGATGCGCGTGTAGATTTTAGGGAGTTGATTAAAAGCATGGCTTCTCAGTTTGGAGTTAGAGTAGAAATGAAACAAATTGGTGCTCGTCAAGAAGCATCGAGATTAGGCGGTATAGGTTCGTGCGGAAGAGAATTGTGTTGCTCTACCTGGTTAACCGATTTTAGAACGGTGAACACAAGCGCGGCTCGCTACCAACAATTATCATTAAATCCATTGAAATTAGCCGGACAATGCGGCAAATTAAAATGTTGCTTAAACTATGAGCTGGATTCTTATTTAGATGCCGTAAAAGATTTTCCGCAAACCGATAATTTAAAACTTACTACAAAACAAGGAAGAGCTTTTCATCAAAAAACAGATATTTTTAAACGTCAGATGTGGTTTTCGTACGAAGGAAATGCGCAAACATTTGTACAGCTTACTGTAGATAGAGTAAAACAAATTGTTGAATGGAACAAGCAAGGGATACATCCTGAAGAGTTGGTTGAAGAGGTGAAAATAAAAGCGCCTGTACAACCAATGAAACATCCTGATTTTGAAAATGCAGTTGGCAAAGACAATATAAGTCGTTTTGATAAAAAGAAACAGCAAGGAGGAAACCAACAGCGTAATAATCCAAATCGCAGAAGAAATAACAATAGCCCTCAAAACCAAAAAAGAAGAGACGCTAAATAAGCATGCAACAGGTTTTTAAAATAGCAGCGTGTTTTTTGGCTATATGTTTTTTGGCTTCTTGTAACAAAAACGTGGTGTATTCTAAGTACGAACGCATTGAAGAAGAAAAAGGTTGGCCTGCAAAACAATTAATAAACTTTGAAACCGAAATAACCGATACTAATCAGTTATACAACGTGTATATAAATGTGCGCAATGCGGAAACTTACTCGTACAAAAACCTGTTTATATTTTTACATACTACCTACCCTAACCAAACAACTTCGGTAGATACTATTGAGTGCATTTTGGCCGACGAGCAGGGTCATTGGCTTGGTAAAGGCATGGGCGATTTATATGACAACACTATTTTATTTAAGAAAAATGCTCACTTTAAACAAGCTGGTAAATATAAATTTGCCTTTGAGCAGGCCATGCGTTATGGAAATAAAAACGAAATAGACCCACTGTTTCTTATAATGGATGTTGGCATGACTATTGAAAAAGCAGAAAATTAATTTGTTTTCTGCGCCTCATAATCTATCTCAGTAACTTCATCCGCAAACAAAGTATAGTTTAAAAGCAAATCGTTTATAAAAACTTTTTCGGGATATTGCTTTGCTTCAATAGTATAGGTTAATCGTTTACTGCCTACCACTTTAATTTCTTCGCACAAAACGGGCGATAGAATTTTAAAATAACTCAGTCCGTTTTTATACCGCCTATATTGCGGATATTTTATACTTTCAAGCAGAGAATTCATTGCGCAAAAATGCCATATTTTTTAGAATTAGTAGCACAACATATACATAAAAATTATGCCGGTGATTTAGATTCGCTTTGCGTGGTGTTGCCTAATAAACGCGGCGGTTTATATTTAAAAAAACACTTAGCGGGCATTTTAAATAAACCTTCGTGGATTCCTGAAATTATTTCGGCTGAAGATTTTGTAGAAAAAATATCAACCCTGCCAACAGCTTCGGAGTTAACACTAACGTTTGAGTTATATAACACCTACTGCAAAGTAGTAGAAGCAGATGCTGTTTCATTTGAACAGTTTTTGCGTTGGGCGCCACAAGTAATGCAAGATTTTAATGAAATAGACAGGTACTTAATTGAGCCTGAAACTATCTTCGAAAATTTACGTAACATAAAAGAAATTGAAAGCTGGAGTTTAGGTGAAGAAAAACTAACAGCCATGCAAGAAAATTATCTGGCCTTTATGCAAAATTTAGGTAAGGTGTATAAGCTGATGAAAGAAAATGCTTTAGCTACTAAACAAGCTTGGCAGGGTTTATCATACAGGGTGGCTTATGAGAGCGTCGCAAGAAACGGTTACACACTGCCTTACAAAAAAATACTTTTCTGTGGGTTTAACGCGGTTAACTTAGCCGAAGAAAAAATAATCTCTTTTTTAGTAGAAAAAAATATTGCCGAAATATTGTGGGATGCCGACACCTATTATTTAAAAGATACAGCACAAGAGGCAGGTTCTTTTTTACGAAAACACTTTACACGTTTTACCAAGCAAAAAAACTTTGTTTCAGATGCTTTAACCACTTCGGTTAAACACATTGAAATTATAGGTGTAGCCGGTAGAATGGCACAAGTTGCCGCCGCTATGCAAGCCCTAAATAAAATTTTAGAAAACGACACTCAATTACAAAAAACAGCTATTGTACTGGCAGATGAAACTTTATTATTACCTGTACTCAGTGCACTACCCGAAAAAATAAATGCGGTAAACATAACCTTAGAGTACCCTACACACATTACCCCTTTGTATGGTTTGTACGAAGAAACGATACAGGCACACCTAAACAAAAAACCCGATGAGGCTTTTTATTTTAAAGATGTGTTATCCATCTTATATAACCCAATAGTTGCTACGCTGGTTAATGATAATGTCGCTTTGCATAAAACGATTAAAAAAATTAATCAAAGTAATATTATTTACCTGCGTACAGATTTACTAAAAACCTGGATGGGGGAAACTTTTACTGATATTGAGTTTCTGTTATCACCTTTTACTTCAGTAAATGATTTTGTATTGCGTTTATGTAAGTTCAACGAAAAGCTAATTCAAAAAACCCACGATACACAACATCGCTCTTTAGAATTAGAAACCGCACTTATATTTCAGCAAAACTTAAACACCTTACAACAGGCTTTTTTAAACTATCCACAAACAAGTTTAAAGGCTTTAAAAATTTTAGTTAAGCAAACGCTTGCTCCAAACGGAATTCCTTTTTACGGCGAGCCTTTAAGTGGTTTGCAAATTATGGGAGTGCTTGAAACCCGTACGCTTGATTTTGACAATATTATTATGCTATCGGTAAACGAAAATGTTTTACCGGCAGGTAAATCAGGAGCGTCTTTTATCCCCGATGATTTAAAACGCTTTTTGCAAATGCCATTGTATAGTGAGAAGGATGCCATTTATGCGTATCACTTTTACAGGTTATTACAGCGAGTTAATAAAGCAGCTTTAATTTATAATACAGAAACAGATACCTTTGGTAAAGGAGAAAAAAGTCGTTTTATAACCCAATTGTTATCCGAATTAAAAGAAAAAAACAAACAAGCTATTATAGAAGAAAAGATTTTATCGCTGCCCGTAAACCAAGGTCAGCAAGAATTTGAAATACACATACAAAAAACGGACAGTGTACTTAGTAGACTTACAGAAAAAACACAATCAGAAAAAGGCCTCTCTCCCACCTCGTTAAACACCTATAAGGAATGCGAACTTAAATTTTATTATAGGTTTATTGCTAACATTAAAGAGCCTGATGAGGTAGATGAAAACATGGAGGCATCTGCCATCGGTAACATCATTCATAAAACATTAGAAAAAATTTACACCCCGCTTTTAGACAAGATTCTTACTAAAGAAAATATTTCTGCGTTAGAAAAAATATACCAACAAGCCGCTGAAGAAGTTTTTATTGAGCACTATAAAGAGCCTGTAAACGAAAACGGCAAAAAAACAATTGCTCTTCATGTAATAAAAAAACACATTGCAAACTTACTATCACACGAAAAAGAAACGATTGAAGAACTTGAAAAGAAAAAAGAAAGCATAACTATTAAACATCTTGAAAAAAACTTAACTGCCGATATATTTATAAATATCGGCTCAGGCATTATTCCAATAAACTTAAGCGGCACTATTGATAGGATAGATTTTACACCAAGTACTTTTAGAATTATAGATTATAAATCGTCGGTAAAAAAAGAGTACGATACTTTTAATATAGAAAGTTTAAGCGAGGTTTTTACGGATGCTAAATTTAGTAAAGTGTTGCAACTATTAGTTTACGCTTGGCTTGCCTGGAAAAATAAAATTGCCGAAGCTGAAAAAATAAGCGCTTGCATTATTCCTTTTAGGGCGCAAGAGCGCGTTTATAAAATAACCCTAAACAAACGGCCTCTAATTTTAAACACCGAATTCCTTGCGGATTTTGAAGATAAATTATCAGCTTTTATTGCCGGTATGTTTAATGCAAGTACAAATTTTAACCCTACTGAAGAATTAGAAACCTGTCAGCTATGTGCTTATCAAAGCATTTGTAACAGAAATTAAAATTACATTAAATGAAAGCTGTTAGCTTAAGCGAGTTAAAAAAAGAATTGCAGGAAATTCCTACTAAAGAATTAATAGAATTATGTGCAGCACTCGCTAAATATAAAAAAGATAACAAAGAGTTTTTAAGTTATCTGTTATTTGAAGCACACAACAAAACAGCGTTTGTAAACGAAATAAAAGCAGAAATCGATGGGCATATAGCCACTTTGCAAAGTCAGTCCAATTTATATTATGTTAAAAAGGGCTTACGCAAATTATTACGTTCTATTACTAAATACAGTAAGTATATAAATGATAAAGCTACAAGCGCAGATTTACTCATTTGCTTTTGTAGTAAGCTGAAGCAATCAGGTATCCCATATCATAAAAGTCAGTTGATAGTAAACATGTACGAACAACAGATAAAAAAAATAAATGCGTTAATCAGTTCGCTACACGAAGATTTACAGCAAGATTATATCAAGGATTTAGAAAATCTGTATTAGTAAAAATAGTTTTGTAATTTTACATAACATCTTAACAAAACAAGCATGAAAAACTTAAACGCTTTAATGCAAAACATCATAGAGCTTACTACAGTTATTGAAACAAAATATCCTGAACTGTATAAATATTTAGATGAAACACCCCTTAGTATTGGCAAGCATCCTGAAAAAGAAATAAGCACGATAGACTTGCAAAGTTATCTTCAGACTTTGAAAACGCTGTTAGAAGATTATATCGAAACACATCAAAAACCTAATTTGGTTTAGGTTTAGGGGTATCTTTTATTTTAAAAATCTGGTTGAACTTAAATTCAATTCCCTCATCGGGTTTAAGTGCCGGAGATTGCAATAAATAACCATCCGGACTAATAAAATAATAAACAGGCAAGCTTTTTATATTGTACTGTTCTGCTAGTTTTTTATTCTTGCCCCCATATAAAAACGTCCATTTGTAAGTAGGGTTTTGCTTTACAAAGTTTTTAAAAGCTACCGTATCGTCATCTGTACAAACCGAAACAAACATTACTTTATCTCCGTATTTTCTAAAAAGCTGCTCTTGCTTTTTCAGTTCCTGTAGGCAATCGGTACACCAGGTAGCAAAAAAATTAAGATAGGTGTAACGAGCTTTAAAACTACTCAACGAAACTGTATCATGCTTTATATTTGGCAGCGCAAAAACAGGAGCCAATTGCCCGGTACGCATATTATTTATGTTGCGTAAAACATCAAAAACAATTTTTTTATGTTCGGAAATTGTGGTTGAGCCTTGCAGTTGCTCTAACATTTCTTTTATTTTTTGCTTTTTAAAATGGGGTGCAAAATATAAATCAGCTAACGATTTTAAAACAACAAGTTCGCGTAACGTATCATTTTTTAAGGTAGGGTCTCCTTTTAATAATTCATTTAAATGTTTGTACTCACCTTGTTCGTTAATGGCATCTAAAATAAAATTTCCGTTTTTCGTATCGCTCTGTCTTTGTAAATACTGCTTGAAATATTGATTGAAAAAACTCATGTACTCGTAATTACCATAATTTATCGGCTTATCTAATAAATATCGTTTAGCTAAGTAGCTGTGATGTCTGCCCGTATTTTCATTAAAAGATGCAAAAGTGTAATCTACATAGGTTTTAAAATAACCGAGTTTTACTTTTTCGTATCGTTTATTTATTTGCAATTGAAAAGAGTCTAATTTTTGATGGATTTGTTTCGTTACAAATGCCTTATAATTTTTCTCCCAAAACAAATCAAAACAATTATTAAAATCTATTATGCGTGCATTAAGCTCTGTGCTATCTCCATTAATAATAAGGTTTACATTTTGCTCCGTTCCTCCGGCATTAAATCGTAGACTATCTTTTTCAGGGAAAACAATTCCGTATATAAAATTTGGTTGAACATAAATTGTACCTGTTAGGTTATTTGTTTTTATAAGCGCTATTTGCGTGCTCCTAATAGATAAGGTCAGTTCAAAATTACCTCGTGCATCAACCGTATCTGAAGATTGTAAGGTTTGCGATTGTGTAATTAAATCATCGTACAAATAAACAGAAATTTGTTTCCCCTTATGTGTAGGTGCAATGCCCTTAATGGTAACATTTTGCGCAAACGAAACAAACGAAGCTAGAATAAAAAAGAGAAAGGTTATTTTAAAATATACTTTCATTATAGCTTAACGCTTTATTTTAAATAAAAGTATAAATTTTTGTTTAACCTTGTTTTTCAAAGTTAGCAATAGCAGTATCTAAACGTTGCAGAGAATCTTCTTTACCAAATAATTCCAGCATTTCAAAAAGTGCAGGCCCGCCACCAACACCCGTAATGGCAACCCTAAATAATTGCATTACTTGTCCGGTTGGTATATTTAGTTTTTCCGAAACGGCTTTAAAAGCATGTTCAGTTTCAGCAGCTGTAAAATTTTGTATAGCGTTAAATGCAGTTCTTACTTCTTTAATATATTCAAGCGTTTGTGGATTTAAACGCTTCTTCAAAACCTCAGCATCATACGCAGTTGGTGCTATAAAAAAGAAAGAGCCTAAATTCCAAAATTCATTTACAAAATGAGCTTTTTCTTTTATCAGTCGGCAAAAACCAATTACAAATGGTTTGCTTACGGTAATGCTATGCTCTTTAAGCATTGGCATAAATAAATCAGCTAGTTCTTCGTCCGATTTTTTACGCAAATACTGTTGGTTAAACCATTTAGTTTTCTCCGGGTCGAACTTAGCACCCGCTTTATTTACACGCTCAAAAGAAAACAGATTTATTAATTCTTCTTTCGAATAAATTTCCTGATTATTTCCTGCATTCCATCCCAGCATAGCCAGCATATTTATAAATGCTTCGGGGAAAAATCCATGTTCGCGATAACCTGTGTAGCTTTCTTTAGTGCGTTCATCATACCAGTTTAAAGGAAACATTGGGATACCCGATTTATCACGCTTGCTTAGTTTTCCGTTCCCATCCGGTTTTAAAATTAATGGAAGATGCGCCAGTTTTGGCATTTGTTCTTCTAAACCTAAATAACGATAAATTAAAATATGTGCAGGGGCAGATGGCAACCACTCCTCACCACGCACCGCGTGAGAAATTTTCATTTCTATATCATCCACAATATGCGCCAAATGGTAGGTTGGCATACCATCACTTTTTAAAAGCACTTTATCATCAACCTGAGATGAGTTTACAACTACCCACCCACGTATAATATCGTTAAAACGTATCTCTTCATTACGTGGTACTTTTAAACGCACCACATAAGGCGTTCCTTCAGCTAATATTTTTTTAACCTCATCTTCGCTAAGCGTTGTTGAGTTGCGCATGTTTTGACGAGATACCGCATTGTATTGCGGAGCCACCACTTTAGCAGCTTCTAAACGCTTGCGCATTTCATCTAACTCTTCCGAAGTATCAAAAGCATAATAAGCATGCCCGCTTTCAATTAATTTATCAGCGTACTTTTTATAAATCCCTAATTCTTTACGCTCGCTTTGACGGTAAGGTGCATGCGGACCATCACCAAAACCAACGCCTTCGTTAGGCTCTATGCCACACCATTTAAGCGATTCTATAATATATTCTTCAGCGCCTTTTACATAACGTGTTTGGTCGGTATCTTCAATGCGCAAAATAAAATCTCCGCCGTGTTTTTTGGCGAATAAATAACTAAACAAGGCGGTGCGCACACCACCCATATGTAAACCACCCGTAGGACTAGGGGCAAAACGGACTCTAACGCGATTGTTGCTCATAAAAAATTTTTGCAAATATACGCTAAATGGCTAATTTGAAGTCTTAAAATTTTATGGTAAAAGATTTTTTGTTGGACGTAGCCTCACTTGTTTATCCACGCGTTTGCAGTGGATGTCAGCAAAGCCTGTTTAAACACGAAGAATTTATTTGCAATAAATGTTATTTAAGTCTGCCTAAAACAAACTATCATTTACAGCAGGAAAACCCCATTGAGAAAATATTTTTTGGCAGGGCCGATATTAAGGCCGCTAGTAGTTTTTTGTTTTTTCAGAAAAAAGGAAGTGTACAAAAAATGATGCATGCTTTAAAATATAAAAACAAGCCCGAGGTAGCTCAATTATTAGGGAAATGGTATGGGCAAGATTTAAAAAAGAGCGATGTTTTTTCAAATATAGATTATATCATCCCAGTACCGCTTCATAAAAAAAGGTTGCAAAAAAGAGGCTACAACCAAAGCGAACATTTTGCCAAAGGCTTAAGCGAAGCTTTAAATATTCCTGTAGTAACAAACGTTCTAATCAAAAGCAAGTTTACCGAAACACAAACTCATAAAACCCGAGAAGAGCGTGCAGAAAATATTTCCACAACATTCCAACTTCAAAATTCCGAGATTATAAATAATAAAAACATTTTATTGGTCGATGATGTTATAACAACAGGCGCCACTACCGAGGCCTGCATTCTTAAATTACAAGAAAACACAAATGCTACCATTTCGGTAGCCTCAATTGCTTACGCCACACTTTAAATTATTAATATGAATATTAAAGAAGCCCTTTTAAAAGAACATTCTAAAACCCAAACACTAAAAATTGTTGCTTATATAGGCGATGATAAAAAAAGATTTGCCGAATTAATCACCCTAATGCTTACTGCCGAATATAGAATTGCACAGCGCGCCGCATGGCCTGTATCTTATTGTATTGAAGCTAATAAAGATTTAATTAAACCCTGGTTTGCCAAAATGATTAAAAAATTAGGTGAACAAAACATACATGATGCCATAAAACGAAACACGCTACGTGTATTAGAAGATGTTAATATACCCGAAAAACATTGCGGAACTTTATACGATATCAGCTATGCTTTTTTGCACAACTTAAAGGAGCCTATTGCTATACGTGTTTTTGCGTTAAGCGTGTTGGCCAATATTTCTAAAAAATATCCTGAACTAAAAAAAGAGATTATTCATAATGCAGAAAGCCTTTTACATTGCGGCATTCCTGCACTTGAAAGCAGAAGCAGAATTATTCTGAAGAAATTAAAAAAGTTTAATTAAACTCTTTTATTCATTAAGGCAACACAGGTTTTTGAGGACAATTTGCCAATCCGGCTTTAGCCTGTGCATGGTTTGGATTTAACTTTAAGCACTGACTAAACGCACTTGCTGCTTTAGCATAATCGCCTAAAGAAAATGCCGCCCCACCTAAATTATACCATATTTCAGGGTCTTGTGGGAAGATTTTCGATGCGCGTTCAAACCAATACAAAGAGTTTTGCAATTTTTTATCTTTAGCATCCTGAAACGCCTGTTGTATATACACGTTTGAAAGTACACGATAGTAACTTACCAAATAAGGATTACTTGGATACAAGCGATAAGCTGTTCCCCAAATTTCTTCAGCCTTGTTATAATCACGTAATTTAAAATAAGCTAAGCCTAAATTCAAGTATCCGTTTACATATTTAGGGTGTAACTCTAATGCATGATTTAAATAGCCTTTTGCTTTATCTAAATATTCTTTTTCATGTTTTTTATTTTCAGGGCGTTCCGATAGGTCTATCCAACGTGCACCTGCATTTCCTAAACATAATACACTATTTGGCATAACATCCACATCATGTGTAAAAAGCGTGATGTCATTTTTCCAAACTTCATTACGAGTTATAGTTCTGATACCACACAGTACAGTTAAAATAATAAG
This sequence comes from Bacteroidota bacterium, assembly GCA_013288015.1. Taxonomy (GTDB): domain Bacteria; phylum Bacteroidota; class Bacteroidia; order B-17B0; family Aurantibacillaceae; genus PALSA-968. Next base: position 30,490 of record JABDCR010000006.1, on the reverse strand, counting down.
TACAGACCACAAAACGGCTTTGTGAACTTTTTCAGATGTAATTTTCTTTCTACCTTCCTCAGTAAAAATCCAAGCCACACAAACTGCCCAACCTAATGAGGAATGAAATATCAAACGCTCACCCATGGTAGCACCAATATCAATTAATAAGTTACATATCATTAAAAAGTTGGCAAAAAAGAAAACTAAACCCCAAGCAACCGGATGTTTTTTACGATATAATTTATAAGTAAGAACTGCCAGGCTTATGTAAATAGCTAACGACAACCACACTTCAGGATTTGAAAAATGACGATATGGGATACTGTTGTATGAGTAATCTGAGCTTAATATATAAGGGAAGAAAAGAAGTATAAAATATTTCAACCATACAAAAACTTTTGTGGCTTTCATTTGGTCGCCACGCGCTAATAAATAAGGATTATTTAAAAGCTCCGTATCCGGTATACCTGTTTTAGCAACTACTATAGAGAACCTTATCATAAAATAAACTACTAAAGCAGCCCCTAGTGCAGCAAATAATTTGAAGAATTTACTGAAAGTAAAGTTATCAGTTAACAAGTAAAGTGTTGCAGGTATAACTAAAACTAAAGTTACCGCATACTCTTTTGATAATAGGGCTAAAAAATAATTTACCGCACTCCAAACCAAGTGTTTGTTTTGTCTTGTTTCAGCGTACTTAAATATACTTATAAAGGTGAGGCATATAAATATCATCGAAAAAATCTCATCCCTACTCTTCATATTGGCCACCACCTCGGTATGTATTGGGTGTATACAAAAGAGCAATGCAGCCACAAAAGCCATATCAGGGTACTTGCTAAATAAATGGTTTTTAAACATGGCGTATATCAGCAAAACACAGAGCACATAAAACAACACGTTGTTAAAGTGTCGCAGCATACAGCCTTTGGTTAAACAATCATTATCATTATATAAACCATCCTTGTTTATATCCTCATCTGGGTCGGGTTTACCGTTCAGGTTTTCATCCCAGCAATTGGCGGGTGGCAAATGTCCGTCAGGATATTTTCCAATAAATTCTTGTTCAATAGCAAAACTTACAATAGATAAAGGACGATAACGACCACCAGCTAGCTGAGCCTTGGCATTCATTTGCTTGTAAAAACTATGATAAGCGTCACGCTTCATAATACTGTCTATCCCCCCTATGCCCTCCATTACGTACTCGTTTTTATGAATAACGATACCATCATCTAGAGCAAACTCGTTTTTAATGGTGTTTATGTAAAAAATAAAGCCAATTAGGCCTAATATAATATAAGGAACGATGGGTTTACTAAAGGGAAAAAGCGTGTACGGTTTTATGGTTGGAATAAATAAATCTGAGTTGGTTTTTTGTTTAGCCATAATTATTTCTAAAAATTGAAAGACAAATATAGTTTTTTTAGATAAGCAAATAAACGAGGTCTGAATTCTCTTTTGAAATGTTTTAATAATTCTTTTGCGGAAAACGTTTAACAGCGCTTACTTTTGCGTGGCTTTGAAATTTTTACCAAAAATAACGCTTCTTTGTTTTACACTTTTGTGTTTTACCAATTTGCATTCGCAAACGTATGAGCAAGGCGGTACAAATTTTGCTGCTCCCAAAAAATACGATGCTAATTCAACCACCCGCATACTGTTTATTTTTGATGATTCGTTTAGCATGTTTGGTAAGTGGGGCAATGGCACAAAAATAGACGTATCTAAAAAATTAATGGGCGAGTTTTTAGATTCGCTTAAAAACACCCCTAAGCTTCAACTTGCATTGCGTTGTTATGGGCATCAAACTCCATTTAGACCTAACCGTAATTGCCAGGACAGCAAATTAGAGGTGCCTTTTGATTCTGCTTTTACAAATTGCAAAAAAATAAAGGATCGCATTAATAGGCTACAACCAACGGGTACCACGCCCATTGCTTATTCTTTAGGCGAAAGCGCCAATGATTTTCCACCTTGTGATAATTGTCGCAACATAGTTATTTTAATTACCGATGGCATTGAAGAATGTGATGGCGACCCTTGCGCGGTATCATTAGCCTTGCAAAAAAAGGGGGTTTTTCTTCGCCCATTTATTATTGGGGTTGGGCTTGATGTAAAGTTTGCCGATGTATTTGGTTGCATGGGTAAGTTTTATGATGTAAGTAATGAGGCAAATTTTAAACAGGTTATGAAACTGGTTTTTATTGAGGCTATATCACAAACAACGGTGCAAGTAAATTTATTAGACACCTACAAAAAACCTAGTGAAACTGATGTTACCATGACTTTTTATAACCAAAAAACAGGTGAGGTTAAGTATAATTATTTACACACCCTTAATCATCGTGGCAACCCTGATACTTTGGTTTTAGACCCTGATATAACTTATAAAATGGTAGTGCACACCATTCCCCCACAGGTAAAAGAAAACATTGTTTTACAAAAAGGCAAACACAACATTATTCCATTAGATGCTCCGCAAGGCTATTTAAACCTACAAACTGAAGGGCCTATTGTTTACAAATCACTATCGTGTATTGTAAGAAAAGGTGGGCAAGAAAACACCTTAAACGTACAAGATTTTGGTGCTACAGAAAAATACATTACCGGAAAGTATGATTTAGAAATATTAAGTCTGCCACGCATCAAATTACCTAATATTGATATAAAACAAAGCTCAACTAATCTTATAAAAATTCCTTCTGCCGGTACACTATCCATTAATAAAGGTGGTTTGGGCTATGGGAGTGTTTATTTAGAAAATGGTAAAAAAATAGAATGGGTTTGTAATTTGATTGAGGGTCAGCAAGCAGAAGTTTTTTATCTTCAACCCGGAAATTACAGAGTTGAGTTTCGTTTAAAAACACAATTAGAATCAGAAAAAACAGTAGAGAAAAAATTTACCATAGAATCAAATAAAACAACAGCAATAAGCTTATTTTAATATGAATAAAAAATTTACATACACCGAAAAGAAGGATACACGTTCAGGCTTTGGCGTTGGTTTACACGAACTTGGAAAGAAAAACCCTAACGTAGTTGCTTTATGTGCCGACTTAACAGGCTCGTTAAAAATGGATGCTTTTTTGAAAGATTTTCCTGAACGCTTTTTTCAAATTGGTATAGCTGAGGCTAACATGATGGGCATTGCAGCAGGTTTAACCATTGGAGGCAAAATTCCGTTTACGGGTACTTTTGCTAATTTTTCTACCGGCAGGGTTTACGACCAAATTCGTCAATCAATTGCTTATAGTGGAAAAAATGTAAAAATTTGTGCATCACACGCAGGACTTACACTTGGAGAAGATGGTGCCACACATCAAATATTAGAAGACATTGGTTTAATGAAAATGTTACCCGGTATGGCAGTTATAAACCCTTGCGATTTTAACCAAACAAAAGCTGCTACTATGGCTATTGCTGACTACAAAGGCCCTGTATATCTGCGCTTTGGCAGACCTGTAGTCCCTAATTTTACACTCGCCGACCAAAAATTTGAAATTGGCAAAGCCATTGTTTTACAAGAAGGAAAAGACGTATCTATTTTTGCTACAGGTCACCTGGTTTGGAAAGCCATTGAAGCTATTGAAATATTAGAGCAAAAAGGCATTAGTGCCGAGCTTATAAACATACACACTATAAAACCATTAGATGACGCAGCTATTTTAAAATCAGTAGCTAAAACAAAGTGTGTTGTAAGTGCCGAAGAGCATCAAATGAACGGCGGTTTGGGCGATAGCATTGCACAATTACTATCTCGTAACACACCTGCACCGCAGGAATTTGTAGCCGTTAACGATAGTTTTGGCGAAAGCGGCACACCCGAAGAGTTAATGCAAAAATATGGTTTAGAGGCCACCAACATTGTAGATGCTGCCTTAAAAGCTATTGCACGCAAAAAATAATTTTAAGCTTACAATTAAAAAGCTAATTGCTTTTTAAAGAACTCCCACAAAACAACACCAGCGCTAACAGCAATATTTAGTGAGTGTTTAGTGCCTCCTTGTGCAATCTCAATAACGGCATCACATTGGGTAATTACATTTTGTTGTACCCCATCTACTTCATTACCAAAAATAAGAGCATATTTTTTAGTTGTATCAATACTAAACTTATGTAATTGTATAGCTTGTTGGGTCTGCTCAACGGCACAAACAGTATATCCGCTTTGCTTTAGTTGATGAATTAAAGAAATAATATCGCTTTCGTGTTTCCAAACAACACTTTCGGTAGCGCCAAGTGCCGTTTTATTTATTTCTTTATTAGGAGGAGTGCCTGTAAATCCACACAAATAGAGGGTTTCAACAGCAAAGGCATCACAACTTCTAAAAACTGAACCCACATTATGTAAACTTCTTACATTATCTAACACCATAACTAAGGGGATTTTCTCTGCGTTTTTAAATTCTTCCAGCGTTTTTCTACCTAATTCTTCGTTTTTCAGCTTTAAATCCATATAAAGTTTAATTTTTTTATTTTAGAAAGTATGTTTATTATTGCGTCTTGAAAGAAACTCTTATTAAAACAATAAAACATGCAAAATAATACAATTAAATTATTATCGGTTATTGCAGGCTCGGCAATTTTACTTACGGCTTGTGATGGATTGGGTAAAATGGTTAAAAAACAAGACCTAATTACGCACGATGTTACGCCAAAACCTCTAGAAGAAAAGGCTGACAGTGTAGCTTTTACCATTTCAGGAAAGTATCCTGCCAAAGTTTTTGCAAAAAAGGCTACAGTTACTATAACCCCTGTTATTGTATTTAACGGCGGAGGCGAAAAAGCCCTTGAGCCAATTGTATTATTAGGCGAAAAAGCAGTTGGTAACGGGCAAAAAATTCCTTTTGATAAAGGAGGTACATATACTAAAGCATTCAGCACATCTTACGAGCCGGGCATGAAAAATGCTAAACTTGAAATACGTGCAAAAGGTGCTGTAAAAAAGAAAGAAAAAGAATTTAAAGGTGTTAAAATTGCTGATGGAACCATCATTACACCGCTTTTAGTGCGTAATGATGAAAAAGGGATTTTTGCAAAAGATGCTTTTGTAAAAACCACCCCAATGAACCAAGTTACGCATGTTTACTATGCCATTAACCAATCAAACGTTCGTCCGGGAGAAATGAAATCGGAAGAAATGAAAACCGTTTCTAAATTCCTGATGGATAATTTGAGTAACATGTGGTATGAGTTTAAAGGCATTGATGTTTCTGCTTATGCGTCTCCAGATGGAGAAACTGATAAAAACGAACATTTAGCTCAAGACCGTGCTAAAACAGGTACCGCTGCTATGACGGAAGAGTTTAAAAAAGAGAAAAAGAAAACAGTAACTTTTGGTAAAACAAAAGAGCAATACAAAACAGTAACTACGCGCGAAGACTGGGAAGGTTTTAAAGCTGCTATGCAAGCTTCAACCATGAAAGATAAAGACTTAGTTTTACGTGTACTTACTATGTACTCTGACCCAGAACAACGTCGTAAAGAAATTAAAAACTTAGCTGCTACTTACAAAGAGTTAGCTGACCAAATTTTACCAAAATTACGTCGTGCCGAAATAACTATTATGGTTGATAAAAAATCTCGTACAGATGAAATGATTTCTCGTTTAGCTATGTCAAACCCTGATTCTTTAAGTGTTGAAGAGTTATTATATGGCGCTACTTTAACTACCGATGTAAACACTAAATTAAGCATTTATCAGGCTGCTGAAAAACAATATGGCACTGACTGGAGAACAAGCAACAACTTAGGCGTAACTTATTTAATGAATAACAAAGTTGATGATGCAAAAGCAGCTTTTGATCGCGCTTCTAAAAATGCTAACGGTAATGCAGTTGTAATGAACAATACTGGTATCATTTATTCTAAACAAGGCGACCGTAAATCAGCCATGGATTATTACAACAAAGCTTCAGGTGCTGGTGATGAGGTTAACTACAATAAAGGTATCTTAAACATTCGTGATGGTAAATATACTGATGCGGTTACTAACTTCGGAAACTACAAAGGCTTTAACTTAGCTTTAGCTCAATTATTAAACGGTAACCCTGAAAGTGTTGCTGGTACTATTGATGCAAGCAACGAAAAAGATATGGCTATGAGTTTTTACTTAAAAGCAATTGCTTCTTCACGCAAAGGTGATGCTACAGGCGGATTAGCTTTCTTAAAAACTGCTATTGAAAAAGACGCTTCGTTAAAAGCTATGGCTAAAGATGATTGCGAATTTTTAAAATGGAGAGATAATGCAGATTTTAAAGCATTAGCTAACTAATATTTAATTTTGAAAAAACTAAAAGCCTCTCACCAAAAATGAGGGGCTTTTTTTATGAAATAAAAATTACCTTTAACTATTAAAACTGTCCATATGAAAAAATATAATCTCATAGTTTTGTTTGGTTTACTTGTAGCCATAAGCTGTAAAAACAATAAATCAACCACAAACAATTCAAATACTAACAACAATAATAACCCACCCCCTGTACAAAACGTACTAGGTTATAATTTGCTGAACAAAATAAAAGGCATCTGGAATGGCCCTGTAACGTCAACTACACCTTTAGGCGGTTACCCCGAATGGATTGTAGATTTTAGACCTGTATCAGAAAATCAAATCTCCTCAAAAAATGAATTAGATACGTTGAACAGCATAAACATGTCGTTTTTTATAGCCTACTATAATAACCAATATAAAGTAGCCTTTAGAAATGGTGGTCAGTTTAATGGCATGGATAGAGAGGCTTACTTTTTAGCCGATAGTGTATCTGAACAAAGCACGCAATCTTATTATCGTTTTTCTGAAATTATTAAAGGAAAAGGTAGAGCGTATACCGAAGTTGTTTTTAAGCAAGATAGCTTGATAATTAAATCATACACTAATAAAAGTAATACACAAACTACCACATCGCCACACATGGCTTGGTTAGCCAAATTGCAGGATACTATAGCCTGTGCACCTGCCGTTAGTAATTTTGGTTTCCCTAAAAAAACAATGACTAAAGATTTTTCTACCACATTTGTTGGGGTAACCGAAGCCATTTATTATCAACTTGGCGGAGACCCATATCCTGAAAGCGCACAACCTTACTTAGGTAAAACAACAGCCTCTTATTCGTATGATGCTGCACACGTTCCTGTTGCAGGCAAAAAAACTTTTTTAGTTATTACTACAAAACCACTTGTTAATGGCACTACAATTGATTTAACACATCGTTCACGATATGTTATATTAGCCGACAACGATTTTAGTTATACGTTTAACTATATGCACCCGGGGGATTATTATTTATACGCACTTTATGATGCAGATGGCAATGGCATTTTTAATAGCGGCGATTGGATGAACAACCCAGTTACCCCTACCACTTTTACTTTAGCTCCTCAAGGTACAACAACTGTTTCTACGCAAATTAATTTTACCATACCATAAAATAAAAAACCCTTCAACATTTCTGCGAAGGGCTTTTTATTTAAGATTCTTTTGATTTTAATCTCTTCTGCCGAATAAGCGAAGTAACATTAAAAATAAGTTAATGAAATCTAAGTAAAGAGATAAAGCACCCATTAAACCAATTTTTGCTCTTCCTTCTCCAGAAAACTCAGCATCCATGTTTTTAATTTTCTGTACATCGTAAGCAGTTAGACCAGTAAATACAATTACACCTACAATGCTGATGATATAATCCATCATCGGACTTTTAGTAAAGTAATTGATTAATGAAGCAATAATCATCCCAAAAAGAGCCATCATTAAAAATGAACCCATTTTTGTTAAGTCGGTTTTGGTAGTTGCACCTAATAAAGCCATTACACCAAACAACACCGCTGTTGATGCAAACACTTTATAAATAGTTCCTATTTTATAGGCCATAAAAATAAAGCTTAAGCTAATGCCGTTAATGGCGCTATAAGCAATAAATAAACCTAATAAAACTGGAAAAGAGAATTTTTGCCATCCAAAAGACATTGCTAATACAAAGCCAAGTGGCGCTAGCATAACTCCCCAACCAAGGATAGATAAACTTGCTCTGCCATCTTCACTTACGTTATATAAATAAGCGATTAATGATTCGTTAAAGCCAAATAATACAGAAAAAGCTGCCGATATACCTAGTGCTAAAAACATCCAGCCAAAAGCCGAACTTAATAATGATTTTGATTTTGTAGCTTCTGAATTATCCAGAAACTGATCGATGTTTGTTCTTTTAAAGTTTTCCATTTTTTAAATTAATTATACTACAAATTTACGCTTTTAAAACGATTTCAAATAAAAACTCCCGCCATTTAATAGCAGGAGTTTTGCAATTAGTGAGTTAATAATTACTAATAGTAAACCATTCTCTTCACTTCAGCTAATTGTTTAGCAAAACGAATAACCTGACGTGTATAACCATATTCGTTATCATACCAAACATATAACACAATGTTCTTTTTATCAGGCGATACAATAGTTGCCTGACTATCGAATACCGATGGACAAGGGTTACCAATAACATCGGTAGAAACTAACTCGTTAGAAAAGGCATATTGTATTTGCTCTACCAAATTCCCTTCTAAAGCGTATTTTTTCATTAGCTCATTAACCTCATCTTTAGTTACTTCTTTATTGATAGAAATATTTAAAATAGCTAAGGATACATTTGGTGTTGGTACACGCACCGAGTTAGCGGTAAATTTACCCGATAGTTGGGGCAACACTTTTTTCAAAGCGCTTTCAGCACCCGTTTCAGTAATAACCATATTTAATGCAGCACTTCTACCACGACGATATTTTTTATGATAGTTATCCAGTAAGTTTTGGTCGTTTGTGTATGAGTGAACTGTTTCAATGTGCCCGCGTAGTACGCCAAGCTCTTTATCAACCACATATAAAATTGGCATAATAGCATTTGTTGTACAAGATGCAGCCGAGAAAATATTATCAGTTTTTATATTAATGCTTTCGTGGTTTACACCATACACTACATTAGGAATATCTTTAGCTGGGGCCGTAAGTAAAACCTTACTAACTCCTTTAGCTTTTAAGTGTCTGCTTAATTCAGCTTTATCTCTAAATACACCTGTGTTGTCAATTAATAATGCATCATTAATTCCGTAAGCTGTATAATCAACATCTTCAGGGTTTTTAGCATCAATCATGTGTACGGTATGTCCGTTAATGATTAAAGCACTATTTGCCACGTCTTCAATCACAGTTCCCGGAAAAGGACCGTGTACAGAATCGGTGCGTAATAAATCAGCGCGTTTTACAATCTCCTCGGCACTGTTACCACGGGTAACAATGGCACGTAAACGTAACTGCTCACCTTTACCTGCTTGTGCAATAATTTCACGCGCAGCTAAACGACCTATACGACCAAAACCAAATAATACAACATCCTTTGGTGTAATGCTATGTTTTTGCGAAGTGAAATCTTTTAGTTTATGATTGATAAAATCGGTAGCAGATTTATGCTTGTCTTTTTCATTGTACCATTCAAAAGCCAGTTTACCAATATCAATTTTAGAAGCGCAAATGTTTGGGGCATTATAAATTTCGCGCGCCAACAAAACAGTGTCTTTTACATTGATGGGTTTTTTTACAATATCTTTTGCATACATGTGCAGTTTCATAATTTCACTCGCACTGCGGTCAACTAGCTGGTTACGGAATAAAACCAGTTCAATAGATTTTTCAAACCATAATTTGCCAATAGTACTAATTAAATCAATGGTTGCTTTTTCTTGTTCAATCCAATCGTTTAATTGCTCTTGATAACCTGCGTTTACTTTTTCTAATGTCCCTGCACTCATTGTTGTATTTTTTGTTGTTTAAATTTTTGATTTACTAATTACGATAGACATAATAAAAAAACCGCCTGTGTTATGCAGACGGTTTTTCATTAAATGTTTAGCCTAAATATTGTTGCAATAATTTGCTTCGGCTGCTGTGACGTAAACGGCGTACCGCTTTTTCTTTTATTTGACGTACTCGCTCGCGAGTAAGGTCAAATTTAGCACCTATTTCTTCTAGGGTTAATCCATGTGGAATGCCTATGCCGAAAAATAATTTTATTACATCACGTTCACGTTCTGTAAGGGTTGATAATGCACGGTCAATTTCTTTAGAAAGCGATTCGTTCATTAGTTGTCCATCAGCACGAGGAGAGTCATGGTTTACCAATACATCTACCAACGAACCTTCTTCACCTTGTTGAAAAGGAGCGTCCATTGATACATGGCGACCAGATACTTTCATCGTATCCGTAATTTTATCTTCAGGTAAATCTAAAATCTTTGCTAATTCTTCAGGGCTTGGCTCGCGCTCAAATTCCTGCTCTAATTTAGAATACGCTTTATTAATTTTGTTTAACGAACCTACTTGGTTAAGCGGTAAACGCACAATACGGCTTTGCTCAGCTAAAGCTTGTAAAATACTTTGGCGAATCCACCATACAGCGTACGATATAAATTTAAAACCACGGGTTTCATCAAAACGTTTTGCAGCTTTAATCAAACCTAAATTTCCCTCGTTAATCAAATCGGGTAAGCTTAAACCCTGATTTTGGTACTGTTTAGCTACCGATACAACGAAACGTAAGTTAGCACGGGTAAGTTTTTCAAGGGCATTTTGGTCTCCATCACGTATCTTTTTGGCCAACTGAACTTCTTCTTCAGCCGTTATAAGCTCTTCGCGCCCTATTTCTTGTAAGTACTTGTCGAGAGATGCACTCTCGCGATTGGTAATTGATTTGGTTATTTTTAGCTGTCTCATCTATTATATAATAATATAAAATCAATAAAAGAACGTAATTAAGGCCGCAAAAGTATGGCAATAAAAAATCAAATCAAAATTATGTTACCTAAGGGTATTGTACTATTTTGAATGTTAAAATTCAGAAGACAAATTTACTATATCCTTAAAACTTAAAAAGTCTTTTGTTAGTCCAGCTTCCATAGCAGGAGTGACGCGGATACTAGAGTGAATTCTGCAAAAATTATAATAAACAAAATGTAAAGCTATGGCAAATATATGATTTTCTACTTTTTTTGAAAAAGCATTTGTTTGACGGGAAAATCGCTTAATATGCATCCTCATAGTAAGATTTTGGCGCTCCACTAGGCTAGTAGAAATTTTACCTGAATCAGGTGTTCCAAACCGCTTTATCTTATGAACTCCAACAACAGTCCCCATGTCATATTTTTTACCACTTTTAGTTCTTTTAGTAGATTCTTTGTATTCTTTAAATAATTGGGCATAATCAGCCCTACCGTCAAAATACCTTTCAGCTGCTACTGAATAAGATTTGAATCCATCTGTTGTTATCTGTACATGACTATCAATTCTAGTAGATAAATCTCTCATGAAAAGGTTTGCGGAGCGGTCATCCCTGCTTCCTACAAACCATGAAACTACTAGCTTAGTGTCTGGGTCAATTGCAACCCAAGTCCATATATCACCTGCTCCTGTTTTATCATGAGGAGTATTTTTCTGTTTGGAATACACAAAACTCCAGATTTCATCACATTCAACTCTCTTGCAGATTAGATTTTTAACCATTTTATTATGGTAATTCATACAGGCTGAGCCTGTTTCGATAAGTAATTTGGTAATGGTAGTTATGGATACATCTGCAATCCTTGAAGTAGCACGCAAGCTATTTCCTTCTACCAGCAGATTAATAATCTGAATTCGTTTTTCGATCGGTAAGCGATTCATGGTAACTCTCTCGGTGTGGAGTTGACCGACTTTTTTATGACCTAATAGGTCGATTTATATAATTTTTATTAAATTTGAATAGTATTTTACAGGCGTTAGTTGTGCTTGGTGATGAAAACCTCGAAATGTTCATCCACCCAATGTAAACCCGACTACCTATCTGTTCTGTGCCCGTATGGGCGTGGACGTTAGTTTATTTGGTTTACGGGTTCTTCGAGGTACCTCATCACAAGTAATTCTATTGGTTCCACGCCCTAGTCTTTTATAACCGCTTCACGGATCCTGGAAGCATAAAAAACCTCAAGCCTCAATGAAAAAGTATGAAATCATGCTCCTAATGATAGTTATCATTGGTTGTAGCAAGGCAACTCAAAAAACGACCTCGACTCCACCTCCTTCAACAACTTCCAACACACCTGCTAATGTAACTGCTATTTGCGGTACATGGATAGAAGATTCAGCAGCAGCATGGAAAGTATCTCACACTACTGTACCAGCAGATACAACCTGGTCTTCTTCTGTGTTATATAGCAACCCAGCAAATTACTACTTAACCCTTAGTAGTAACTCATACACCTTTACAACAAGTCAACAAACCGTTGTTGGTTATGAATTTCAGGGAATCACTCCTGTTGCAGTTCATGGTAATGGAGTATGGAAGATTTTCGGAGACAGCATATACTTTCCCGGTACAAATCAACCAATAAACCAACAGTTGTATTATACGATAGAAAAGGAGACCACTCACAGTCTTGTACTTACAACAAGAGCATACAATGCTACACTTGGTAATGCAATGGTATCTTTCAATAAGTACTATTACCACAAGTAAAGTTTGAATTCATGTTTACGAATGATGACCAACTTCCATGGAAGTATTGGGAGGAGTATGATAAATCGTACCAGGAATTCCTTAGACTTTATGATTTTGATAAGGAGTATGAAGATGACGAAGCAGAAGACTTAGCTTGGCAAAGAGATGAAGAGGAATATGCACATTACATGAAACAAGTTACCAGTGAAAAATTCTTCATTGATAATGTTTTAGATGGTGATGAAGATTACTATTGGAATTTAGATTAATACTCTTTTTTAAAAGCAAGTAATTTATACTTTTGAATAAAAAGTATGAAACGTAATCCATTCAAAGAACTTGAAAAAGAATTTTCATTTTTTAAGGAAAATAACTTAAAAATAAAAGATTGTATTTCTGTATTTCCAAATAGTATGCAGTTTAACGCTGATTTTGGGCAAACAAATAAATTACCCAGAAACATAAGAACAAGAATTAATGAGTTAATTACTTCTTTTTCGAATTTTTCTGAAGCCGAGAAGTCTCTTTCTGACAGCGATCTCGATGAGTTTCTATTATAGCTATAAACCCTTTCTCACCCGTTTTTAAATATTCTTTCTCACCCTTCTTGTTTGTGTAATAAACGCATACCCATCCATTTTTTAATTCAATAGAATCTATTTTTTCAAGATTTTCTTTTTTAGTAGCAGCATCTACTATTAGTTTAGCTAACTGATTCGCGTCCGTTGGACGTTTTGTAAGTGTTTTCTTACCCATATATAAATTTACGATTTTACAAGATTTAAAGAGAAAAATGTTAATTTTAAAGTGAGACAGTACCTACCTAAGCGTTAAATTATATTAGATGAATGTCTTTTTGCCTTAGATGAGGTATTTTTTAACATTATATTTGTCAACCAAAATGGCCCTAATAAACTCTATAGCAAGCTGGTTCATGAAAAAACGCATGCATCAAATAGAGTTGTTTATGAAATATCCGCAAGATGTGCAAGATGAGTGGCAACGTAAATTAATTAAGGCAGGCAGAGACACCGAATTTGGCAAAAAACACCATTTTTCTTCTATTAATTCGTACCAAAATTTTAAAGAGCAAGTTCCCTTACAAGATTATGAAACACTAAAACCTTTTGTTGAGCGAGTTAGGCGTGGCGAGCAAAATATTTTATGGAATAGCGACATTAAATGGTTTGCCAAAAGCAGTGGCACTACCGATAAAAGCAAATTTTTACCGGTAAGTAAAGAAAGTTTAGATGGCTGCCATTACAAAGGAGGCAGAGATATGGTTACGCTACATTGTGTAAATAACCCTGATACTGAGCTTTTTACAGGCAAAAACCTGGCGCTTGGCGGTAGCCATCAAACACAGTATACTGGTAGTTATGAGTCTTACCATGGCGATGTAAGTGCCATTGTAATACAAAACTTACCTGTGTGGGCTGAGTATTTTAGAGCCCCTGATTTAGAGATTGCTTTACTTGAAAACTGGGACGAAAAACTAGATAAAATGGCGCGTGCCACCATGCAGGAAAACGTTACCAGTATGGCCGGAGTCCCTTCCTGGATGCTGGTTTTAACCCGCAGAATATTACAATACAAAAACGCCACCTCAATCAAAGAAATTTGGCCCAATTTGGAGGTTTATTTTCATGGCGGGGTAAGTTTTACACCTTATCAAAATCAGTTTAAAAAGCTGTTTGCAGATAGCGGAGTAAAATATATGCAGGTTTACAATGCTTCAGAAGGTTTTATTGGCTTACAAGACCAACCAAACAGCGAGGAAATGTTATTAATGCTGGATTACGGCATTTTTTATGAATTTATACCCCAACAAGAAATAAATAAAGTAAACCCAAAGGTGTATCATATTGCAGAAGTAGATACACAAACTGTATATGAAGTGGTTATAACCACCAATGCAGGTTTATGGCGTTACTGCTTGGGAGATACTATACAGTTTACCTCGTTAAGTCCGTATAGATTTATAATTACCGGCCGAACCAAGCACTACATAAACGTTTTTGGAGAAGAATTGATGATACACAACGCCGAGCAAGCTTTAAAAGTTGCCTGCGAAAAAACCCATGCGCAAATAAACGAATATACCGTATCGCCCTTGTTTACAGATGAAAACCAAGGCAAACATCAATGGTTGATTGAGTTTGAAAAAGAGCCTAATAACCTGGATTTTTTTACTGAAGTGCTTGATAAAACCTTAAAGCAAATTAACTCGGATTATGAGGCAAAACGTTACAATAATTACGTAATAAAGTTGCCTGAAATAAAGAATTTACCCAAAGGAACTTTTTACAAATGGTTAAGTAGTAAAAACAAACTGGGCGGACAATACAAAGTGCCTCGTTTACAAAATAACAGCACTATAGCCAATGAAATTTTAACCCTAATTTAAGTTAAAGAAAGTACATAATTTGTTGGCAGATAAAAAAATTGTTTTATATTGCAACGAATTAAGATTTTTATAAATTTTCAATTATGTCGAAAAAAACAAGCAAAAAAACGATTAAAAAGGTCGTTTCAAAGAAAAAAACGGGCAATTCCAAATCTTCTAAATCTGCCGCTAAAAAAAGTAAAGTTGTTAAAAAAATAGCCTCCAAAAAACCTGCTGCTAAAAAATTGAAACCTAAAACGGCAAAAAAAGTTGTTGCAAAGAAAAAAGTAGCTAAGCCGGTTGCAAAAAAGAAAGTAACCAAAGTGCCTAAAAAAGTTCAAGTTAAAAAAGCAGCTCCCGCAAAAAAAATTACTAAACCCATTGCAAAAGCTATTGTTGTAAAAAAACAAAAAGCAGAAAAACCTATTAAAGTTGCCAAGCCATCAAAAGTAGCTGTTACAAAATCAGCATCTGATAAAAACTTAAAACCAATTTTTCAGTCGGCTAAAAAAAACACAGTAGAAAAAACAGAAAAACATATTCCGGATCCTCCTGGGAAATATGAATTAGAATACATCATTCACACTTCTACCCCAATTTTATTTGAGTTTTTAACTACACCAAGCGGTTTGTCTGAATGGTTTTGCGATGATGTAAATATCAGAGATAATGTATATTCTTTCCAGTGGGATGAGAACTTACAAAATGCCCGTTTAATTAAATTTGTTGAAGAAAGTGTAGTGCGCTATCAATGGTTAGATAAAAGCGATAATAGCTATTTTGAATTTAGAATTGAGCGCGATGATTTGACTAATGATATTTCTTTAATTGTAGCTGATTTTGCTGATACTCCTGAGGATAAGCATTCATCAACACTTTTGTGGAACAGTCAAATTGATAAGTTACTTTCTGTTTTAGGAAGTCACTAATTCTTACTTACTTTTTCTTTTGTGCTTCCAGCGGCGATGGCTCCATAGCCATATTTCGGGCTGTTTTATAATGTCTTTTTCCAATCTGCGTGTATGTGTTTCTGATATTTCGCCTTCTTTGGTTTCTTTAGGATTATCAAAAAGTAGTTCTGCAAAAATTTCGTAATGCCCCCGCTTACTTCTTTTCATACTTACATATATAACCGGGTAATTAAATTTTTGCGCGATTTTTTCGGTACCAGTAAACACAGGAGTATCTTGGTTCAAAAACCTTGTCCAGTAAGCATTTTCAGGAAATGGAGTTTGGTCGGCAATAAAAGCAGTAGCAGTTATTTCTTTACGATTAGTAACCATATCACGCAAGGTGCTTTTCATTTCAATAAGTTTTGTGCCCAAGCGGGTTCGCATTTTTATAACCAGATTATTAAAATGGGCGTTATGCAACTGATGGTAAATTACATATAACTGATGTTTGCTATTATCAAACACAGCACCTGCCCACTCCCAATTACCAAAATGTCCCATTACTATAATGATGCTTTTTTGTTGATTATAGTATGAATCGAAAAGTTTTTGCGCATCTTCATTCATTTTACAATGAGCAAGCATGGCTTTTTTAGTTACAGTAAGGGTTTTAAAAGTTTCTAAAAATAAATCGCATAAGTATCTATAAAAATCTACACATATTTTTTTCAGTTCTTGCTCGGTTTTTTCAGGAAATGAATTGCGGAGATTTTCCATCACAACTTTTTTTCTATAACCTAATACATAGTACATGATTACAAAAAACAAGTCGGACACCCGATACATTAACCAAAAAGGAAGAAGAGAAACTAAATACAGAAAAGGAAGTGCTATGTAATAAATTACAGCCTGCATAAATGTTTAATAGGCTCTGATAAGTTTGCCTTCCATAAAATGTACAAAGGCTTTATTAGCTACTTTGTTACCACCGGGTGTTGGATAATTACCGGTAAAATACCAATCACCTAAGTTGTTAGGGCAAGAACTATGTAAGCCTTCAATAGATTGATAAATAATTTGCAACTCCGATTTTAAATCTTTTGGTTTAAGTAGCTGAGCAATTTTATCTGATACTTCTTGCGCTGTAAACGAACTGTAAATTTCTTTTACCACATTAACCTGCTCTTCTTTTGCAAGGGCTAATTGCGCTTTTGCTTTTTCATACACCTGCTCAATAACATTTTCCTTACCACGTTCTTTTAATAAAGCAATAGCCGCTTCAAAAGCAATAAATTTATTTAGTACCGCCATATCAATCCCATAACAATCAGGAAAGCGAATTTGAGGGGCAGATGAAACCACTACTATTTTTTTAGGCTCAAGCCTATCTAATATTTTTAGAATGCTTTGTTTTAGTGTAGTTCCTCTAACAATAGAGTCATCCATTACCACTAATGTGTCAACACCTTTACGAATTATGCCATACGTAATGTCATAAACCAAACTCACCAAATCATCACGGTGTGCATCATCAGTAATAAAGGTGCGTTGCTTAGCATCTTTTAAAACAATTTTTTCTATGCGTGGGTGTACATCCAGTAAGTCATTAATTTCTTTAGCAGATAAATTTTTATCTGTAGTAAGTTTTTTTGTTTTCTCTCTGTTTAAATGGTCGCGCATGCCATCAACCAAGCCACCAAAAGCAACTTCGGCTGTGTTAGGAATATAACTAAAAACCGTATTTACCAAATCCCCATTAATGGCTTTTAAAACAGGTTCTACCATATTGGAACCAAGACTATGGCGCTCTGAATATATACCTGCATCGTTACCACGCGAAAAATAAATGCGCTCGAAAGAACAGGCCAATTTTTTTTGAGGTTCGTTAATTTGTTCCTCGGTTACAGTACCATCTTTTTTAATAATAACAGCATATCCGGGTTTAACTTCTTTTACATCATCTATCTTAATATCAAACACAGTTTGAATAATAGGACGTTCTGAACAGACTACCGCAATTTCATCATCATGATAATAAAAAGCAGGTCGAATGCCATTTGGGTCGCGCAAAACAAAGGCATCTCCGTGCCCAATTAAGCCTCCTATAACATAACCACCATCCCATCGTTTGCTTGCTTCTGTAAGAATTGCTGCCACATCTAAATTTTTTGCAATAAGGTTAGAAATTTCAGCATTGTTATAACCTTGAGCCTTATATATGCGAAACAATTTATCATTTTCTACTTCTAAAAAATGACCAATTTTTTCCATCACGGTAACTGTATCGGCTTTTTCTCGTGGATGCTGACCCAATTCAACCAAATGTTCAAAAAGCTCATCAACATTGGTTAAATTAAAGTTTCCGGCAACAACCAAGTTACGTGTTTTCCAATTATTTTGACGTAAAAACGGGTGACAGCTTTCAATATTATTTTTTCCGAAAGTACCGTAGCGTAAATGTCCTATCAATAACTCACCCAAAAAAGGGAGATTCTTTTTCTGCCAATCTACTTCATTATACTCATCAGGAGATTGTTTTTTTGCGTCGTTAAAATTATCGTGTATTTGGGTAAAAATATCTAATGTAGCGCGTGTGCGAACCGAACGGAGCCTATCTATATACTGTGTACCAGGCTCTGTATCTAACTTAATTGTAGCAACACCAGCCCCATCCTGCCCACGGTTTATCATTTTTTCCATTACCAAATAAAGCTTATGAAGCCCGAAACGAGCCGAGCCATATTTTTTTCGGTAATAAGGTAGTGGTTTTAAAAGGCGGATGAGTACAATGCCGCACTCGTGATTAATCTTATCGCTCATGGTGCTGCAAAGTTAGCTTTTTTAGTAAGATTATCTTTCTCTAAATTTTAACCTAGTTCTAACATTTTTTAAGCTTTTGGGGTTAAAAAATTACTACTTTTACCCTTTACCATATGCGTTTTATAAAGAACAATATACTCTTAGCCCTCATTTTATTTCCTACGTTTTTTTACGGACAATTTTATTATGGTTCTCAGCAAGAATTTGGTAAAAGCAGGGTACAGTATCAGCCTTTTTATTGGACTTATTATAATTTTGATAATTATCAGGTCTATTTTTACGAAGGCTGTCGCGATATAGCCAGATACGTTTCTCTGAGGGCAGATTATCATTTAAAAGATTTACAGAAAAAAATAGATTACCAAAGTAGTACAAAATTTCAAATACTGGTTTACAGTAATCAAGGTGATTTTAGACAGACTAACTTAGGTTTATCTACCGATTTGGTAAGTAATACAGGTGGTACATCAAAAACAGTAGGAACAAAACTAAGTGTTTATTTTAATGGGAACTTGGCTGATTTAGATCGTCAAATTCGCGCAGGCATTGCCGAAACACTTATTAATGAAGTGTTATACGGCGGCGGAGCAGTCAAAACCATGTTTAACTCCACATTTTTAATTATACCCGATTGGTATAAAAAAGGACTGATAGCTTATCTTTCTGAAGGTTGGGATACCAATGTTGACAACATTGTAAGTGACGGGGTTATATTTGATAGATATTATAAACTGGCTCGCATAAGCGATAAAGATGCTGCTACAGTTGGACGCGGATTGTGGCAACACGTGGCTGAAACCTATGGCGAATCGAGCATTGCAAATATTTTATATATGACCAAAGTTTCTCGGAATATTGAGAACGCATTTATGTTTGTGGTAGGCAATAATACACAAGGTTTATTATACGAGTGGATTGATGCACGTTCACGCAATGCCATGAAAAAAGATACTACACAAACTTTCCCTACGCAAGACCCTGTTGTTTTAAAACCAAAATCAACTAGAGATTATTATCAATTAAAAATTAGCCCTGATGGAAACCAAGTTATTTATGCGCGTAATGAAATGAGTCAGCACCGCGTTTATTTAAAAGATTTAACCACCGGAAAAGAAAAGCGCATTGTTAAATGGGGTCCAAAAGTAGAACGATTGAATGATCTTACATATCCTTTATTGGCATGGCACCCTAGCGGAAAAGTATTTGCTATGGTACATGAAAAAAAGGGAGTAATTTATTTAACCACTTATAGCATTGAGGATAAAGACATGGTTGATAGACCTATTACAGGTATAGAAAAAGTGAAAGCATTTTCTTACAGCCCGGATGGAAAAAAATTAGTGATGACTGCCGTAAAAAAAGCAAAAGGGCAAAGTGATTTATTTATTTATCAAATAAACGCAGGTGGACTTGAGCAAATAACAAACGACATTTGGGATGACGAAACGCCTACTTTTATTAATAAAGGAAATCAAATTGCATTTGCATCTAATCGCACGCATGATACTATTAAAGAAAGTGACAACGATAAGTTTGAGTTTCCACAAACAAAATTTCATAACATATTTTTATACGATTGTAAAACAAAATCTAAACTGCTTTACAGGGTAACCGATTCTAAAAATATTCAGGAAAGCCAACCCAGTGATTTTTATGATGGCTATTTTACTTATCTAAGCGACCAAAACGGAATTAAAAACAGGTTTGTTGCAAAGTTGGATAGTGTTATATCTTTTGTAGATACTACGGAGCATTATCGATACGTGTTTAACTCGCACCCCATTTCAAATAATAAAACCAGTATACTTGAGCAGGATGTAAATATAAAAGCCAATAAGGTAGCTGAGATTTTTTATGTGAATGGATTACAGTACATGTACATTAATCAAATCAACAAAAAGGATGTAGATAAAAATTACAATTTAAAAAACACCTATTTTAGGCGTGCACAAAACTATGCTGCAAAAGCAAAAGCACAAAATGCGGCTGCTAATTCTACAGATAATCAAACAGAAACAACAACCCCTGCTCAAGAAAACAATTCAGGCGCAGTTGATATAAATAATTACTCTTTCAAAAACAACAACTCAAAATATAAGACTATATCAAAACCACAAACTACCAATACTTCTCCTGTAGATGGTCAAAATACAACAGCAACAAGCAATCAAACCAAAAGTGGGTTTCAATTACCTAAGCAAGAAAATTATTATGTAAATTTTTCGGTTGACCAAGTTACTGCTCAGTTAGATAATTCTTTTTTAAATCAGACGTATGAAAAATTTACAGGCTATTATGTAAACCCCGGACTTAATGTTTTTTTAAAACTTGCCACCAGCGATTTATTTGAAGATTATCGCATAAGTGCCGGAATGCGTATGGGAATTAATTTAAACAATGAATATTTTGTAAGCATTGAGCGAAGAAAAAAATTATGGGACAAACAATTGGTGTTACATCGTCTTTCATTGCCATCTATTAATGATAATGGGTATATCGTAAAAGTTTTAACACACGATGCACAGTACAAATTAAAATATCCAATTAACGAAGTATCAAGCATTAAAGGCACTATAAGTTACAGAAACGATAAAACACTTTACACTGCACAAGATGATTATTCGCTTGCAAAACCAAATGCATATGATAACTGGGCCGGCTTAAAAATGGAGTATGTGTTTGATAACACACGTCCTAAGGGTTTAAATTTATATAATGGTTGGCGCTTAAAAATATTTGGAGAATATTATCGTGGAATAAATATCCATGATTTAGGAACTCGTCAAGACATGATTAATGCCGGATTTGATATAAGACATTATTTAAAAGTACATCGCGATATAATTTGGGCAAATCGTTTGGCAGGTGCAAGCTCATGGGGAACCGATAGAATTTGCTATTACTTAGGCGGAGTGGATAATCAAATAGCACCTAAGTTTAATGGA
Source organism: Bacteroidota bacterium (assembly GCA_013288015.1). Lineage (GTDB taxonomy): Bacteria > Bacteroidota > Bacteroidia > B-17B0 > Aurantibacillaceae > PALSA-968. The sequence goes on along the minus strand of JABDCR010000006.1, from coordinate 8,949 downwards.
GAAGAGCAAATAAAACATCCTGAAACTTACGGTTTTCAAACGTTAGCTACTAACATGCGTGGCTTTAACCAAAATGCACGAAACGGAAATAATTTTGTGGTTTTAAATTCAGAATTACGGATACCGCTTTTTAAATATTTAGCAAATCATCCTTTACGTTCAGATATTTTAAACAATTTTCAAATTATCCCTTTCTTTGATTTGGGTATGTGCTGGTATGGTACAAATCCTTTCAGTAAAGAAAATACTACCAACCAATATTCGTTTTATAACAACCCTATTAAAGTGGTTATTAACGAGCCTAAGCAGCCTATTATAGCTGGTTATGGTGTTGGTTTACGCTCGCGGTTACTTGGTTATTTTGTACGTTTAGATTTTTCATGGGGGGTAGATAATTATACTAATCAAAAAAGAGTAATTTATTTTTCGCTTACAACCGATTTTTAATGGACAACCTAACTAATAAAAAATTATCTATGGAAAACATTTTAATTCTGCTCTGCATTGGCTTAGCAGCAGGCTGTTTAAGCGGCCTGGTAGGTGTTGGGGGTGGTATCATTATAGTTCCTGCTTTGGTATATTTTTTAAGTTTTAACCAGCAAATGGCACAGGGTACATCACTTTCAATTCTTCTTTTACCTACAGGGATTTTTGCTGTAATGAATTACTATCAAAAAGGATATGTTGATTGGAAAGTAGCTTTAATAATTGCAAGTTCTTTTTTATTAGGTGGTTTTATAGGTTCTAAAGTAGCTATATCTCTTGACCAAAATGTGGTTAAAAAAATATTTGCCGCCTTTATGGTTTTAATGGGACTTAAAATGCTAATCTGGAAATAATTTTAAATGGCCGATTTAGCAACAGAAATTAAACAAAAAGCAAAACATTATTTCCCTTACTTAGTTGATGTACGCAGGCATTTACACACTAATCCTGAACTATCTTTTAAAGAGGTTGAAACATCGAGATACATTAGCACACAACTTATTAAGCATCGTATAGAACACGAAGCTGGGATTGTAAATACTGGTATAGTTGCCCTTATTAAAGGGAAAAACCCAAATAAAAAATGTGTACTGTTGCGTGGCGATATGGATGCTTTACCTATTTTGGAAAAAAACGAAGTATCCTATAAATCTGTTAATGAAGGCATCATGCATGCCTGTGGGCACGATGTACATAGCACTTGTGCATTAGGCGCTGCACTTATACTAAATGATTTAAAAGATAATTTTGAAGGTACCATAAAAATTATTTTCCAGCCCGGAGAAGAAGTGTTGCCGGGTGGTGCATCGTTAATGATTAAAGAAGGCATTTTACAAAATCCAAAAGTAGATGCAGCCATTGCTTTACATGTATTTACTGATTTAGAGGCAGGGCAAGCTGGTTTTAGAAACGGCATGTATATGGCAAGCACCGATGAAATTTACATTGATGTAATTGGCAAAGGTGGTCATGCCGCTATGCCTAAAGAATATAACAACCCCATTTTAATTGCTTCAGAAATTTTGCTAGCACTTGCTAAAGAGTTTCCGAATGATGCCAGTACTGATATACCTACTGTGCTTGCTTTCGGGAAAATAGTAGCCAATGGTGCCACCAACGTGATACCTGAAAAAGTTAGCATTGATGGTACTTTTAGAACTATGAATGAAACTTGGCGCAAGCAAGTACATGAAAAAATAAAAGCAATTGCAACTAAAATTGCAGCAGAAAAAAATGCAAAAGCAGAAGTGAAAATTGTAAGTGGTTACCCTTTTTTAGTAAATGATGAAACCATTACAAACTCGGCAAAAAATGTTGCGATAAATTATTTAGGAAAAGAAAATGTTTTTGAGTTACCCTTGCGAATGACTGCCGAAGATTTTGCTTTCATATCTCAACAAGTACCTGCCTGTTTTTTTAGATTAGGTACAGGTAATAAAAAACAAGGCATAACATCGGGTGTACACACTGCCACATTTAATATAGATGAAAATGCCATTGAAACCGGTGCAGCATTATTGGCAGCCATGGCTGTTCAGTTACTTGCCGAATAAATTTTGGAAAAACTTATTTGCAATAAAAAACCCCTCTTGTTTAAGAAAGGGGTTTAGAAACGATATATAGTTTAAATATTAGTCTCTTGGTTTTGGTGGCTGAGCTTTTTCAACTTGAATTGGTCTGCCTTTTACATCAGTACCGTTAATTTTGTTGATAGCCTCAGTAGCTGCATTGTCATCTGGCATTTCAATAAAACCAAATCCTTTTGCGCGTCCTGTAATTTTGTCTTTAATGATTTTAACTGAAGATACTTCACCAAACTCACCAAATAACTGACCTAACTCATCTTCTCTTAAGCTGTAGTTAAGGTTTCTAACATAAATGTTCATGTTTTCTTTTAATTAATAATTAATAATAAATAATTTGCATTACAAATCTAACAATATTTTTATCAAAAAAAAATAAAGATGTTAATATTTCCTAATCCGATTAATCAGGCATTTATAGGTATAAAATAGGTCATATGTAAGATTAATGTAAAAAATGCACCGAATTTTTACGGATTTAACGGCAATCTAATTCCTCTATTTTTTGCCGTTTTTAGACTTCAAAAAATCATCCAATTCTTTAGTATCTGAAATGTATTTGGCCATTATTTTTTTATCCTTACTAAGCACAAAAATCTCAGGGGTACTTGTTATGCTGTAAGTCTCCATATAGTTTGCTTTTCGCTCAGTATCAATAAGATGCATGCCAGGTAGCTTAAACTGCTTCAATTTTTCTTTCCATTCGTCTTCGTCTGGCAAAAGGCAAGCCGTTATTAAATTCACATCAGGGTGTTTCTTCATCCATGCTGCCAAATTTGGGGTTTCTTCCAAACAATGCTTGCAATCATAACTCCAAAAATACAGTATAGTAGTGTTATTTATTTGTTGGTGCAGGTCAACATCTTTTCCGGCACTATCAGTAGCTGTAAAGTCAGGACAAATATTGCCTACAAACAACCTTTTTAATGCATCGCTTTTTCTATAAATTTTTTTTAGCTGGTCTTCGGTAAGCCACCAACTGCGGTCTTTTTTATAATAATTCTCCACTAAATGCACAAAAATTCTATCCTGCCCAATAACCGACGAGCGCTCAAAGGAGTTGCCCAAAAAGTACAAACTCCATTTAAAAACATCTTTAGATACAGATGCCCTTTGTAAAATGGTATCACAGCAAGCTATAACCGAATCTGTTTCAGGGAAACCATAATCATTAATGTAGTTGGTATAGTTAATGTAAAGCACGTTCGAATAAGCAAGTTTATCATCGTTAAAACTTATGTTATCTAAAAAATGTTTTTTAAGATAAGCTGCCCTTGCTTTAGAAGTTAGGTTTGCCGGAGCTTCAATAGGCATACTGGCTTGAATTAAATGAGCCACAAATGTGTTCGGGTTTTTGGCAATGATTTGTTTTTTAAACTGCATTAATTGTTTTTGATAAACCGATACCAGGTTTTTAAGAATCGGGATAGAATCTTGGCTCGTGCTTTTTTTGTGCAGTCTTTTTTCAAGTGCCTGCATCTGAAACTCATTGAATTTATATTTCTTTAAAAAATCGTAGTAAGCTGCATTTTCTTTAGTGCCTGTAAAAGCAATGCTACCCATTATATCCGCGGTATCTACTGATAAGCTAAATACATTTTCGTCCGTCATTAAAAACTCAAAGGCCTTTTTGTTTGTTAAATAAATTAAAAACACCCCCCCGGTAAGTTTTTCATCACTTTCAAAAACAGCAAGGCCTTCTCCGTTCGTAATGCTGGTATCCCGCGCATAACGATTTTCGCCATATTGATAATACATATAGATGGGGCGATTTTTTACATTGCTTTTTAATGTAATTTTGTAGCCGTTTACCGCACAAAGCGACAGACTAAAAAAGTTAATCAAGCAAACTAATAATTCAATGGTAAAATTTCTTGTGCCTCTCATTTTCATTTTAATCGATTGGTATTTTTTTACAGGCGTACAAACCATCATAAAAGATTTTCCGCAACAGCGTAAAGTTACAATTCAAACTGTATACTGGATAGTTTCTGCGCTTACTATTTTATGCTTAATTATAACCGGAGTTTTTGAGCAAGCTTCTTTACCTAATTTTTTCAGAGGCTATGTGGTGTCCATTATATTTATTCTGTTTTTAAGTAAGTTTTTAGGTTGCATTTTTTTATTGATAGATGATATACTACGGCTGTTTCGTTGGGGCTATCAGTTTTTTACAACATTTAATCATCCTGAGCAAAGACAGGGCATAAGTAGATTAAAATTTTTGACTTATGTATCGGCTACCTTTTTTGCTGTGCCCTTTGTTGGTTTTTTTTATGGCTTAGTAAGAGGAGCTCATAAATACAAAACACATTTAGTTAAATTAAAATTTAAAAATTTACCTGATGCTTTCGACGGATTAAAAATTGTGCAGATATCTGACATCCATACAGGAAGTTATGCCGATACTGATGCTTTATCGCATGCATTTGATATGGTAATGGAACTGAAACCTGATGTTATTTTTTTTACCGGAGATTTAGTAAATGATAGAGTTACGGAGACTGAAGGTTTTTTACCTGTATATCAAAAATTAAAAGCTCCTATGGGTGTATTTTCTATTTTAGGAAACCACGATTATGGCGACTATTCCGAGTGGCCTAGCGAAGAAGCGAAAATAGAAAACTTAGAAGCACTTAAAAAAGTGCATGCGCAAGCAGGATGGCGATTATTAATAAACGAGCATGTTGCTTTAGAAAAAAATGGGCAGCAAATTGGTTTACTAGGCATTGAAAACTGGGGGGGTAATTTGCATTTTAAAAAATATGGTCGCATGGATTTAGCCCATGCCGGTACAGATAAATTTGATTTTAAAATTCTATTATCGCATGACCCATCGCATTGGAACAAACAAGTGAAACTAATGTACACCGATGTTGACTTAACATTAAGTGGCCACACACATGGCTTTCAGTTTGGTATAGAAATTCCTGGTTTTATGAAATGGAGCCCCGTACAGTATGTGTATCCACAATGGGCAGGTTTATATAAACATCAAAACCAATATTTATATGTAAACCGTGGTTTAGGTTGCGTGGGTAAAGAAAAAGTAGCTGCCTATAATGGCCGCTTAGGCATTTGGCCTGAGATTACTTTTATGGAATTAAATAAGGCGTAGATTTTATTTAAAATGCTCGGCTAACACCAATCATCCAACGGAACTGAAAATAATTGTTTTCAGCATAAGGCAAACGATTTATAAAAAAAGGAAAATCAGCTCGTATAGTTAATGGTTTAAGTGTTTGCAATTTACCCCACTTTTGAATGGTTAATGTTGTACCAACACCTGCATCAACCATAATGTCCGATAAAGCAAAAGGCTCAGCATTATAATTAGTGTTTATTACACCGGCATCTCCAAACAAATAAGTACCAAAGGCAAGGGTTTGTTTAGTTGCTTTAGATATAAAGCCAAAATATTTACTAAAATCAACCTCAGCAGTTACAGATGCTCCACTTGTTCCTTTATAATTATAACGGTAATTGCCATTAGCGTCAACCTGCGGCAACAAATAACCCATATAGCCACGTAAATTTAGCCCCCCTCCTGCCGCAAAATTTCCGGTAGTTGCCCCAAAATTAAACGGCTGAAAAAAGCCCATAGAGCGAGTGTACTTGCTATCCATCAACTCTTCGGGGTTAGCGCCTGCTACAAACAACATAGATTCTGTTGGAATGTTTGAACCAATGCCATATTGTATAAACATACGTGTGTGCAAGCCAAGTTTACCAAAATAAGTTTTGTTAACTGATGTAAGCGTGGCTGCCGAAAAATTAAAATCGCCCAAGAAAGGTGCTCGAACATTAAGATTTAAAAAACCTGTTCCTCGCCTGTATCTGTAATTATGATCTATACCAAACGAAGCTGAGCTATTTAATAAACCTACACTACTCCATTCGTTTTTATAGATAAGATAATTTAAGGCATATGTACTGTATCGTTCCATGCCTTTTAACTGAACATAGAAACGAGTTTTTTCGCTGTTGCTTTTTTTATCAAAACCAACCAGTACTGAGCCAAGTCCATCAAGGGCTTTAAGGGTAGTATAAAAGCCTGATTTTTTCATAAACTTATCGGTAGCCGTTCTGTAATTAAATAAAAACGAAAATGGATCGTGGCTGTTTACCGAAATATTTTTATCTAAATAAGCTTGTCCAATTTGCGTGTTAATCCAAACGGTTAAATCAAACACATTTTTGTAGTTCATGTAATTTCCATTAAAATGAACACCCGCTTTTACACCATCGTAACCATTATACCAAAGCGATGGGCGAGCGTATAATTGATATTTATTACGGTTAGGTGGGTTTGCAATTTTAGAATCGAAACTAAACGAAAAATTACGCGGCTTTGCATTGTTAAATGCATTTACATCAGGCATAATGTGCGCGGTATCAATTGTTACATTTTTAATACTTCCTGAAGGAATAGTAACAGTTGCTGTATAAGTTGGCTTTACTTTATCCCAGCCAATCCAGCGAGGCAGTATAGTTGCAGTTGTTTTCTTTTCGTACCAAGTATTCGGAATGTAAAAATTAAGGCTTTCATGTGTGGTTGTTTCAACTGTAAAATCTATAGGCATTTGCATGCGTCCATAACGTTTAAATGTAATGGCATATTGGTTATCTGAGCCTTCGATTTTTTTTACTTTTTTCACTCCATAATCAATAGTTTTAGCTGTTTCTAACCATTCGTCAAAAAACCAATTTAAATCATTATTGGTAAATTGTATAATTGAGTTTCTAAAATCTTCGGGATACGGGTGACAGAATTTCCATTGGTTAAAATAATTTTGCATAGCTGCTTTAAACATATCATCGCCCAAAACATAACGCAGGTTATAAAGCATAACCGCAGTTTTCATATACACCATTCCATAACCACCGCCATGTTGTAAGGCTCCATTAAAATTATCGCTATGTGTATTTAAAGTAGTTTCATCGCCACGAAGTATGTCATTAAAGTATCTTAGATAAGCGTTGGTTTCACGATAGTATGTTGAATCAGTATGATTACGCACCCAAGCACCTTTTATTTTTGGATACAAATTATATTTTCCTTCTATGTTTTCCCAACCATCACAAGTATAAAACTGGGTAAAACCCTCATCTAAAAAAGCACGATAGGTTTCGTTACTGCCTACCATTCCAAAAAACCAGTTATGCAAAATTTCATGTATAAATAATCCTCTGTAACCTGGGTCTGAGCCGCCATTAAGTGTTATCATAGGATACTCCATGCCATCCTCAGCATCAGCCGATATCATTTTTGGATAAGCATACTGACCAATGTTTTTCGAATTATTTTCTATAACCTTAGCCACATATTTAGCAGCGTTTTGCCAGGCACCTGCATGCTGTTCTTGTGCTAAAGCAATGCAACGTACATTGCCTGCCATTACTTCTCCAATACGATAATTGGGGTCAAAGGTGTAAGCGGCATCATGTATATTTATAGCATTAAATATCCAGGTTTTAAAAGTGCCGTCGGGTTTAATAATTTCAGATGGAGCCGAATTAAATGGCTTTTTAGCGAAGTTTGAAATATCTAATTTTTGGCGAAGGTCTACGGGTAAAACTTCTTTTTCGTTTTGTAAAACACCCGTACCATCACAAATGTATTGATTAGGAAGCGTAAGCTCTACATGAAAGGAACCAAAATCTCCGTAAAATTCATGATCCATGTGCTGGTCGGTATCCCAGCCCTGTTTAGCATCGTACACCGAAATACGAGGGTACCAATGCACTAAATTATAATGCTCGTAACCAAATGAACTAAATAATTTCATACGGTTGCGTAATAACACATCATTATCAAAATAGGTTTTAAACTTTATATTGAATGTAATAGACTCGCCTGCTTTTAAGGGGTTTTTTAACCATACTTTCATTACCGTGTTATCTACTTCCGTTTTTAAAGCCTGACCATCAATAGTTATGCCTTCTACATTTGTGCCTAAGCCTGCTTCACGATATTTGCCGTATTTCAGTTTTACTCCATTGTTTTTGTACAAATCAGACATATAGGAACCTTTGGTTTGCGCATTGCTGTATAAATGAAAAAACACAAAAGGCAACTCATTAGGCGAATTGTTATAATAGGTAAGTGTTTCTTCTCCACTTACCGTATTTTCATCATCATTTAGCTTTGCTTTAATGTTATAGTTTACATCTTGCTGCCAATAAGCTGCATTGGGTTTTCGGTTTTTCCAATACAGCGTGTTAGAAGCCGAGCGATACTCTTCTTGTCCCGTTTGGGCTTGTATAACAAAGGGCAAAAATGCCAACAGAAAATATTTTTTTATCATGGTGTTCAAAGATAAAATATTTTAAACAATGGGTTAAAAAGGCTTATTAAAAATAAAACTTAATAAATAGGTGGAATTACTTAATTCTAAAATATATTTGCGTGAAATTTTAAGATTACCAAAAATGGTTTTACCTGTTGTTGTATATGGCGACCCTGTTTTAAGAAAGACAGGCGTTAATATTGATAAAAATTACTCAGGACATATATTGTCTTTATAATAATTTTTATGATACAAATCATACAACCTAATCATTTGCTTGGCTTTGTTTACATCTAACACTTCTGATGCGTACAAAACCTTTTCCATTTCTTTTATTTGGTTTTGTAACTCTTCCTGCGAAGGAATTTCAGTTTTTGGAGGCGGAGGTGGAAGCTCGGTTGTTTTAGATTTTTCTACCTCTGCAACTGCTGTTGCCTCTTTGCTCTCTTCTTTCTGATTGCAAGAAACGGTTGTTAGGCTTACAACAGCTAAACACAAAACAGAAGCTATTATTTTTATACAGCTCATTTTTTTGCTTTATAAACTTTAGTTTTATAATCGGCCGAAAATTTTCCTTTACTTATATCAGT
>JABDCR010000005.1 GCA_013288015.1 Bacteroidota bacterium | reverse complement strand
AAAATATTAGACCGCATTCTATTTGAAAATTCGCCCATTATTTTTTTGTTGTTAGAAATATGGAGTACAATTGCAATTATTACAGGTGATGTAATGCCATATAACATAGCCGAATAAATAAGTGCCTGTATAGGGCTTATACCAATATAATTTATTAATAAACCAATAATCAAAGAAATAATAACAACGATATAAAAAGGTTTAGCTTCATGAAACTTTTTGTCTAAACCTTCTTTCCAATCAAATGTTTCTGAGATAATGTATGAAAGTGATCCCGATAAAACAGGTATAGCTAAAAAGCCAGTACCAATAATTCCAATGGCAAAAAGATAATAAGCAGCTTTTCCTGCCAATGGCTCCAAAGCTTTTGCTGCTTGCTCAACCGAATCAATTTTATGAATACCAGCGTTAAAAAGTACTGTACCTGTGGTAAGAATAATAAAAAACATTATCACGTTAGAAAAGAACATACCGAAATTCACATCTGTTTTCATATTTTTCATGAGTGTCTTATCTATCATAACAACTTCTGATTTCTGTCGCATATCTTCAACCGACATTGTTGTTTGCCAGAAAAAAAGATATGGCGAAATAGTTGTACCTAATATAGCAATCAAAACATTTAAAAATTCTTTATCTAAACTAATAGTAGGTATAAAAGTGTGTTTTATGATATCTTTCCAATCCTGTTTATATAAAAAAGGCACTATTAAATAAACCAAAAGTATAACACACAAATATTTTAGTACAGCTGCAAATTTTTGATAAGGCAAATAGATAATAAGCAGTATTAAAATAAAGGTAAAAGCAATGCTAAAAAAAATAGGATGTATAGCCGGAAATATAAGATTGCTCACAGCCCCCATACCAGCTATGTCGGCTCCAATATTTAATATAATAGCCGGCGCACTAAACAATAGCATTAAATATAAAATAGGTTTTGGGTAATGTTGTTTTAATGTGCCAGTAAGCCCTTTAGAAGTAACCATGCCAATTCGAGCACACATTTCTTGTATGCCTGCCATTAATGGAAACGTAAGTAATGCAGTCCATAAAGTTGAAAGCCCATATTGTGCCCCAGCTTGCGAATATGTAGCTATACCAGATGGGTCATCATCACTTGCTCCGGTTATAAGCCCCGGCCCTAAAATTTTCCAAAACCGTTTGAGTTTAGATTGTTTAACCTCTTTATCCTTCATCCAAATTTTACTTATTGAAGTTAAAGATGTTATAATAAATGGTAAATAAAAAATAAATATTTGTTATATAAACTTTACTAATTATCAACCTACTTATTTTAATGTTGCTTTTATAACAGCACATCAATAGCTATCTTCTTCGTCCTCCTCCGCCACCGCCCATATGACCACCACCACTCATATGCGGCGCCATTTGTGTTTGTCTTGGCATTTCTTGTTGCTGCATTCTTGGTTGAGTTGGTTGTTGTTTTGGTATTTCTTGATTTTGTTTTGGGATCTGTTGCTGTCTCGGAGCAACGTTTTGTTTTTGTTGTCCATTAATTGATTGCTTAACCTTTGTTTGCTGTTTTGGCACTGCTGCCATAGCTTTCGAATTACTTTGTGGGGTTTTTCCAGTTTCTTTTCCTCTTAGCCCAGCAACATTATTATTTTTAGTTGGTTGCCCATTAATTTTCCCATTGGTTCTTGGTCCATAATATACCTGGCGTTCAATATTGCTACGTACAGTAGGTGATACTTGCCTGTGTTTATAATAAATATTTTGTGCAACCATAATACGATTTGCATACACTCGATGATGGTAAACTCTATAAGGATACATGCCATTCCAATAAGCATAATAGCCTATCGGACTCCAAGGAGACCACCAAGACGGGTAATATCCCCAATACCAAGGCGAATTCCAATATACATATGATGGTCCATAAATAAATCCTACGCATGGCCATGCCCATACATTTACCATTACTGGTGCCGCTTGATTATATGTATTATCATTTACCTGTGTTTGTTGCTGATCTTGTGGTTCAATAATATAATTTTTACCATATAAATCTTCATCGCCAACAATTTGTACGTGTACATTGTTATTTCCTTGTTGTTCTATCTCAATAATAGCTAAGTCTTGAGTTTCAGTTGCTGTTATAGGATCTTGTAATACCAGTGAGTGTATCCCGTTTTCACCATAATCTTTTACGCGTATATAATCTATTTTACCATCATTATTTAAGTCTAAATTATTTACCTTGTTGTCAGGCGTATTTAGTTTCTTTTCAAACTCTTCTACATTTTGTGATTCTTTAAAAAGAGTAAGAACTCCGTATAAATTTAAATTATCTCCCGGTAAACCTAAAGAGTCAGGAGTTTGTGTATATCCTGCTGCTGCGCCCATGCTTATCAGCATAAAAAATAATGCGCAAATGTTGTTTGTGTGTTTCATATTTCAAATTTATTCTGATAATTAGGGTTTTTAATCGATATTCGGTAAGAGCCTCTTTTTTATAGCCCAAAAGCATAAGGCTGTCTAAAAATTTACGTAGTGTTTTTTAGTGTTTAATTATTTCTTCCTTAACAGTATCAATTTTTTCCGTTATACGGTTCAGCAACTCTTCAAACTTATCATTTATCTCACCAATGGCATCTTCACCTTCTCTTAAAATTTTCTTTCTGGTTTCCGTTCCTTTTGCGGGTGCAAATAAAATACCCAATGTGGCACCAATGGCAACACCTGCTAACACGCCTAATACTACTTTTCCTGAATTCATGATTTCTGTTTTTAATTGTTTGTGTTTCTTTTTTAAATAGGCTTCCTGCCTTGTATGATACGTAATAGAACAGCAATAAGTGCTATCACTAATAATATGTGAATTATCCCACCTGCATTATATCCAATAAAACCAATAGCCCATCCAATTATTAATATAACGGCTATTACATAAAGTAAATTCCCCATGATTTCTTGTTTTTAAATTATTATTATTTGATTTATTTTTTATTGAATTAATTTGGAACCATATGAAATTCTTTTCTGTCGTTTCCATCCATATAATAGTACCAAAACGATTTACTTTCTAATCTTAAAATAATCTCCGTGCGCGACTCTTGATGACTTATTCCAGTCAATCTGATTTCCTCATCGCTGTTTTGAAACGCCCATACACCTGTACCTGCAATGTTTCCCCATGTGTAGGAGTAATTTCCGTCTTTGCTATACGTTTCTATATAACCCGCCATTAATGATGTATAGTCTGTTCCGTTGAGTAGATAGGTTTCTACCCTCCATGTGTTGGCAACCCTGTTCGTTCTCGACTCAAAATTAATCAGCGGGCCATCCGGATATTTTTTACAACTCTGCACCACTGGCATCATGCATATAACTAATAACGTAAGTACAATAGATATTTTTTTCGTGATTTTCATTTTAATTTATTTTTAAAGTGTTTAATTAAAAGTGTATTGCTACACCAAAAGTTGATATACCAGTAGAAAGATCAAGAAATAAACCTGCCTTGCGACTTAAATGATACTCGCCACCAATGTGCATGGCAACATATAAAGGGTTTACAGCTTGGTAAGCTTCTGTGTTTCCATAATATCCATTTTCCCATACCACGGTTTTAAAGGCAAACCCGACTGAAGTAGCTAAATACAAATCCCATTTTGGGTTAACATGCAACCATTCGTCAAAATAGTACGTACCCTTTACACCTACTGGTATAATGGTCTCGCGATAATTATAATAACGATACGACGGATCTGTATTTGGCAAATTCGGGTTGCCCCAATAATAACTTTCTTGAAAAGTTGATGCACCAACAAAAGGTGCAAGAGTAAAATCCCTGAAAATATCAAACTCGTAATTAAGCATTACGGCAGGCGTTAAAATGCCAATATTGCCGTAGTAACCTATACCGGCACCCAGATTTAATGTGTTACCGTATTTTTCAACTCCCGGTTTTACTTTTTCTTCTATAACATAGTTTGGCGTTTGGTCTTGCGCCCATGTTTTGTAGCTTATTAAACTTAATAAGCAGGCTGCAGTTGTAAATATTTTTTTCATGGTTGTTGTTTTTAAAGGTTATTACTTATTTGTTTTTGTTTTACTTATATAATCTAAATCCTACTGCTATTTGAAACCAAATATTTTTGTACCTTGGTGTGTATGAGCTTCCGTTTCCCACATTATTTTGCAAATCCCAACAGCCTTTTCCTGAAAGTATAAAGTGGTCTACATTTATATCAATTCCAAACACAGCGCCAAAAATGTTTTTTCTAACATTGTCATTTTTAAATTGTTGGTCTTGTGCTGTACTGTTTGCACCAAATACAAATACATCTTTTTGATGTAATAAATACGAGTACTGTACACCTCCTAAAAAAGTTATAAACTCAGCGGGTTTAAATTGTATTTGCAACGGTATATCTAAATAAGACGTTGTTCTGGTATCAGTGTATGTACCTCCTAACATAGTACCCGTTGATTGGTATCCTTTTTGTGAAAACAACACTTCGGGCTGAAAGCCTACATATTTTCCAATTGGTATCCCAATAAAACCACCGCCTGCAAAACCCAATTTAGGATTAGCCTTAAAATTTTGACCCTGCGAGTCATAAACATCAGACATGTTTCCACCGGCTTTGGCACCAACTACTAATTTAGTTCGTTCATCATCAATGGGCTGTGCTTGCACTTTATTAACAGCTACAAAGCCAAAAAATAGAATTGTTATTAATATAATTGATTGCTTCATTTTATTTCGTTTTTAGTTAATAATAATTTATAGCAAATCTATTTTACATAAAGTCCTTTAATTTGCATATTCGGTAAACGCCTATTTTAAATAGCCAAAAACCTATAATTAGCTTTTGAGGCATGTTATAAAAAACTTCCATTATGAGAAGTTTTTTCATTTTGTATTGTTTTAGTTCTTTATAAGCAAACCATCTTTTGTTATCTTTGAAGAATGAATTGCATTATAGTTGATGATAATAAAATGGCGCGTACAGCGCTAAAAAAATTAATAGAGCAGGTAGATTTTTTAAATTTTAAACAGGAGTGTGCGAGTCCAGTTGATGCTTTTAATTATTTACAAGAAAATTCAACCGACCTTTTCTTTCTTGACATTGAAATGCCCGGCATGACAGGTATAGAGTTAATTAAGAACCTTAGTATTGAAAAACGTCCTATCATTATTTTAATTACTTCTAAAACCGAATATGCTGTTGAGGCTTTTGAATTAAACGTGGCTGATTATATTGTTAAACCCGTAACTCTACCCCGCTTGCTTACAGCACTTGCTAAAGCAAAAGACTTATTTGATAATAAAGAAAAAAAAATTGAACCAAACCAAAAAGATAAAGAGTACATTTTTGTTCGTTCTAACGCCGTACTTACTAAAATTAAAATAATTGAAATTACATACATACAGGCCCTTGGCGACTATGTAAATATTTTTACAGCCGATAAGCGCTACACTGTACACATAACTCTTAAAGGCATGGAAGACAATTTACCTGTCGAAAAATTTTACCGTTTACATCGCTCTTACCTTATTGCCCTAGACCATATAGATAAGGTGGAGGAAGGAACCGCTTTTATTGGCAAACATCCCATACCCATAGGTGAACAATTTAAAAAAGAACTCTTAAAAAAATTAAACCTCATTTAGCCATCTGTTTTTTTAAGGTTATCGGCTATTTATTTCCCCCCCTTACCGAATTCTCGCTAAAAAACAGTAATGCCAACCTTATTTTTGAAACAAAAAAGTTTCACTAATAAAAAAGGAGGGCCAAATGCAAACTCAAGGATTAAATTTATTTATTGTTGATGATAATAAATCAATGGTTACAGCACTTAAACAGTACTTACAAAATAAGTTCGGTATCAGTTTAGTTATATCAACCTTTTACGATGGCGAAAGTTGCTTAGAAAAAATAGATAAAGAAACTCACATCGTTATTCTCGATCATAACATGCAAGGTAAAAATGGCATTGAAGTTTTAAAATCAATAAAAGCCATTAACCCCAACACCAAAGTCATTATGCTATCTAGTAATGAAGACATGGAAACTGCCATCAACTCATTTAGAGCAGGTGCTGAAGATTATGTGGTAAAAGGCCTCAGTTCTTGGAAAAAAATCACACAGCTTGTGAGTCGTATCATAACAGCGCCAATTCAATTAATTGTTGATGAGTTTGGTGTATCAAAATACATGGCAATTTTCTTTTTAACTTTTTTCTCTATGGCCATAGTAGTAGTTTCTACCCTGCATTATATGTAGGAACAACAATAAAAGCTGAGTTACTGATATTAGTAACTCAGCTATTTTTTATATATTAGATACTTATTGAAATGGTTTCGCAGATGAAGAAAATATGGAATGTCAATATAAAATTAAAAATAGGTATAGGCTTTTCAATTGTGTTGTTGGTTTTAATTGGTGTTCAGTATGGTCTTAACCGCAGTATTGATGATGTTATCACTTCGCAAGAAGAGTTATCAAATTCCACAAAAATTTCAACCGAAGTTGAGTCTATAAAAACATCCGTTGTTTTTTTTGAAAGCCACGTAAAAAGTTATGTCCTTACAGGTAACGATAGTCTTTTAGGCAATAACGAAAAATATTTGGCAAATATTATAACCCAATTTAATGATTTAAAAAAGCTATCTCCAAATAAGGAACAAGAAGCATCTATCGACACGCTCGTTAAACTATTAAATGCCCAAATAGAATTTACTGATGAAGTAATGTTTCAGTATCAACTCAATCCAAAAAAATCTATCGCACTTATTAAATCAGGTAAAGGCAAGCTGTTAATGGCACTTATTATAAAAGAGTTTGATAAAATACATCATATAGAAGAAGTTAAGTTCGCTCAAATTCTTATCCGCAATAAACAAGATAGCGCCCGTGTAAAACAAATGGATACATCAGCTTACGTGTTTGCATTTTTATTAGTGGTGCTTTGTGTTTGGGTTTTGTACCGCGACGTAAACAAACGTGAAAATCTTGAAAAAGAATTAATGCTTACGCAAAAAAAGGCCGAAGATGCTGCAATTATTAAGGAGCAATTTATGGCAAACATGAGCCACGAAATTCGTACACCACTTAATGCTATCCTTGGTTTTAATCATCGTTTAAACAAAACTAAATTAGATGCGGAACAGCAAGAATATGCTAAAGCAGTACAAAGTTCAGGCGAAAATTTATTAGCTATTGTAAACGATATTTTAGATTTTTCAAAAATCGAAGCCGGTATGGTTCGTATCGAAGAAATTAGGTTCAATCTCCCCGGCCTTTTACATTCTGTAGTTACTATGTTTCTGGTTCAATCTAAAGAAAAAAAAGTACCCCTTACATTAACCATTTCGAACAAAGTACCCCTCTTACTAATGGGCGACCCAACTCGTTTAACACAAATATTAATTAATCTAATTGGCAATGCGTTAAAATTTACAAAAGAAGGTTCCATACGAATTTTAGTAGATGCTGTTAACATCGACGAGAAAAACACATCTGTTACCTTTAAAGTAATAGATACCGGCATAGGCATTTCTGAAGAAAAAGTTTCTGAAATATTCGAACGTTTTACACAAGCAAAATCAGACACCTCTCGTAAATATGGTGGCACAGGTTTAGGTTTATCTATTGCAAAAAAATTAGTAGAGTTGCAGGGTGGTACTATTGCAGTTGAAAGTATAAAAGGTAGCGGCTCAACATTTATAGTTAACATCCCATACAAAATTGCCGATAACTTACCTGATGAAGTAAAACCAAAAATTGAAAAATTGAAAAAAATAGACGTACAAGATAAAGTTAATGTACTAATTGTAGAAGATAATTTGTTAAACCAAAAGCTCGCCGGTTTTATGCTAAAAGACCTAGGCTTTGATTTTGATATATGTGATAACGGAAAGCTTGCCATCGAAAAATTAAAAAGCAATAACTATAATTTGGTGTTAATGGATATACAAATGCCTGAAATGAATGGTTATGAAACTACTGAATACATTCGAGACCAACTAAAACTTACTATGCCCATTATAGCTATGACAGCACATGCCTTGCCAGGCGAGCGAGAAAAATGCATAAGTTTTGGTATGACAGATTACATTTCCAAACCAATTAAAGAAATAGATTTAAATAACTTAATGGCAAAATATATTAATGTTATCTTTAAGGCGCATTAAAAGGTAAAACAGCCATGCTTCCTCAAAAAGTAACTAACCTAAGCTATTTAAATGAAATTTCTAAAGGCGACGCCAATTTCATAAAAGAGATGATTTCTATTTTCCTGTCCGAAAATCCACAGGAAATTCAACAACTTGAAAAGGCGATTACTGAAGTCGATTTCGAAAAAATCCGTTCTACCTCTCATCATATGAAATCTACCATACCATTTATTGGTTTAGATTTACTTATTGCATACGAGTTGTCTCAGATAGAAGATCTTGCTATCAAAAAACAAAATATTGAAGTCATTAGCAATCATTTTATAAAAGTGAAAGCAATATATGAAAAGGCCGTACAAGAGTTGAGCGAGTAGTTTTTTATTTGATCATTGTTTGTTTTTAAAACCTATTACTAATCTCAAGTAAATAGTATACTGACCTATACCAAGTTTATTTGCCACTAACTTTATACCGTTATTGTAAATAAGCAAAAATGCCATTACTGGTATAATATTTCAGCTATTTTATTATATGAAATCTGGCAAAACAAGAAAACAAGTGCAGTTTAATAAGGGAATCGATGAGCTACCCGATAAACTCGCAGCTACAATAGTAGAGGAGCCATATTATCTAAGAATTAAAATAATTAATCTTTTTTTTAAAGAGGGCTTTGATAGTGCCGGAGAAATTGTAATTGACATATCTGATAAAGATAAATTAGTCATTGCAAATTACATAGAGAGTTACTCATTTCCAAGTTTAAAGACAATTAATATTAATAAAGAATATGAATTTGTTACTTCTAAATTTACGTTAGCAATAGATGAAAACAAAGTAAGTAAATTCAATTTCTATCTTACCTACGAGGACATTAATACTTAAAGTCAACAATCGATAGAAAGGTTAATTTTCCCATCAATTATCTTCAGAATATAAAAAAAATTCCAAATAAGAGCGATATTTAGTTGTTGAATTTCTTCATCTATCGTGCAAAAAACTACACGTTAATTGAGGTGGCATTATATAAAATAAAAAGCCCGTGTATGCAGAATAACACGAGCCTTTTATACTATATGAAAAAAGGGGAGTATATCAGTCCCCACATATTACTACAAAATTTTATGCCAGTGAACTATTTACTTTAAATGCTTAAGGGAATCTACTTTTAAGCTATCAAATATACTAACCATAGGTGTATTACAAATGGGGCATCTATCAGGTGAAATACTTGTTTTATCAGCATGAACAGGGCACGCATATTGCGTACATTTATTTGGATTCTCATTTGGTTCCTTTTCATCAGTAAGTCCTTTACAGGCAAATAAGGCAATTAATATTGCTACGTAAAGAAATTTATATTTCATATAGATAACGTTATTTTATTAGTAAGGGGAATTACTTTATTTAATGCTACTAAAATTATTTAATGCCTGATCCCAATTTACTACATTCCACCATTCATTTATATAATCAGCTCTTTTGTTTTGATATTTAAGGTAATATGCATGTTCCCATACATCCACGCAAAAAACAGGCGCACCAGTAAAGCCCGAAATATCCATTAACGGATTGTCTTGGTTTGAAGTTGCTCCAATTTCTAATTTACCATTTTTAACTACCAACCATGTCCAGCCGGAGCCAAAATGTTTTGTTGCTGTTTCGCTAAATTTGCTTTTAAAATTATCGAACGAACCAAATGCTTGATTTATAGCATCCGACAATTTTCCTGTTGGTTGCCCACCCCCATTAAATTTCATCAATTTCCAAAACATGGAATGATTAAAATGACCGCCACCATTATTTCTAATAGCTAAAGGATATCGACTAATATTTTTTATAATTTCTTCTATAGAAGAAGGAGCGTCCTTTATTTCCTGAAGTGCCTTATTTAGATTAGTTACATATGTACTATGATGTTTATTATGATGGATTTCCATTGTCATTTTATCAATAAATGGTTCCAATGCATCATAAGCATATGGCAATGTTGGTAATTCAAATTTAATTGCATTAGTTAGCGAAATTGTTTCTTCCATTTTTTTGTTTTTTTATAATTTATGTTATACAACCTGCGTACCATTTAAAAGTTTTTAATACTACAAAAGGCTTATATATAATGTAGAAAATACTTCACAATGTGTGAAATTATACAAACAAAAAAATTGTGTTATATCCCTATAAGGCTACTTTACGTTGGCATGTTTTTATCTTCCTCTTAAAAAAAAATAAAAACATCCATGTAAAAAACTAATAAATAAAATAACATGAAACAGCTTAAAAATTTTAAACGAAACGCAATAAATACAGTATTTATTTATACTTTATTATTAAGTATCATAATAATTATTTCATCATGCGGTAGCAATCAAAAAACAGATGACACTAAGGATGCAACAGATAATAACAATACTGCTGAAAAGAGAGATGAGCAATTTTTGGTAGATGCTGCCGGAATTAATTTAGAAGAAATTAAATTAAGTCAATTAGCCCAACAAAATAGTATGGCTCCTGATGTAAAAGAAATGGCAAAGATGATGGAAACCGAACACACTACATGTTTAAATGATTTAAAGGCGCTTGCCGAAAAGAAATCAATTACAATACCAACATCAATAACCAAAGAAGGAGAAGATGCTTATCAAAAATTAATGAATATATCGGGTACCGAATTTGATAAAAAATATTGCGATATGATGGTGGACGGGCATAAAAATGCAATTTCCGAATTTGAAAAAACGTCAACAGATAGTAATGATCCTGATATTAGAACATGGGCATCTGAAACGCTGCCAGCATTACGGAAACATTTAGATCATGCTCTTAATTGTCAGAAAAATTGCACGAAAATGTAATCAAAAAAAAATTATGCTTTAACATATAAATCTAAAATCAAAAACATGAAAAAAAATATATTATCATTAGCTATAAGTAGTTTAATTATTATAATGGTAGCAACCACTTCATCTTGCAAAAAAGATTCGACAACCACTTCATCATCAACATCATATAGTAATGCTGATACATATTCAGCAAGAGATCATCAAGATGCTGAAAATAATTCTAATGATGTAGATCAAATAGGAGCGGAAGGGATGGATAATGGCAATATAAATACTAATTACAGAACAATAGGTGGAGGCTTACTCACTCCTATGTCGGGTAGTATAACTATTACGCCTAACCCTGCAAATAAGACCCTTACTTTAACTTTTTCAAATTATGTTGGGTTGGATGGACATTTACGTAATGGAACTATTATGTATGATTATTCCGCATCCTTAAACTCCGCAACCCATTACCGCGACTCAGGAATTGTAATTACAATTACAACACCTAATAACGATTACTATGTTGATAGCAATAAAATACAAGTAAACAAAACAATCACTAATAAAGGAAGAATAACTAACGGTAATTTAACATGGCACATTACTACAAATTTAACCATTACTAAAGTAAATAATGGAGGCACCATTCAATGGTTTTCTACCAGAGATAATATTTTGTTGAATACAAATACAATTTCTTATAATGGATCTACTATACAATCATCTTTTACTAGCTATAATATTCCTATTAACTGGTCAACTGCAGTAATAGGCATTACCGGTAACGCCAATGGTACTTCAAGTGATGGAATAAGTTTTATAGCTAATATCAGCTCTATGTTAGTTCGTAATTTCAATTGTTCTCCATCTTTAATTCATCATCATTTTCATCCTTTTGTAGCCGGTGAAATTGATTTTACTCCTTCAGGAAAAATAACACGAAAAATCAACTTTGGTACGGGTGCTTGTGACGAAACATATACTATTAGCATCGGAAACTGGAGTGTTACTATCACATACGTTTTTTAAGGGAAATTAAGTATGAATTATTATATCATACCCGCAGCAATATTAATAACAGTAATAGTGACTGTTATTTTTTCACTTATTTCAAAAAGACCATTTAGCGGATTATGGTTTTTCTTTCTTATTATTTTCTTAATAACATGGGCAGGACATCTTTGGATAACACCCTTTGGGCCAGTTGCATTAGGTTTATCCTGGGGACCTTTATTCTTAGTTTCGATGTTTTTTAGTTTTTTAATTCTTACAATAGTTCCACCGATTCCACTACATAAAAAAAATGAAGCCAAAAATGAAGAAGACGGCCCTTTAATAGCAATGGGAATGTTTTTTTGGATTATAATTATATTACTAATTCTTTCTATTATTTTTGGATACTATAAATCACCAAATATAATTGTGTGAAATTTAAAATAGTTGGAGTATTTATTTAACACTCTGATTGCGAAATGCGCAGGAGCAGTATATTTTAAATTATGTATTAGGAAATATAATTTTAAAACTAGTTCCTACATCCATTACAGACTCTACTTTTATATCTGCTTGATGCGATTTAAGAATATTTAAAGTAGATACAAGCCCTAAACCCATACCTGTTTTTTTTGTAGTAAAATATGGTTCAAATAATTTTTTCAAATTTTCTTCGCTAATACCAGAGCCCGTATCTTTTATTATAATTTGAGTGAAATCTGTGTTTTGTTCAGCTCTAACAAATAACTTCCCTATATCAACCTCCATAGCCTCAATTGCATTTACAATTATATTAACAAGTGAAATGGTGATTTTTTCCTTATCAATTTCTTTAATTATTGGATCTATTGGAAACTCTGTTTCAACAATAATGTTTTTTAATTTCAATCTATCGTCAACAATTTTTAAAGCATTTTTTATTACTTTAATAATATCTATTGCCTCTAATTTTAATTCGATTGTTTTAGACGACTGCAATAATTCTGTAATAATTAAATCAATTCTAGACGAACTTCTTTTTATAACATCAATAAAAAACTGCTGTCCATCTACATTTGTCTCTTGTATGCCATCAAGAGATAAACTAATATTTGCCAAAGGGTTTCTAATTTCATGGGCTAAAGTTTGTACCAGTCTATACGTAGCTTCTAATTTTTCTTTTTGAAGCTTAGCTTGTTCTACTTGCACTCTTATTGTTTCATCGAAAATAATGCCTTGCCAATATGATTGTTGATCAGGCAAATGAAAATAAGTTATAGATAAATTACTTAACACTGAGCCGGATGATTTCGTAATAAGCTCTAACCGAAAATTTTTTATACTTTTTTTCGCGCTAATTAATTCCTTTATAATTGGTTTATCTTTTTGCGCAACAAAATCAAGTAAAGATTTGTCTTTTAGTTCTTGTGGGGTATATCCTAATAAATAAAAGCTAGCCGGATTACATTCCGTAAAATTAAGAGAAGAATTACAGGTGAAGATAAAACTTATAGCATTCTCAAATAATAGTCGATATTTTTTTTCGTTATCATTTATTAATTTAAAGCTTTTAAATCTTTCAAGAGCGTATCTTAAACTTCGTTCAAGAATTTCAGTTGTAAGATCTCCTTTAATTAAATAATCATAAGCCCCATACTCAACCGCTAACTTATCTACTTGCGAGTTACCTTTACCAGTTAATAAAATAACAGGTTTTATGCACCCTTTATCTACAGACTCTTTCAGGATTTCCAATCCGGTTTTAGCCCCTAAACGATAATCAATAAAATACGCATCATATTGATTATCTATTAATTTCACCAAAGCTTCATCCTCTTTAAAGCACCAATTACAATTAACATTAAATTCTGTTATTTCCTTTATAAATTGTGAAGTAATAAAATAGTCATCTTCGTCATCGTCAATAATAAGGATGTTTAAGTTCTGCATTATCTATTTATTTGTATTTAAGAAGATAAAAATATAAAAGTTGTCTATGCTTTAAAATAATAATTAACAAAATTGTAGCCATAAGAAATTTATCCATAATTTTTTAGATAAATCTGATAGGCAAGCATAGTGATTTGAAAACATACAAGTTAAAAATTTATATAGCCCCAGAATGAGGAATATTTTCTACAAAGGTAAATACATCGTTATTTTTTACACACTATCTTTATTTGTTTTAGAGACTATTAAGTTCTTTATATTGTTTCATCTTGTTATATAAAGTTTTTCTATCTATATTAAGCATTAAAGCAGCCTTGCTTTTATTATAATTACACTTTTTTAATGCCTCAACAATTAATTCAAATTCGGCATCAATACTAGCTTGTTTCATACCAAACTCGCTAATCTCAATATTTTTTTTAACTAAAGAAGGCGACGATGAGTTTGATTGATTATTATCTTGACTTTCTCCAAAATTTAGTTCTTCAAAGTGAGTAATCTCAAAAGGAAGCGAACTCACTTCAACAAAAGCACCTGATGTTAGCAGCGTAGCCCTTTTAATCACATTGTTAAGCTCTCTTAAGTTTCCCGGCCAATTGTATTTATAGAATATTTGCAAAACATCAGAGCTAAAACCTTCAACTGATTTATTTAACTCCTGATTAGTTTTGTTTAGAAAAAACTCAGCAAATAATTTTATGTCTTCTTTGCGGTTTTTTAATGGGGGGATTTCGATGCTAAATTCATTAAACCGATGATATAAATCCTCTCTAAATTGTCCTTTTTTAGCTGCTTCAGATAAACGTTCGTTGCTAGCTACAATAATTCGGACATCTAGGTCTATATCCTTGGTTCCTCCTACCCTACGCATCTTACGTTCTTGTACAACACGCAATAACATTACCTGTATATCGTAAGGCAGATTACCTATTTCATCTAAAAAAATAGTTCCTTTATTCGCTCTTTCAAAAGAGCCAATTTTTTGATTTAGTGCCCCGGTAAATGCACCTTTTTCATGGCCGAACAATTCGCTTGCGGCCAGCTCTTTTGATAATGCACCGCAGTCTATAGCTATAAAAGGATAATTATGACGTTTGCTATTATTATGAATTTCGCTTGCAATAGACTCTTTACCACTACCACTCTCACCATAAATAATAATGCTATAATTAGTAGGAGCAACTAAATTAATTTGAGCTAAAATTGCTTTAAAAACTTCGCTATTACCAAAAATATATTTACCCTTTGATTTTTTAGAAACCTTTGCCCCGTTATCAATTATTGAATCTTCTTGTTTTGTAAATATTGCCTCTTTATCCTCTTTTTTATCAAATTCTATAGCTCCTTTTAAGGTTAATAAAATTTCTCCGGGTAAAAGTGGTTTTGTAATATAATCATAAGCGCCCAATTTCATTATGGCTACAGCCATTCTCACATCACTATAGCCGGTCATTATAATTACAGGTAAATACGGATGAAGTTCTTTTATTTTAATTAAAATATCTTTACCGGTCATATCTTCTAACCTGAAATCGCATAGTACAACATCAAATTTATTGTTGCTTAAAGACTCTATAGCTGCTTTTCCGGTATTGGTTATAGTTACTTCAAAGTTATTTTTAGCTAAAAATCTACTTAAAAGCATACATATATCCTTATCATCATCAATAATTAAAATAGTAGCCATGTGTTATGTATTGATTATTTTTTAGTTCTTACTTTTAAAAAACAAATTTGTTGAAATTTACAGATAAAAATATATTGTTTAATATATTTTAGCATTTATAAACATCTCATTTAAAATTAAGGAGTTTTAAATTTTAATGCAAATTAAATGCCGTTAAAAAATTAACAACTTTAAACATAATTTAGAACCCAAAAATTTAATCCTAGAAAATTTATTTTTCCTAAATCATTATAGTACCAAATAAACGGGGAAATAATTACCCGCCATTTAAGTAAAATCAAAGATTGCTAATTTTTAATCATCTTATTTTCAGATAATTAAAAATTAAATAAAAATGGCACAATTTTTTCCCTTCCCTTATCATATGAATTATTAATTTTTTAATGCAGATAAAACTATGTTATGTTTATCATTTCCATTTTTTGTAATTGCTTTAATAGCAGCTTTATTTGGACTCATAAATATAGCTGCCAGTGTAATGTGGGTAGCTAAAATATTTTCCTTCATATTTTTTGTGTTTTTTTTGTTAGCCCTTATAATGGGAGGAGGCGACAGCAAAAAAATGAAGGGTTAATTAAATGCCAAATCTTCCTAATAAAGGGTTTGGCTTTTTTGTTTAACTAAATCGTATCGTGTATGGCCGTCCTGCAAATACAATCACAAAAACAAACACAAAAGCTAACCTTTAAGCAAATTCAGTTATTTAATATTGTAACTCTACATACAGTTGAGTTAGAACAATATATAGCTAATGAAATTGCAGCAAACCCCGCATTAGAATATGATTTAGAACAAAATAATCCAGAAGACAAAGACCTTCAGAACGAGGAAGATGAGCCGAATGATGATACCATAAGCGAGGGTAAATTAGGGGAAGATTATGATTTTACGGATTATATGGATAAGGATTTACTAGATGATTATAAATATGAAGTTAACAATAATGGAAGTGAAGAAAATAAAAGAGAACAAATAATAATAGAAAATGAACACTTTACTCAGAATTTAATTTCTCAACTAAATATGCTTCCCCTTTCAAATAAAGAAAAACAATTAGGGATATATATTATTGAGTCATTAGATGATGATGGATATTTAAGAAGCGATGTGGGCGAATTGGCAGATGAGTTATCCTTTCAACACAATGTTTTAATTACTACTAATGAATTGATTACTGTGCTTGATAAAATTAAGCGATTTGATCCTGCAGGCATTGCCGCAAAAGATTTAAAAGAGTGCTTGTTACTACAATTAAAAAATAAAAAAATAAAAACTAAAGATACATTCAATGCCATAAACATATTGCAGAGTTTTATGCAAGAACTTTCTGATAAAAAACTGGATTTGATTAGAAAGTCTTTAAAAATATCTGAAGAAGATTTTAATGATGCTTTAGATGAAATAAAATCTTTAAACCCAAAGCCTGCCTGTTCTAGTTATAAAAACTCAAATACAGCCATTACAATTATACCCGATTTTACCGTTACTGTTGACGGTAATAATGTTGAGTTATTTTTAAACCAGGCTAAACAACCTGCGCTTAAAATTAGCGAGGAGTATACGGAGATGTTGAGCGATTATTCTAAATCAAAAGATAAAAGTTTAAAAGAAGCTTCCTTATTTATAAAAGATAAAGTTGAAAACGCAAAATGGTTTATTGAGGCACTCCAACAAAGGGAAAGTATGATGATATTAGTGGCAAAGGCTATTGTAAAACATCAAAAACAGTTTTTTATTACCGGCAATAGAAACGATTTAAAAGCATTAATTCTTAAAAATATTGCTGAAGAAATTGGCTCTGAAATTTCTACTGTATCAAGAATTGCTAATAATAAATATATAGCCACATCAATGGGCAACATTTTAATTAAAGATTTATTTGTGCAAGGCATGAGTAATTCAAATGGTGAAATTGTAAGTACAAATGAAATTAAACAAGTATTGGTTAATTGTATTGAAAAAGAAAATAAATCTAAGCCATTAAGCGACGAAGAAATAGTAAAATTATTAGAAGAGAAGAAATATTTAATTTCGAGAAGAACCATTGCTAAATACCGGGATGAATTGAATATACCAAATAAAAATTTCAGGAAAACAGCCTGAATACATTACCAATATTTACAAGACAATTTACGTAGAATAATTTTCCCAGTATAAGTGATTGTAATAGAAATTGCAGATATTTTTTCATTGGAATAAAGTTTACTCATATCCTATTAAGTATATCATGAAAACTTCCGTTATAAATATATTTATCTTAAATGATTCTACAACAATTGCTTATAAACTAAGGCGGTTTTTCCAAAGGCGGTTTGGTAATCAACTAAATGTATCTCTATTCTTTAATAGTGAGCCTTTTTTAAACAATTTAAATGAAGATGTGCACGTGGTTATTTTAGACGATTATTTGTATGACCCTATTACTAATACCGGTGTTAATGTAGCTGGCCTTGTAAAAAAAATAAAAGAAAAAAATAATAATACCGAAGTTATAATATTGAGCTCTGAGAGGGGCATAAAATCAATAATAAATGCCACCGTTAATGGATACATTCATAATAAGCACGGTGCCTGGAGAAAATTGCAAATACATTTAGATAAAATAATAAACAATCCCATTAATTTTTTAGAAAAAGAATTTGAGGTAGGTGAATTTATAGGGATATTTACTTTAATTTTTTTAAATATGGGTATAGCTTCAATATTAGCTTTACGTTTTTTTGAATAAGCATTCGATAAAAATTAAGCCCCAACTATATAGTTGAGGCTTTTTTATTTCACTAAACATTATTAATACATTAAGAAAATAAATTTTTAAGTTTTCTCCAAAATGAAGGTTTTCTATTTTCAGTCTGTTTTTGGATAGATTCTATCTCATCAATAAATAAAGAAACTTTTGTGTCGGCATATGGGCCATAGGCATTTGTTAAGTAACCTTTTTCACCATCATTTGTTTCTATAGCATATAAAATAGAACTGTCTCCGGGGTCACTATCCCCTTCAAATCTATAAAAGGTGTTTATTTTTACTTCATGTGATGCATAAGGTTTTTCTCTCTCTCCTTTTATTTTATTGTTCCCAATTGCCATAAAATTGGTTTTGTATCCGCGCTTTGTAATTAATTCAATGCATTCGGTTAGGGTTTTCATTTCCTCTCTTTCAAACGGAGCTACGGTTTCCATCATACTATTTTTATTTTATAATAAATATTATATCAGGCAAATCAAATAAAGAATTTAAATCGCGTTATTTAATTTTGCTCAACAATTTTAAATAATTCGGAAATCTTTGGGGATAAAATAATCTCGGTTCTCCGGTTTCTGGACCTACCATCTTCGGTTCTATTAGGAGCTACAGGGAAATATTCGCCACGGCCAGAAGCATACATTTGTTGTGCTCTAACTCCGTACTCGTCAGAAAGAATGCGCTCAATAGAAGTAGCTCGCATTACGCTTAAATCAAGATTATCTTTTAGAAATTCCCCTTTTTTTAATGGAATTGTATCTGTATGGCCTTCAATTGTTATATCAATATTAGGTTGGTTAAGGAGCACATCTGCTAATTTCTTTAGGGCTTCTTTTCCTTTAGCATCTACTTTATAACTCCCCGATTTAAAAAGCAGTTTTTCAGAAAGTGAAACATACACTTTGCCATCACTCCTAATTTCAGCAGTTAACTCACTAGCGTTAAAACCTAAAAGTGCATTTTTAACTTTTTCTAAAAGATCCTGTTGCGCTTTTTTTTGTTTTAATATAGCGGCCTGTAAATCAAGTACTCTTTTATTACTCGCCTCTAAATCAGCCACTTTAGTTTTTAGTTGATCGTACAGCTTTTGCAATTCTGCCTGACTCATTTGTTCCTCTGCCGAGTTTTTGGCACTCAAATTGCCATATCTACCATTAAGAATATTGTAGCTAGAATCTAAACTATTATATTTTTTAGTGAGTTGGTTATATTTTTTCTTAGATACACAAGAAAAAATCATAACTAAACACATACTTACTGTAATGATTTTTGGAAGGCGAAAGGGTTTCATATTATTATTTTTAATTACTCATAATAATATCATGCCAGCTTATTATGTAAGTTAAAAATCTATATCGAGGCTTTTCATTATTAATTCAATACATAAGATGTAAGAATTTCTTGTTTTCTGTATTTTCAATATAAATTGCCTATTATATTTTATCCTCATTAAAAAACTTATAGTACTAGAAACCACTACTTAAGGTTATTTTATTATTTACTTTTCTTAACTTTTTAATAAAAAGAATTATTATTGTGCTAATAAACTTTGTTTATGCAACCAGAGATTTCATTTTTTCTAATTGATGATGACATCGACGATCGGGAAATTTTTACTTTAGCCCTGAAAGACATTGATTCTTCCATCAAATATACAACAGCAAAAGATGGTGCTGAAGCATTAGATTTTATTGAAAATAACGGAAATTTTATTCCTAATTTTATTTTTTTAGATTTAAATATGCCTCGTGTTAGTGGAAAGGAGTGTTTAATTGAAATGCGAAAAATTGTGCGTTTGCAAAACATTCCAATATATATTTATACCACTTCTTCATCTGACAGAGACAAATTAGAATTGCTTAATATGGGAGCAACTGGTTTTATAACAAAGCCTTACACCATTAAAAAACTTGTTGAAATACTTTCTCAAATTATTTCGACTACTACTGGCAAATCAAATTAATTTGGCTCAACTCTAATTAGTGACTGATATTTCACTCAAAACCCCAAAAATAACGGAAAATCTGTAACAAATTTCGGTCTTTGTACGTTTAATGTATAAAGTCCAGAATGAGTTTAAGGATAATAAAGAAAGGAATAAAGCATTTATCTATCAGTGATAAAAAAGAACTGATAGATTACATCAAAAGCAGTTATAGTGTTTTTGATGAGTATTCTATTAATGTCAAAGCTTGTCCAGAGTGTCACTCAGACTATATCGTTAAAAACGGAACAAGAAAAGGAATACAGAAATACATTTGTAAAGACTGCAAGAAAAACTTCAATTATAAAACCAATACCGTACTTTCTAAAGTACAGAAATTAAACAAGTGGAATGAATTCGTGGATGACTTTACTTCGTTGAATATACCTTCACTTAAGGCAATGAGCAAGAAATTATGTATAAGCGAACAGACTGCCTTTAACTGGAGACAAAAATTACTTTCAGCTATTGCTCCAAAAACAAATATCACCTTTACAGAAGAAGCTATTGAATTTGATGAAACCTGGCTCCGGCTTTCAAGAAAAGGAAGAAGGAATATGGGTATCGAAGACCCGGCCGTTTACAGGGCTTGGAGAAAAAAACAAGTTGGAGATTCGCCTTACAATGTAAAAGTATTTTTTTCGTCTGGACGTAAAAGTAAGAAATTGGATGTTCACCAATCACATACCGGCAGAACATCAAGAAAGGATATGGAAAACTATTTTATCAAAGATAAATTCAAAGACATATCTGTTTTCAGCGATGCCCACGTAACTTACAAGTCTTTTTTCAAAGCCAATAACATCGAGCATCAAACATTCATTGGAAAAAACCACATAAGTTTTTTGAATAAAGAAGTCCACAACCAAACAGCAAACTCCTTAATCAGGGGATTTAAGTATTTTGTTAATGAGCACATGAGAGGTGTATCTACAAAGTATTTAGAGCATTATATCAAGTGGTACCAATTTATACACGAAAGCAAACTTCAGATGCATAAGAAAGATGAATTGAAATTTAATGTAACAGATGAAATTTGTGATACCATTGCCAAAGACAAGTTTGGAATTGAATTGTACAGACAATCCGAATTAAGTTTTATCCGGTTCTTAAAGAATAACGGCAGAACAAATCATGGAGATTGCAAACACCATTATTACGCGAATAAAATGGCCGCGTAAAGTAATTTCTAAGGTAAAACAAGAGTAAATCTCTTATTATCTCTTCCCCAAAGAGTAAATTTTCCTAAATCCAAAACATCCATTCCTAAAATAACAGGGAAATCATAAGTGCTGCCTATTATAGATTCAATTTCTGAAAATATTAATTCGAATGTTATTCCAGCATCATCACGTAAAACAATTCTAACATTTTGATAAATTGCGGTTTTGGCTCTTTTTTTATAAGGAGTTCTTGTTGTCCCAAGTCTCAAAGGTGTTATATTATTATCCAGGAAAAGTTTGTGAGATATGGCCGTCTTCCCTGCACCAGTATCTATTAACATACGCACTGTTGCTTCCAGTAGTATGCCCTGATGATAAACACTTCCATTTATTGCCGGACGAATCTCTGTAAATCTGCTCGTTAAAATGGGCATAAATTGGGTTGTATCCTGCCAAGGTAGTATTTTTAATTATACTACAATTATTACTTCCTGAAAAATTAGAATATTGCATATGAAATAGATGTGTTTATGATAAATATCTTTAAAAATATTGCTATCTTTAATTTTATCAGTCACTAATTAGAGTTGAGCCATTAATTTTAATAGTTTTTTATTAATTCTTTTTTTTAAGACTAAATATCCCCAAACTTATTCATCGTCAAAAAGATGATTAGCATTATAGTCTTAAATTGTAAATTCATCTGAAAAAATCAAATATTGGCACATTATTTGAGATGTAAAAAGTGTGGCAAAAATTCCCCAACCAGTTGATTTATCAACAATCTTTGAGCCTTTTATTAAATTAAATTAGCTTTGACATTATAAGAAATATTAGTGTTAGTAATTTAAAAAACTAATAAATGGCGACGGGATTAAAAAAAACAAAAATCGCATCCTATTCTGCAGATGCTAAAATACTTGATGCACAAGTTAGTGTAAAAAAAACAAAAAACGGAAAAGCTTCAATAGAAGAATCGTTAAATAAAGAAACTATTTTTCAAGATAATGGGGGCTATTTGTTAGATGCAAATGAATTGCTCTCAATTCTTACTGAAGTTAAAAACGGAAATTTTGATGCAAAAATGCCAATCAATAAAGTTGGCATAAGCGGAAAAATATGCGATACATTGAACGAAATTATTTCAATGAATAAAAAATTAGTGAAAGAATTTTCGAGAGCAAGAATTACAATTGGTAAAGAAGGGAAATTAAACCATCGCATTGCATTACCATATGCGCAAGGCGAATGGAAAAATAGTGTTGAAGATCTTAATTCACTTATTTCAGATTTGGTTTACCCAGTAAGAGAGATAGATCGTGTAATTTCTGCGGTAGCAAAAGGAAATCTTTCACAACAAATTCCAATTGAAACAGGAGATCATTCGTTACAAGGAGAATTTGCCCGTATTGCCAAAGAGGTGAATGATATGGTAAAACAGTTAAATCTATTTACCATGGAGGTTACGCGTGTATCACGTGAGGTGGGATCGGAAGGTAAGTTGGGTGGGCAAGCAAAAGTAAAAGGTGTGGCAGGTGTGTGGAAAGATTTGACCGACTCGGTAAACTTAATGGCCGTAAACCTTACGGCACAGGTACGTAACATTGCTGATGTAACAACTGCGGTGGCTAAAGGAGATTTATCGAAAAAAATTACGGTGGATGTAAAAGGAGAAATTTTAGAGCTGAAAAATACTATTAACACGATGGTGGATCAGCTTAACTCTTTCTCATCTGAGGTAACGCGTGTGGCGCTTGAGGTGGGAACAGAAGGTAAATTGGGTGGACAAGCGCAAGTAAAAGGTGTTGCCGGTACATGGAAAGATTTGACTGATTCGGTAAATCAGATGGCCGGTAACTTAACGGGTCAGGTACGTAACATTGCAGAGGTAACTACTGCTGTGGCTAACGGAGATTTATCGCGTAAAATTACTGTTGACGTTAAAGGAGAAATTTTAGAGTTAAAAAACACCATCAATACAATGGTGGATCAGCTTAACTCATTTTCATCTGAGGTAACACGTGTGGCACGTGAAGTAGGTAGCGAAGGTAAACTGGGTGGGCAAGCAAAAGTAAAAGGGGTTGCCGGTGTGTGGAAAGATTTGACCGACTCGGTAAACCAGATGGGATCTAACTTAACATCACAGGTGCGTAACATTGCTGAAGTAACAACTGCCGTGGCAAAAGGAGATTTATCGCGCAAAATTACGGTGGATGTAAAGGGAGAAATTCTTGAATTAAAAAGAACAATTAACACCATGGTGGATCAGCTGAACTCTTTTGGTTCAGAGGTAACACGTGTGGCGCGTGAGGTTGGTAGCGAAGGTAAACTGGGTGGACAAGCAACGGTGGAAGGTGTAGATGGTATCTGGAAAGATTTAACGGATTCTGTAAATCAGATGGGATCTAACTTAACGGCACAGGTACGTAATATTGCCGAAGTAACAACTGCGGTGGCAAAAGGAGATTTATCGCGTAAAATTACAGTGGACGTTAAAGGAGAAATTCTTGAATTAAAAAGAACAATTAACACCATGGTGGATCAGCTGAACTCATTCGGTTCAGAGGTAACACGTGTGGCGCGTGAGGTTGGTAGCGAAGGTAAGTTAGGTGGCCAAGCAACGGTTGTAGGTGTGGATGGTGTATGGAAAGATTTGACTGACTCGGTAAATCAGATGACAGGAAATTTAACGGCACAGGTGCGTAACATTGCCGATGTAACAACTGCCGTGGCAAAAGGAGATTTATCACGTAAAATTACAGTGGATGTTAAAGGAGAAATTCTTGAATTAAAAGACGCTATTAATACAATGGTGGATCAGCTTAACTCATTTGCATCTGAGGTAACACGTGTGGCACTTGAGGTTGGAACAGAAGGTAAACTGGGCGGACAAGCAACAGTGACCGGTGTTGGTGGAACATGGAAAAACTTGACTGACTCGGTAAACCAAATGGCCGGTAACTTAACAGGTCAGGTACGTAACATTGCCGAAGTAACAACTGCCGTGGCAAAAGGAGATTTATCGCGTAAAATTACGGTGGACGTAAAAGGAGAGATATTAGAATTAAAAGATACAATTAATACGATGGTGGATCAGCTGAACTCTTTTGGTTCAGAGGTAACACGTGTGGCGCGTGAGGTTGGTAGTGAAGGTAAACTGGGTGGACAAGCAACGGTAGAAGGTGTAGATGGTATATGGAAAGATTTAACTGACTCGGTGAATCAGATGGGGGCTAACTTAACAGCACAGGTACGTAATATTGCAGAGGTGACAACTGCTGTGGCGAAAGGAGATTTATCGCGTAAAATTACGGTGGACGTAAAAGGAGAAGTACTTGAATTAAAAAATACAATTAACACCATGGTGGATCAGCTGAACTCATTCGGTTCAGAGGTAACACGTGTGGCGCGCGAGGTAGGTTCTGAAGGGCAGTTAGGTGGTCAGGCCTATGTACCCGGTGTTGGTGGAACATGGAAAGATTTAACTGACTCGGTAAATAAAATGGCATCTAACTTAACATCGCAGGTACGTAACATTGCAGAGGTAACAACTGCGGTTGCGAATGGTGACTTATCGCGTAAAATTGCGGTGGATGTTAAAGGTGAAATATTAGAATTAAAAAATACAATTAACACGATGGTGGATCAGCTTCGTGGATTTGCATCGGAGGTAACTCGTGTGGCTCGTGAGGTGGGAACAGAAGGTAAACTAGGTGGGCAAGCTCACGTACCAGGTGTTGCAGGAACGTGGAAAGATTTGACCGACTCGGTAAACCAAATGGCAGGTAACTTAACTACACAAGTGCGTAACATTGCTGATGTAGCAATTGCGGTTGCGAATGGTGACTTATCTAAAAAAATTACGGTTGACGTACGCGGAGAAATTTTACAATTAAAAGAAACACTAAACACAATGGTGGATCAGCTTCGCGGATTTGCATCGGAGGTAACACGTGTGGCTCGTGAGGTGGGAACAGATGGAAAGCTTGGCGGACAAGCCTTTGTACCGGGTGTAGCAGGAACATGGAAAGATTTAACGGACTCTGTAAACCAAATGACGGGTAACTTAACAGCACAGGTACGTAACATTGCCGAAGTAACAAAAGCGGTGGCAAGTGGTGACTTATCTAAAACAGTATCCATTGACGTTAAAGGTGAAATTTTTGATTTAAAGAACACTATTAACAAAATGGTGGAGCAATTAAACTCATTTGCTTTTGAGGTAACACGTGTGGCACGTGAGGTTGGTACCGAAGGTAAATTGGGTGGACAAGCTGAAGTAAAAGGTGTTGTGGGTATCTGGAAAGATCTTTCTGACTCGGTAAACATGATGGCATCTAACTTAACATCACAAGTACGTGGTATTGCTAAAGTTGTAACATCGGTAGCAACCGGTGACCTTCGTCAAAAATTATCTATCAATGCAAAAGGAGAGGTAGCACAATTAACAGATACAATTAACGAGATGATTGAAACACTTGCCGTGTTTGCCGACCAGGTAACTAACGTGGCACGTGAGGTGGGTGTTGAAGGACGATTAGGTGGCCAGGCAAGTGTACCGGGTGCCTCAGGTATATGGAAAAACTTAACAGAGAACGTAAACCAGCTTGCGCAAAATTTAACAACACAGGTACGTTCAATTTCTGAGGTGGCATCGGCGGTAACAAAAGGCGACTTAACACGTAACATTCGTGTAGATGCTAAAGGTGAAGTGGAAGAGTTAAAAGATACCATCAACCAAATGATTACTAACCTTCGTGAAACAACCTTATTAAACCAAGAACAAGATTGGCTAAAATCTAACCTTGCAAAATTTACACAAATGTTACAAGGGCAAAAAGATTTACATACTGTTGCTATGCGAATCCTTTCCGAATTAGCACAGGTGGTTACAGCACATTACGGAGCCTTTTATATTCTATCTTCTGAAGAAGAAAAATCAAAATTAAAATTGTTTGCATCTTACGCCTATAAATCAGACAAACATGTTCCAAAAGAATTTGCTATTGGCGAAGGCTTAGTAGGGCAGTGTGCTTTTGAAAAAGAAAGAATTATACTTTCAAGCGTTCCTAACGATTATATAAAAATTACTTCGGGGCTTGGAAAAGCAAAACCTGCCAACTTAATTGTACTTCCTGTATTATTTGAAAATAATGTAAAGGCGGTTATTGAATTAGGGTCACTCGAAACATTCAGTCAAACTCACTTAGATTTTTTAAACCAGTTAACAGAGAGTATTGGTATAGTTGTAAACACAATTGAAACAAATACACGTACAGAAGAGTTACTTGAGCAATCGCAATCATTGGCAGGTGAGTTAAAAACACAACAAGAAGAGCTAAAACGAACAAATGATGAATTACAAGATAAAGCACTATTGCTTGTAAAACAAAAAAACGAGGTGGAAGCGAAAAACAAAGAGGTGGAAGAAGCTCGTCGTTCATTAGAAGAAAAAGCAGAACAGCTTACCCTTACGTCTAAATATAAATCAGAGTTCTTGGCAAATATGTCACACGAGTTACGTACACCGCTTAACTCATTATTAATTCTTGCGCAACAATTATATGAAAATGCAGAAGGTAACTTAAATGATAAACAAACGCGCTATGCAAAAACAATTCACTCGTGTGGTGATGACTTATTGCAATTAATTAATGATATACTTGACCTTTCAAAAATTGAATCCGGATTTATTTCTGCTAACATTTCAACTATTTATTTCTCTGAAATATCCACATTTGTTGAAACAACATTTAAACCATTATCTGAAGCTAAGAATCTTAAATTTAAAATTGAGATGGACCCTACCCTGCCTCAATCAATAGATACTGACTCTCAGCGATTAAATCAAATTCTAAAAAACCTACTTTCAAATTCATTTAAATTTACAGAAAAAGGAGAAGTTAAATTAAAGATTTACGAAGCTAATCATTCTTGGAAACCGGGAACCGTTACGCTTGATAAAGCAGAGAAAGTAGTTGCATTCTCTATTATCGATACAGGTATCGGTATTCCACAAGATAAACAGGCAATTATTTTTGAAGCGTTTCAGCAAGCAGAAGGTTCAACCAGTCGTAAATACGGTGGAACAGGTTTAGGATTATCCATTAGTCGTGGTTTAGCCGAGCTACTTGGCGGAACAATTGAATTAGAAAGTGATGCCGGGCGTGGAAGCACCTTTACCCTATTCCTTCCTTTAGATAAAATTGCCGAGTCATCGTATTTTGATAGCACACAAAGTTCAGAATCACTTAAACCTGAAAAAAAGGAATTAGATGATATACTTAATTCATTAAAGATGACAGATGATGGCATCGAAATTAAAAAATTAAGTGGGGTTGATGAGATGATTAACGAAACAGGTGATGATAGAAATAATATTTTACCAAACGATAAAATAGTATTGGTAATTGAAGATGATCCTCGCTTTGGAAGAATTATGATTGACCGCGCACACGTTGACGGACTCAAAGTTATTATTGCAACAAACTATGTTGAAATATTTAATTATGTAGCACGCTTTAAACCAATTGCCATTACACTTGATGTAAAGCTCCCCGACACAAGTGGTTGGAAAGTACTTGATTTACTTAAAAATGATTTGAATTACAGACATATCCCTATCCACTTAATATCGGGCGAAGAAAATAAAATACTTGCTTTACAGCGTGGAGCACGTAGTTTTTTACTTAAACCTTTAAGTAACGAACAATTAGATAGTCTTTTTTCTGACATTATTGATTTTAACTCAAGAGAAATAAAGCAATTATTAGTTGTTGAAGACAATGAATTAGAATCATCGCAAATTGTAAAACTGCTTAAAGAAGAAAATATTGAAATAACAATTGCATCAACAGGAGAAAAAGCCCTTCAGCTAATAAACAGTAAAGAGTTTGATACAATTATTTTGGATTATACATTACCGGATATTTCAGGGTTAGATCTCATCAAAAAAATAAACAATGATAAACTTACATTAGTTCCAATAATTATTTATTCTGCCAAAGATTTTAGTAAACGTGAACTATCTCAGTTAAATAAAATTTCGAGCCGAATTGTTTTGAAAGATGTAAATTCACTTGATAGATTGTTGGAGGAAACGATGATGTTTTTACACGTAAATTACGCGAAATTTCCACTGGAGAAGCGTAAGATTATGGAAAAGTTCAGGATGAAAGACGATATTTTAGCCGGAAAAAAAGTCCTTGTAGTAGATGACGATGTACGAAATCTTTTTGCCATTACAACTGTTTTTGAAAGATACAACATTGACGTTATTACTGCTGAAAGTGGTAAAGAAGCTATAAACTTGATGAATGAATCCAATGACATAGAAATGGTTTTAATGGATATTATGATGCCGGAAATGGATGGATATGAAACCATGCAAAAAATAAGAAGAGAACACAAAAACAATACACTGCCAATTATTGCTGTAACTGCAAAAGCAATGAAAGGTGACCGTCAGAAATGTATTGAAGCAGGAGCATCAGATTATATTACAAAACCTTTGAAAATGGATCAATTATTATCAATGATGAGAATATGGTTTTATAAATAAAATGTGCTATGCAAAAAGTATTGCGAATAAAAATTTTATTGGTTGATGATAAAGAAAACAATTTACTCTCAATGGAAAGTATCTTTGCAAAAGATAACTACCAGATAACAAGAGCAAATTCAGGTAGAGAGGCATTAAAAATATTATTAAAAGAATGGGATTTTACATTGATTTTGATGGATGTTGAAATGCCTGACCTTAATGGTTTTGAAACAGCAACCCTAATTTATCAGCGAGAAAAGCTGCAACAAATTCCAATTATCTTTATTACTGCACACAGTTACGGAGATGAGAGTATTTTTAAAGCTTATAAAGCCGGTGCAGTAGATTATATTTACAAACCAATTCAACCAAATTTATTACGAGCAAAGGTTTCAGTATATATTGAGCTATTTAAAAAAAATCGCCAACTAATTGAACAGGAGCAAAAATTAAGAGCTATAAATAAAAGTTTAGAGATAGAAGTGAATGACAGAATTGCTTCTGAAGAAAAAATAAAAGAGCTAAACAAACAATTATTAAAAAACATTGAAGAACTTGAATCAACTAACAAAGAGTTGGACCAATTTGCCTTTATTGCATCTCACGACCTTCAAGAACCTCTTAGAAAGATTAGAACTTTTAGTGATCGGATTGCTACCAAATATTCTGATAAATTAGATAGCGATGGAAAATTGTATCTTGATAAGATGCAGGGAGCATGCGAGCGGATGCAAACACTAATAGATGATATTTTAGCATTCAGTAAAATTGCCGGAACAAAAGATTTACTTGTATACTCTGATATGAATGTCATACTTCAAGACATACTATCAGACATGGACTTGCAGATTAATGAAAAAAATGCTCAAATCACAATTGACCCACTACCAAAACTATTTGTATATCCAACGTTAATCAAACTATTGTTTCAGAATATAATTAATAATGCACTTAAGTATTCGAAAAAGAACATTGCTCCTATTATAAAAATCACATCAAAAATAGAAACGCCTGAAAACTCGTCTGATAATATCGCCATAAAAAAATATTGCAGGATTCAAGTTCAAGATAATGGAATAGGCTTTGAGCAGAAATATGCAGAGCAGATATTTAAGATGTTCAAAAGACTTCATGGGAATTCTGAATATGCAGGAACAGGCATTGGCTTGGCAATTTGTAAAAAAATTATTGAGGAGCACAATGGATACATAAGTGCAAAGAGTGAGATTAATAATGGAACAACATTTACTATTAGCTTCCCGCTTGAAATCCATGTTCCTGCTCAGGTAGCTGATAATTCTTTATGATTTTTTGTTTCGACCTATTACACTAAATTTTCAAATTTGGTATCTAAAGATAAAGCACACATAATCTCTGAGAAAATTCATTCCTAATTTGTAGAAAAAAATACACGAGCTGCATTTTTTATTTCAATACATTTTTATAACCATTTGATTTACAGTGTTATTAAGGATATTTTGCCTAATGGTTTAAGAATTTAAAAACGAATTAAATGATAATTCAATTAAAAAGGAAATAACAATTAAATTAAAAAAAATGAAAGAAAATCAAAAAGATCAAAAGAATCAAAGCAATTCAAATGATCAAGAAAACAGACGCACTCAAAATGATGAGAACAAGAGAAAAAGTGATAGCAGATTAGAAAAACAGCATGTTTCAAATGATGACCGAGGAACATCAACTAAAAAAAATAACTCAAATAAAAATTTGAATCAAAAAAATCAATCAAAGTAGGAGGATTAAAAAAAAGCTAAAATAAAGTGGGCGTTAGTAATAAATAATTATTTCCTCACTTTATTTTTACTTAAACAATACAAAGCCATATTATTGATTTAACTCACAAAAATTAAATGAAAACCAATTTAAAAGACAAATTAGGAAATGGAACACCAAATGATCCGGAAAAACATATTCCTACAAAACCAGATAAAGACCCAGATCCAACTAAGAAAAAAAATGATGACCCTAAAAAAATTGATCCGACCAGAATTAACGAGCCAGAAAAAAATGACCCAACTCGGATTGATGAACCATCACCAGATAAACCCCAACAAATAATTGATTGGTTTTAATTAATCTTTTATAAAATGGAAATAATAAAATTTTATCCTTTTTTACACTCTCTCCCTTCATCTATAAAATCAAAAATAGATTGGGAAGAGTTATATATACCAAATTCTTACGAAGTTTTATTAATGAATGAATTAGCTGAATGTTTAAATAAAAATATTATTCTCTATAAAAAAGATTATCATCATAAGTTAAATAG
This sequence comes from Bacteroidota bacterium, assembly GCA_013288015.1. Lineage (GTDB taxonomy): Bacteria > Bacteroidota > Bacteroidia > B-17B0 > Aurantibacillaceae > PALSA-968. The sequence goes on along the minus strand of JABDCR010000005.1, from coordinate 52,457 downwards.
TCTACTTTCTTCAATAATCATATCCGCCAAATTAAATTCTTGGCAAATAACAATTTTGAGGAATTATGAAAAAAAATTCGATGACTTTTGCAACATTGTAACTTATAATAACCCTTTACAGTTAGCTGAATTTCCTTTTATTGAATCCAAAAAAGAGTCTGCAATTTAACAATCGAGGTTTGATTTCCTTTTCATAAATAAAGAAAAATATGCCTACAATAATATGAATGCTCAAAATGTTACGAATAAATTAATTCGAACACATCTGGTTTCTGGAAATATGATTCCGGGCGAAGAGATTAGTATTAAAATAGACCAGACACTTACCCAAGATGCTACGGGCACACTTATTATGCTTGAGTTAGAATCAATGGGGGTTAAAAAAGCCAAAACTGAATTATCCGTACAATATGTAGATCACAACATTCTTGAAACAGACAATAAAAATGCTGAAGATCATGCGTTTCTTTTAAGTGCTGCTGAAAAATATGGCATTTGGTATAGTCGTGCAGGTAATGGCATTAGCCACCCATTGCACATACATCACTTTGGCATTCCGGGTAAAACATTGTTAGGTTCTGATAGCCATACACCATCAGGCGGTGCTTTGGGGATGTTGGCAATTGGCACAGGTGGACTTGACGTGGCGCTTGCTATTGCAGGTGAACCTTATAGTGTAGTAATGCCTTCAGTTTTTGGAGTTGAGTTAAAAGGAAAATTACCTGCATGGGTTAGCGCAAAAGACGTTGTGCTTGAAATGCTAAGAATATTTGGTGTAAGTAATGGCAGAGGATATATTTTTGAATATTTTGGAGAGGGCCTGAAGGAATTAAGTGTTATGGATAGGTTGGTAATTGCCAATATGGGGACAGAAATGGGAGCAACAACAACCGTGTTTCCATCTGATGAAGAGACAAAACGATTTTTAACAGCACAAGAAAGATCAGAAGTTTGGATTGAATTAGTTCCAGACAAAGGAGCTACTTATGATAAAACAATGGTAATCAATCTTTCGAAACTAGAACCCTTAATTGCATGCCCAAGTAGCCCTGGGAATATTAAAAAAGTTAGTGAGGTACAAGGTTTGCCTGTTCATCAGGTTGTTATAGGATCATCTGCAAATCCAGGTTTGAGAGACTATACAGTTGTAAGCGAAATTATGAAAGATAAAACAGCACCAGTTGGTTTATCATTGGATGTTAATCCATCTACAAGACAAGTAATTGAAAATTTATCTGTTAGTGGGCGATTACCGGATTTAATAAAATCGGGTGCGCGCTTTCATCAAACAGGTTGTTTAGGCTGTATTGGTATGGGACAAGCGCCCGCCGAAGGAAAAATAAGTTTACGTACTATGCCCAGAAATTTTCCGGGAAGGTCGGGCACTCTTGATGACAAAGTTTATTTATGTAGTCCTGAAACGGCGGCGGCAGCAGCCTTAACTGGCAAGATTACCGATCCTCGGGATTTAGAAAAATTATTAGGAATTAAATATCCAAAATACGAACATCCGAAAAAAGAAATCATTAACCTTCCTTTGCTATTCTCTCCAAAAAAACATAATGAGTCTATTCAACTTGAGAAAGGTTCCAACATTCCTCCTTTACCAAAACTTGATGCTTTGATTAATAAGTTTGAGGCACCCGTGCTTTTAAAAGTTGGCGACGATATTTCCACTGATGAAATTTTAAGTGGCGGAACTAAAGTTTTGCCTCTTAGAAGTAATATTCCTGAAATCAGTAAATGGGCGTATCATCAACTCGATAATAATTTTTATGACAAAGCATTAAAAGCAAAAGAAAAATATGGTGGGCATATTATAGTTGCCGGTAAAAATTACGCGCAAGGTTCGTCAAGAGAACATGCTGCGCTTGCCCCGAAATATCTTGGACAGCTAGCCGTAATTGCTATTGGATATGCCCGTATTGGTTGGCAAAACTTAGTCAATTTTGGCATACTGCCATTTGAATTTGAAAATGCGGATGATTATAAAACCATTAATGTAAATGATATTTTAAAACTCGAAAACATAAATGAAGAAACATTAACATCAAATGAAATTATTGTCATCACCAATAAAAAAGAAATTAGAGTCAAACACCGACTCTCAAGAAGACAAATACAAATAGTGTTAGCAGGAGGAATGATTAACTATTATAAACAAAAAAACAAACAAGCTTATGAACGTCTGTGAAGCCCTATTAAATGTACTTACTGATTTTGGTGTGAAATATATATTCGGCATCCCCGGAGATTCTATCAATGAGCTTATTGAAGCTATACGAAAACAAGACAAAATTAAATTTATCCACGTAATGCATGAAGAAGCAGGTGCTTTTGCTGCATCGGCACAAGCAAAACTAACAGGTGAGTTAGCTGTTTGTGTTGGCACATCGGGTCCTGGCGCCATACATTTATTAAATGGATTATATGATGCTAAATTAGACCATGCACCGGTTTTAGCTATAACAGGTCAGGTTGATACAGCTTTAATGGGTACATCATACCATCAAGAAGTCAATCTTCAAGCTTTATTTCAGGATGTAGCATCATTTAACCAAACTATTGTAAACCCTGACCAAATGCCAGAACTGGTTATTTTAGCTTGCCAAACCGCCTTGGCTAAAAAAGGCATTGCGCATATTAGTATTCCAATTGATGTTTCTATTCAAAATGTAAACCCAGTCGAAAGAAAAAAATATTTACATACTGAAAGTTTTATTATCCCTAACTCATTTAATATACAAACAGCTGCATCTATTATCAATGAAGCGCAAAGACCATGCATTTTAGCCGGTATAGGATCAAAAGATGGGATAAATGAATTATTGCAATTTGCAACCTTAATTAAAGCCCCTATAATTAAAACATTAGGAGCAAAAGACCTTTTACCTGACTTACACCCATTAACTATTGGTGGTATAGGTTTATTAGGGACATCAACATCATACAAAGCCATTAAGGATTGTGATTTATTAATTTCGATTGGTTCAAATCTTCCTTATGGGGAGTTTTATCCTGAAGAAAACATACCCGTTATTCAGATTGATATTAATGCCGAACAGATTGGCAAAAGACATCCTGTTATTATTCCTTTGGTGGGTGATTCAAAATCAACATTAGTAGAATTACTTAATCTGGTACTTAATAAAGAAAACGACTTATTTTTAAAAGAGTGTCAGGCAAACATGCAAAACTGGTTAAAGCAACAAGATAAAAAAGAACTGTTAGATGCTATACCTATCCATCCACAAATGCTGGCAAGAGCTATAAGTGATTTCGCAGATGATGATGCCGTTATTTGCTGCGATACCGGTACGGTAACCGTTTGGGGAGCAAGAAATTTTAGACTAAAAGGAACCCAGCGTTTTATTTTATCCGGGGGACTTGCCAGTATGGCATTTGCGCTACCTGCATCCATTGGTGCTAAACTTTTGTATCCTGAAAAACAAGTAATAGCCCTATGTGGTGATGGCGGTTTTGCTATGCTAATGAGTGATTTTGCAACAGCGGTAAAATATAAGCTAAATATAAAAGTATTTATTTTCAATAATTCAAAACTGGGGCTTATTCAAATGGAAGAAGAAGCTAAAAGAGGTAACCCCGAATATGAAACAGAATTGCACAATCCTGATTATGTATTATTTGCACAAAGTTGTGGTGGAACAGGTTTTTTAGTTAAAAATCCAACAGATCTAAAATCAATATTACCAATTGTTTTAAAATCACAGAAACCTTGCATAATTAATGTGCTTATAAATCCGGAAGAACTTACCTACCCTCCTCATATAGAATTTGGCCAAGCATTTAATTACCTAAAAGCCAAGGTAAAAGAAATTTTTATTTAAATTATAAGTCGAGAACAGGATAAATTGCTAACACGTTTCTTTTACGTAGCTGCCTGGGGCCGGCTCTACCTCCTTATATTTTTTGTTACCTAAAAGCTTTGATGCCGGAGTTTGTTTTCCCGATTTTTTTTTCAACCTATCACTCCATGGCATCCACCAACTACCTTCAAAAAAGTGAGCTGTTCTCTTCCACTCATCATATCCATATCCTAATTTACCATCGAGATAGTAACCATATTTTTTTCTAGAGGGCGGATTAGCAACTCCCATAACATGCCCTGACCCTCCAAGTATAAATTCAACAGGTCCATCCACAAGTTCAGTTGTAGTAAATGCAGTTTGTGGAGGAGAAATGTAATCTTCTTTCAAAGCAATTACATATACCGGTGACTTAATTTTACCAATATCTATAAGAGTATCTGATATACGTAGCGCATTTTTCCTACTTAATCTATTTTTAAATATCATTTGCTTCATATAATATATATACATGCTTGCAGGAAGATTTGTATTATCATTTGTCCAATAAATTACATCAAAGGCAGCAGGTTCTATTCCTTTCAAATAATTATTTATAGCATAATTCCATATCAAATCTTTTGACCTTATAAGATTAAATGCTCGTTCCATATCATGCCCATGCATTACATCATCTTTAAGTAATTCTCCTTTTTCAAGTTTTGTTACCAAAGCCTCATTAATAACATCACCCATTGGACCAATATCAGAGAAATCAATCATAGAAGCCAAAAAGGTTACAGAATTAATGACATCCCTTTTTTGCGCAGATAAAATAGAACAAGTAATGCCTAATAAGGTGCCTCCTAGGCAATAACCAAGGACATTAATTTTTTTTGCCTCAGAAATATTTTGAACAACGTCTATAGAAGCTAAAGCTCCTTTATTTACATAATCATCAAATGTAAAATAACCCATTTTGGGAGGGGGATTTTTCCATGAGACAATAAACACTGAAAAGCCTTGATTGACCATAAATTTTACAAAGGAATTTTCGGACTGTAAATCAAGAATGTAATATTTATTAATCCAGGGCGGAATAATAAGCAAAGGTACTTCATATACATTTTTTGAACTCGGTGTGTATTGAATTAATTGTATTAACTCATTTTCGTATATAACAGCCCCAGCAGTTATAGCTAAGGTTTTTCCCAATTCAAAAACAGATTCATCTATTTGAGTAATTCTACCTTTTTCAATATCTTTTATTAAATAATTAAACCCTTTCCATAAATTTTCACCTTTTGTTTTTATAGTCAATTCTAATATTTCCGGATTCGTCAAAAGGAAATTAGCGGGAGAAAACAAATTAGTATACTGTTGAGTATAAAAATCCAATTTTTTCCGAATCGGCTCGCCCATTTCAACTTCATCAACAATTTTCAGAACTAATTTTTCAATTAATAAATAATTCAGCTTAATAAATTCAAAATATATGTTTTTATTCCATTGAGAAGACATAAAACGCTTATCTCCCTTTTCAAGCGAAATAAAAGGTGCAAGTTTATCTCTTTGATCATTTTCGCAATTAGTTATGACCCCTTGCCAAAGATCTTGTTGTTTTTGCAAAAAATCTATGTAATAATTTTGAACCTTTATAACTTCATTAGGCTCAGCAAATAATTTCGTGAAAAAATAACAGTAGGTTAATGCTATATCATGAGCATCTCGATGATAGCCCGAAAAATTTTCAAGATAATTTTCAGAAATTTTTTTACTGGCCTTTAAAATATTATGAAACAATTTTTCTGTACTGAAGTTTTCTACTGCTTCCATAATTATAATCGATAAATCTTTTACCCTTAATGTTTATTGTTGTGTGTGCTAAACTCCACTTTGTTTTGTTTTTTTGACACAGGTTGCAGTTGTTCATTTTCTATCTCAGACTTATCAGAAGGGTGTACCGTTTTTAAAACATCAGACCAAAATTTCTCACTTTGTTTTGCAGCTAAATCAAATTGATTATTTATTTTTTCCATAATTTTTTTATTCGATTCTATTGAAAAATCAGCTTGTTTATTATAAGTCTCAATAAGTGAGTTTATGCTACTATAGGTGGTTTTCCATTCTTCCATTATAATTTCTTGCATTTTTTCACTTAACTCCGCCCAATTAATTTGCATAATTTTAAATTGTTTTTGAAGCTCGGTAAACCAATTATTATTAAATTCAATTATTTTCGATAGCAAATCTTCTGACTGAGGTTTGAAAAAATAACCTAAATAGTCGTTAGTTTTAAACCAATTAAAAGGGGTAAATAATTTTGATGCTCCATCTGCACCAAAGTATTTGGTAAAATCTATATTTGCGTTCCATACATTTTTATTAACCCATGGAAAAGAATTAAATAAATTTTTGTAAAAGCTAGATACCAAATTCAGTTGTTTACTATAAATATCCATTGCTGTAGAATTTATTTCATTAAACCCTTTATTTGCACCCTGAACTGTTTCATAAAATTTTTCGTTTGTTTTATTAAAAGTTGTTGATTCCATTTTTTTATTTTTTAAAATTGTTAATTTAAATTTCTTCCTGCCTTACTTAAATTAGCAAAAACCATTCCAATTACTTTTGTTTATGCGGTTTCTAACTAACAAAGGGATATCGTTTCAATTAGAATTATTTTACAACTAATAACCAAATAAAATGCGGAATAAAATCACATAAAGGGGCGAAAAATCCCCATGTTTAGCATTTTTCAATAGAGATTATTCAGATAAATAACCTCCATCTATTTCAAGCGTAGTTCCAGATATAAATGAGCTTTCATCCGAAGCAAGAAAAATAAAACCATTAGCAATTTCTTCTGGTTTTCCCAACCGTTTCATTGGATGCAAATCTATTATACGTTGTTTTGCATCAGCATGGTTATTTATGCCAATTTTAGTTAGTAAAGGGGTGTCAATAAAACCAGGGCAAATAGCATTTATTCTTATCCCATCAGTAGCATATTCAAGTGCAGCTGTTTGAGTAAGACCGATAACTCCATGTTTTGCAGCCACATAATGAGATGATGTAGAAAAACCAACCTTACCCATTACTGAAGACATATTTACAATAACTCCTTTTTTTTGTTTCCACATATGTGCCAATTCATGCCTCATACAATTAAAAACGCCGTTTAAATTTATGTTTACAACCTGCAACCACATCTCCTCAGTCATTTTCCCTACTTTGCTTGCTGTTCCGCCAATGCCTGCATTATTCAAAGCTATATCGATTGTTCCAAATGTATCTATTACCTTTTGAATAATAGTTTCAACTTGTTTAAATTTTGAAACGTCACATTCTACAAATATAGCTTTAACATTTTCTTTTTCAATCTCTTCTATTACTTTGTTTACCTTATCTGATTTAAAATCGGCCAATATTATATCAGCTCCTTCTTTTGCCGCAGCAATAGCACACGCTTTACCTATACCCGATAGCCCTCCTGTTATAAAAACTACTTTATTTTCAAGTTTTCTCATCTTGTTTATTTTGTAATTTTTTCAAAGGAAATTTTATACCAAAAAAAATAACAGAATTAACGTTTATATAAAAGGTTACAGAAACGTGAATTTTCGGCCCCTTCTTGTAGGTTTTATTCTACATGGTCAATTTTTTTTTAGTCCTTTTAAAGGGGGGGGTAATTATAATCCTTTTAAGCTTTATCTCTGCTTATTAGATAATTAGAAAAGGGGGGCGTTTTTTTAACTTCCAAACTACTTATTCTATTTTAAAATAGGAATATCATTTGCAATTAAATTAATATCAAAAAAGGCACAGGAAATCAGAAATTAAAACACCAATTAGTACTTAAAAATGGAAACAACAAGTTTTAGCAAAATAGCTCACATGTTTGATGAGAACATTCAAACATCTGATAAACGGTTTAAAGAAATAAATTCCGAAATAATGGATATTTATAAAAAACAGTTAAGCCTGGTTTTTGACTTTTACAATGATGCTTTTGCCAACCAGTTTAAAGCTCTTCATAGTCAGGCAATGAGGTTTAATGCTGATTGGGTCGCCGAATTTCAAAAACAATTTCAAAATATTCAGATTAATTGGAACAAATTAAATGGAAAATCACAGGAAATTATGGGAGAAAAATGGGAAATAACCGATAATATAATGGCTTCTATGATAGAAGCTCATACTAAACGGATGGATTTTTCAATTGAATTAAATAAAAAATTAATAGAAGAAATAAATAATCAGCTTCGTTTAGCAGTAGAACAAAACGAAAAATTTTGGTCTGATTTTTTAAAAGGATATGAAATATTTGATAAATCAGAAAATAAACAAGAACAATTTAAAAAACAAGAAAAAGCAAATCAATTCACTAACAATAATTAAAATGGCAATCCTGATTCCATTAAAAAAACGGGAAAATAATTAAAACCAAAAGAAAAATGAAAAAAATAAAAGAAATGATGATTGACACACCTAAGCATTGTGAAAAAAATCAATCGTTACAAAGTGTTATTACTGAAATGTCAAAATCAAACATAGGATCATTACCCGTGGTAGATAAAGATAAAAAAGTAATTGGTGTTATTACTGATCGCGATATTTGTGTTAGACTGAGTAACACAAATAAACCACTTAACGAACTTAAAGTGCTGGAAGTTATGAGTTCACAAGCACATACTTGTACACCTGAAGATGACGCCAGCACCGCCCTTAAAATTATGCGAACCAAAAAAGTAGGTCGTTTACCCGTAGTAGATAAAGATGGCCGTCTTAAAGGTGTTGTTAGTTTAAATGGCATTGTGCGCCACCATCATGAAAACAATGAAAAAGTTGAAGAACAATATACCGGAGAAGAAAATGTAATGAACACATTACATTCAATTGCCGATCGCAATCATAGGTATAATTATAATTTTGAAAATATTGAATAACAATTCAATCTTTTCTTGAATAATTTCACTTGTATCCCGTAAGATATGAGTAATTATTCATAAAGGTAATTTGGGAGTTGTTTTACAAAATTGAATATGAAAACTACAATTCTAATTTTTGTTTTATTCCTTTTTAACAGCGTTTTAAATGCACAAGATGGTTATGGCCCCCATAGAGGGAGATTAAAAAAATCAGGTAACTACCAAATAGAATTAGTTGGTTGTGCTAATTATTTAGAGGTTTATTTATTTGACACCGATACTCAAGTAATTGATAATTCTTCTATAATTGGCAATATTATATTTATATATGATTCCAAATCGTCATTAAGTAAACCTCTAGTGCATTACGGTTTAGATGGGTTTACAGCCCAAATGCCCACAAATACTTTTTTATACTGCAAACCATCTTTCAATATAAATGGGATTATAATTACGGCAAAATTTGAAAACGAATGCCAAATCAATGCTAGTAAAACTAACTGAAATTATAATTATAGTGTTAATGCATATCAAAATACAAGTTTAATTAAATCAGCTAGAAGATGAAAAAAATATTAGTTCCCGTTGATTTTTCCGCTACGGCATTAAATGCAGCAAAATACGCAGCTCAGTTTTCAAAAGCAATTACTGGCGAAATTTTATTATATAATGTGTTTCACTTACCCGTTGCCAATGAAGGAGATAGATTGATGGTTGCTACGCTTGAGGATGTAGAAAAGGAATCTATTAATCAATTAATGAAAATCAAAAAAACAATATTAGATCAATTTGGAGGCGATATTAAAATTACCTGTGAAGTAAATACTGGATTGCTTATTGATCAAATAAAAGAAGTTTGCGAACAGAAAAAAATAAATTGGATTATTATGGGAATTTCTGAAGCAAGTAAAATGAAAGAGTTACTACTTGGTAGTAATACATTAAATATTATACCTTATATAAATTGTCCTGTAATAATTGTCCCCCCTAAAGCGGTATATAAACCAATATCAAGAATAGTTTTTGCTTGCGATTACAATCATCCTCAGCCTAACAACTTAATAAATCAAATTATTAAATTCACTATGTTGTTTCAAGCCAGACTCGACATTGTTCATATAAATAAAATTAAGCGACAATCCAATCCAGAGAAAAAAACACCCGGAAGATTGAAATTCGACAATAAAATCAGGAAAATATATCATTCTTACCATTCTATAGATAACGAAAATGTAGTGGAGGGCATCAATGATTTTGTTCATCTGCACAGAAGCAATTTAGTAATTATGCTGCCTAAAAAACATAATATTTTAGAGCGCTTTCTACAAAAAAGTGAAACAAAAAAAATGGCTTTTCATACAAATGTTCCCCTACTCGCTATTCATTAATATGAAAAGAATATTATTTTTTTTACCCTTCTTGTTTCCATCTTTGCTGACATTAGCACAGAGTAATCCTAAACTAAATAACGATTTTAGTTCGGATGACAGCACAGCTTTACTCACTATAGCTTCATATCCCGATAGTGTACGAACAAAAACATTACAAGCTTGCCAGAAACTAGAAGTACTTGTTAATATAGAAGTTTTACAAAAAATTACTAGCCAATCTTTTAAAGATATAGTAAGCAATTATAACAAAGATGAGCAACGAAAACTTTGGAATCTATCGAGACAACCAAATTTAATATACGAAATTGTTGGCGGCGGAAAAAAAACAAAAGAAGAATTGGAAGAGATTGCTGCAAATTATCCAGGTGAGTTTAATAAAATCATCATAGACGAGGGTAAAAAACATTACGAGGCACTTGTAGAGATATATAAGTTACAAGCAAATTCTCAGAGAGAATTTGAAAAAATACTTGCTGATTATCCCCCGCCGGCTCAAAAAACTTATCGAAGTTTGATAAAACATCCAGATGTTTTAAACACATTAAGTACCAACATGCACTTGGCAATTATTTTAGGCGATATGTACAAGTCTAATCCAGAAAAAACTGTAAAAATGTTAGATTCAATTAACGTTGAACATAACAAACAAAGTGCAAAAGATTTAGAAGATTGGAAAAACGGTTTAGAGAAAAACCCTGAAGCAAAACAAGAAATGGAACAAGCTGCTGAAGAGTTTACAAAAGAAAATCACCCCGATGATTATTATACAGATGATATTTACAACCAAGGGACTCCTTTAGAGTATATAGATGAATCTATATATACAAACCCACCCACGGACTATACTGACATTCAACCATATCCCTATTGGTTTGGTTATCCTTGGTGGTACGATTATCCGTACTGGTACCCCTACCCCTACTGGTATAACTTAGGATTCTATTGGGGGCCTATGGGAATTGTATATCTGGGCTTTCCGTCTCCGTACTTTATGCATTGGTATTTTTATAGTCCATATCATCATTATTACTATTCTCACTTTAGTGATTATACAATCGGTTACTATCAGCAACATTATGGTCCACGCTACCAGCATACCGATTTTAACGCTGAGGTATATCGTTGGGCTAGAATTAACGAAACTCATTTACCAAATGGGTATTTTAAAGCGGATGTCCAACGACCTGAGAGGATAAAAGAGTTAGGGAAATTTGAAATGGATTATCACAATAGTACAAAAGGGGTTTTTGGTAGAAATATGACCCGACCAGAGTTTTTACAAAATAATGCTACTTATTATCCGCACATAAGTCAGGTAATTAATCAACCACACTTTAATGCTCCCATTAATTATCCACAACAGCAAAGTACAACAAGGTTTAACATGCAAAATAATTCAATTAGCCCACAACACGGAGGGACTTTAAGACCAAGATAATTAGAGATAACTTATATAGTTTGATTGAGGCAAATTTGTATACAAAAAATCTCATTTTGAGGAATAATTTCTATTGACAATATCAAGAAAAGTCCTATGTAATCTTTTCTTAATTGGCACATTATTTACAAGAAAAAGCTATAATAAACCTATTAAATAATTTAAAATTTAACGTCATGAATTTATTAAGAAGAAGAAACGGAGATTTATTTCCATCCCTTAAAAACGACCTTTTTGATGATGGCTTTTTTTGGCCTAACCTTATAAATGCAGGTAGCGACCTGTTGGATAGAGGTTTTAAAGTACCGCCGGCAAATATATCAGAAACAAAAGAAGAGTTTCGTATTGATTTATCTGCTCCGGGCTTAACAAGAAGTGATTTTAAACTAGAAATAGAAGATGGTACTTTAATCATAAGCAGCGAAAAGAAAGAAGAAAACAAAGATGATACTGAAAATTATAAACGCAGAGAATTTTCGTATAACAGTTTCACCCGTTCTTTTCAATTACCCGAAAATGTAAAGGAAGATAAAATTAGTGCTAAGTATGATAATGGCATGTTACATATTTCTATTCCTAAAAAAGAAGTTAGTATAAGTAAACAAAAAAAAGAAATTCAAGTAGGGTAAAATACAGAGTTTATGAAATATACAATCTTTAAAAGATAAAATGAAAACAATAACAAAAGTTCGGAAATATGGGCTAAAAAAGTCTACTGCTCGCAAAACAGAAATTATTGGGGATGAAGGGCGCAATCCAAAAATATTTTCTAAGTTCCAAAGCATTAAAAAAAATAACGTGGAAGACGTGTGTACGAAATTAAAAAATGACTTAAAATGGTACTGGGATGATATGTTAAATTACAATTTTAGACAAAACGAAAGAAATCAGGAAAATATATTAACGAAAGAATTTTCAGAAAAAACAGTCAGTAAATTGGTTGAAGAATGGTGGCTAGGTAGTTAACATTAATTTTTTGTATTATGGAAAAAAGCACAAATGCAGATATTGTTGTTGAGGAAGAAGAAGTAATTGCTACAAAAGAGCAAAAAGTTGAAACCAGTCCTTCGTCGGGAAAGATGAAGGCAGTTAGAATTCACAAATACGGTGGCTTAGAAACATTAGTATATGAAAATGCCCCTGTACCTGAAGCGGGACCTAATGAAGTTTTTATTAAAGTTTACGCCGCAGGGGTTAATCCTGTTGACTGGAAAATTCGCGAAGGAAAAATGAAAGATTTTATTTCATATGATTTTCCGCTTATTTTAGGATGGGATATGGCAGGTGTTATTGTTAGTGTCGGCAGCCTTGTTAGCCGTTTTAAAGCGGGTGATGCTGTGTTCGCACGTCCTGATATTTCTCAAAATGGCTGTTATGCAGAATATGCAATTGCAAAAGCAAGTGATGTTGCCTTTGCACCGGTCAGCATTTCTTTATCTCAAGCAGCAGGAGTTCCTCTTGCATCTCAAACAGCCTGGACGGGGCTTTTTGAAGTAGGTAATTTAAAAAGAAATCAAAGGGTACTTATTCATGGTGCTTCCGGTGGAGTAGGTATTTTTGCTGTACAACTGGCAAAAATTGCCGGAGCTTATGTTGCAGCAACTACATCAGCCCCAAATAAAGAACTTATAAAATCGCTTGGTGCCGATGAAATTATTGATTACCAAAAAGAAAACTTTAGTACGTTAAAAAATTTCGATTTAGTGTTTGATACTATTGGCGGTGAAACTCAAACACGTTCATGGCAAATTTTGAATAAAGATGGAATACTAGTTTCTACTGTTGGCATTAATGAAGAAGAAGCAAAGAAGAATGGTAAAGTTGGAAAGTCTTTTATGACCATATCTAATGGTGCGCGACTTCAGGAAATTGCCGGACTTATTGACAAACGCATGCTACGAGTTGTTATTGATAAAAAGTTTCCGCTTACACAAGTAAAAGAAGCACATGAGTTAAGTCAGTCAGGAAAAACAAGAGGTAAAATTGTTCTTTCAGTAATTGACAACACACCTCATTAGTTATTTATATAATAACCTTATTTTTCTTTTTCGTCCTTATTCTTAAAATACTTTTTGAATAAGAAATTATGTTTTAAAGCTTCGCTTTCTTTACTTAGGTTAGTTGTACTGGTTCGTAAATTTTTCATACTTTCATTCATATTTTTAGCAAAAACAGTATCCATTACCAACGTACCTATTGCTCCCTTTCCTTTATTAATTTCACCTATAATATTCGATAAGTTATTTGTTATACTAGCTATATTGTCGTTCGAATATTTTAGTTTTTGCTCTATTTCAGTTATATCAAGGGGCTGCAATGTTTGTAATGTATCATTTTCTTCAATAATTTTTGAAATAGCAGTTCCATTATTAAGACTTACCATTTTATTACCCATTAAGCCATCTGTTGCTATGCTTGCAACAGCATTCTTTTTAATATATATCTTCATTTTTTCTTCGCAAATCATAATCACATTTATGGTTGAATCATTTAATACATTCATTTCTTTCACAGTTCCAATATTAATTCCGCGAAATCTAACATTGTCTCCATTTTGTAATCCATTTACATCGCGGAAAGAAGCCGTAATATGAAAATTAGATGTAAACAAATTCTTTTTTGATCCTATTAAATAAACAGAAACTATTAGGAGAATTAACCCAACAGTTACAAAAACACCTAATATTAATGTGTTACGAGTTTCTTTATCTAAATGTTCTTTTTTCATTATTCAAAAAATGCTTTTATTTTTTTATCCTTTGATTTTTCAAGCTCAGCATAAGTTCCTTTAGCATAAATCAAGCCGTCAATTAACACTAACATTTGGTTGGCTGTTAATTTAGCGCACTTCATATCATGAGTAATAATAATAGATGAGCTATTATATTTTTTCTGCATTTGTACCATTAACCTGCTTATTTCTTCTCCGGTTATAGGGTCTAACCCGGTAGTAGGCTCATCATATAACATTACTTCAGGGTTCAATATTAGGCAACGAGCCAGGCTTATTCTTTTTCGCATCCCCCCCGAAAGCTCAGAAGGCATCATATCGATTGTATTTAATAATCCTACACTCGTTAGTGCATTTTTAACGCGTTGGTTAATTTGTTCTTTACTTTCTTTTTCTAAATGCCTTCTTAAAGGAAATTCAAGGTTTTTTCTTACTGTCATAGAATCGTATAATGCATTACTCTGAAATACAAACCCAATCTTTTCCCTTATTTTATCGAGCTCTTGGTGGTTAAGTTCTAAAACCGGTTTTTCAAATACTTTTAATATACCCGAATCAGGACGAAGTAACCCAACTATACATTTAATAAGAACAGATTTTCCGGAACCTGATTTACCCAAAACAACAATACTTTCTCCTTTTTTAAGTGTTAGGTCTATGCCTTTTAATACATGATTGTTTTTAAATGACTTTTTCAACTTACTAATTTCAATAACCGGAGATTGAGATTTTTTTGCAGTTAAATCAACATGAGCAGAATTCATATAGCCTATTATTATATAAATGCATTTGTAATTTGAACAGCCAATAAATCAATAACAAAAATTAATAAAGAAGAAATTACCACCGCAGCATTAGCTGATTTCCCTACCCCTTCTGTTCCCTTTTTAGAATTATAGCCTTGGTAACAACTTATTAAACCAATAACAAAACCAAAGAAAAATGCCTTTGAAATAGAAGGAATAACATCCAAAAAAACCAACTTTTCAAATACTTGGTTAAAAAACAAATAAATGCTTATCTGGCCTTTAATATTTGCTGCAATAAAAGAGCCAATTAGTGAAAAAAAATCAGCAAATACTACCAAAACAGGCACCATAAACGTAGTAGCTAATATTCTGGTAACTGCAACAAACTTAAAAGGATTTGTACCGGAAACTTCCATTGCATCTATCTGTTCTGTTACTTTCATTGAGCCAAGCTCTGCACCAATATTTGAACCCACTTTACCTGCACACATTAGCGCGGTAACCACAGGTCCTATTTCTCTTACTATACTCACAGATGCCATAGCCGGAAGCCATGACCCCGCTCCAAATTGAACAAGTGTAGGTCGCGACTGAAGAGTAACCACTAAACCCATTATAAATGCAGTTACACCAACTAATGGAATTGATTTGCATCCAACATTATAACATTGAATAAGAAATTCTTTAAACTCATATGGTGGCACAAATACTTCTTTAAAAACCCTAAGCGAAAACTTAGTGATTTCTCCTGTTTCAATAAAAAAGTCTTGGAAGAAAGACCGGAAACTCATTTTCAGTTAAATAATCTTTATAGTATCTCAGTGTATTTACTTCAAATAAATATGCCCTCTTATCATGAAAAGTGATATTATGTATATTTCATTGATGTATCTAAGTTTTAAAAAAATACTCAGTACAAATCGAGCGCTAAAAATTCCCACTTTGTAGATAAAAATCCACAAAATTTAAAGCCAAATAATATTAGTTTCCAAGAATAATCATGATTTGATCATTAAAATCAGGGCGCAATAATTCTACAAATGCAGTTTTATCAGGATCTAAATTTATCTAATCAAATTTTCCAATCATTTTCGATGCCATGTGCTATATAACTTGTAACCAGTATACACTATGTAAGTAGTTACTAAACTATCAAAAATAAAACAAACTTTGTATTTAAAGAACAAAACAGAAATTACATATGATGTTACTAATCATTAAAACATAAGAGAGTAAGTAGTTTTCCATTAAAAAACACAAGAGAAGTACGAAGTTTTATTTAATAACACATGGCTAAAAAAACTAACATCTATCAATCTACTTACTCAGCTAAAACCCGCAGAGGCATTAAAGATTTGACCGAAATAATTAGTGGAAAGTGGAAGTTACCTATTTTAATAACCTTATTTGAAAAGCCTTATAAATTTAAAGAGCTCTCAAGAAAATTACACATCAGCCCAAGGATGTTAACCAGAGAATTACAAGATTTAGAAATGAATAAATTAATCAGTCGAACAGTTCACGATACTAAACCTGCAACAGTTGAGTATGCGGTAACTAAAACGGGTTTAACATTAAAAAAAGTTATTTTAGAAATGGGTTCTTGGGGCGTTTCGTATAGAAAGAAAATGTCTTCTAAAGATTAGTAATTTTATTCATTAATTAGTTTAAGCATATACGCCAAAAAATCCTGAGTTGAAAACTCGCCCTTAATACTATTCCAATAAAAACATGAAATAATATCTTCACTATCCTTTACTTTATCATTACTTACTTTAACTACTACCATTTGTGGGGATTCGGATTTTAAACTAACTATATCTCCAACTTCAATTTTTCTGCTTGCCATAACATTAGTAGTTGGTTTTAGTATTGGTTAATCATTAAAAGTATATTAATTCGTTTTAGAGCCATTATAATTGTTTGTATTTAAGAATAAAACTCACCATGTGCGCTTATATCAGTTACTTCCTTTAATAATTTAAGCATGGCCACTTTTCTTGCTTCAAGCATTTTTATTCGCTTTTCTAAAATTATTGAATCGCAAAATAATTTTACCGATTTTTTAGTTTTAGGTTGCTTAGGTTTCCGTTCCATTATTAATTAAATTCCCTTTCCGAATTAATAATTCATTTAATTGCAGCAATTCTGCTTCAAGAGTTTTAATGTTTTTAGCAAACTCATCTTTTATTTGCTGATTGAAATTCCGTATACTCTCTGTTTCATAAAAATCATTTAACTTAACTTCTCTCATTCTCACATATATTTGAAATTATTTTAATATAATTATCTTATACAAGAAGTGTTTTTTACACATAGCTCTTGTTGTAATATCATATAACAGAAATTCTTACCGGCTATTATATTCGCTCAAAAATTTCATACCACTATTAATGCATAAAATTATATGCCAGTTTACATAATATAAATAAAAGAAAAAATGTTATAGGATAAAAAGAGAAAGCCCACGCTATACAATTTATAACATGGGCTGGGATATATAGAGAGTGTTTGTCAAATATAAACTACAAAATTTTGTACCAGAGAAATTAGAAAAAGGAAAGCCCATACTATGAGCGTAATATGGGCTAATTTAAAGGAGAAGAACTAAAAACCAATAAGTTATCACAATTATACGCTACAAAATTTAATGCCAGTTAGATATTTGTATATTTTAATTAGAGTTAAAAAAACTATTTCAATCTATTTTTCTCTTTAGCAGGCATTGTACCATCTTGATTGATACATTCTCCATCTTTCAACGTTATTCTGTTTCCGTCTTTTGTTATTATGGCTCCATCAGGTTTAATTATTGTGCCATTATCAAGAAGTATATCTGAAGTTATTAGATTCCCCTGATAAATAACAACTATTATACCATCTTTCATTTTTGCACAATAACTAGTTCCATATGATTTATCGTTGTTTTGTGCAATTATATTTAAACTTAAAATTAATGTTATAGCAGCCCAGATTATTCTCTTCATTTTATTTCTCTTAAAAAAAATGGTTGAGTTACGTGTAACTCAACCATTTTACCAGTAAGTAATTTGTTTCTATTTATGATTTAATCAATTTTTTAATGATAGAATCATTAGTTGTACTAACTTTTACATAATAAACACCTGCAGGTAAATTAGATATGTCAATTTTATACGCAGTATTTTTATTAGTTACTTCTGTTGAATAAACTTTACTTCCTATTTCGTTATATACTTCCAAATATCTTGCATCAGCATTTTTTAAATCAATAATAGCAAAACCAGATGTTGGGTTAGGATATAATTCTAAAAGCATATTATTATCAGCTACTTTATTAATTCCTGTAGTTGCGTTTTGGTCAACTACGGCAAAGGGGCCAAATGATGTAAGGTTAGAACGAGTCATCTGATAATAACTACCGGCTGCCGAAGCTGCTGCACTAATAGTGCTCGCATCCCATGCAATGCCATTATAATGAGTTATAAAACAATGTGTTCTATCAAAACTGTGAACTTCTTCTGAAGCTTTCCATTCTACCTGTAGGTTAACGTTTAAAGTGCCTGTTTGTGTTGCTTGTATGTTCCAAGTACGATTTACAACACTTTGAGTTAGTGACAAATCAGTTCCGGTTGTTCCATTAGTCCACATGCCATTTTGTGCATTTACATGCATCATACCAGCTGTACCGGCCATTATTTGCAAACTTGCAGGAGAGTAATCTAAGTTTGTTCCTACCGGAAACTTAACATAAGGCGCAGCTAAATTAACCATCATAACTAACGAACCTGAGCCATTTGTTCCTACATATTTTGTAGAATCATATCCTGCAATAACACCCGGAGAATAAATGGTCAAATCTCCACTAGTAAGCATAAGTTTACCACTTTTAAAAACCAAATTATTCATATTTAAACTAGTCCCTAGCCACACCCATGTTGATGCCATTGTATTAATAGAAAGGCTATCTAATTGTGCCACTCCTGTTGCAAAATTAAGAGTATCTCCAAAAGTGGCTGCTGTATTATTTATAAAAATACTTGAGGATGTGTTCCCTTGAAAAGTGCCACTAGCTGTGCTGCTAAAAGAGCCTGTTAAATATAGTTTGTGAGAATTAAGGTTTAAAGATCCCATATTTAAATCTAATATGCCGGGTATAGTTAAATTAGAATTGATACTTACAGAATTTATATTTGAAGTCATATCTACCATAATATTATGTAATCCAGAACCTGTAGTTTCATAAGCTGAGATTTTGTTGCTTCCTTTATATATAACACTGTAAGAATTTGTTCCCACAAAACCACCTGTACCTAAAGCAAATGAACCATTTTCCCAGATAAATACGCCATTAGAAGCCATAGTTAAAACAGAAGAATTTGCAAAACCTGCCGAGCCTTTTTTCATATATATAGAATCAACTGAAAAACTACCGGAAAAATTTAGGCTTGGAGAAGTAGCTAAATTTATTTCCAAGTACTGAAATTGGCTGCCAGAAGTCAATGTAACAGAAGTTGTTGTTGTTGTTGATAATTCAAACATTAATCTCGAAGTTGAACTACCTTGTATTTTTCCATTTGTAGTAGATATAAAATCACTCATTAGTTTTAATGTATGAGCACCTATAGCCACTTTACCCATAGTGTTATACATAGTTCCAGCAACAATTATATCACTTCCCATGGTTAATATTTGAGTGCTATCAGTTAAGTTGACCCACACATTATGTAAACCTGCAGATATGCCGGTTTCTATGCCTGAAGTTTTAGAGCTTCCTACATAAATTACATCATACATGCTAGTTGCCGATAAAACACCACCGCTAACACTCATAGAACCTGCATTAACTTTAATGTTTGTATTGCTATTCATAGTTAAGGTTGAGCCTGCACTAAAAGCAACACTGCCACTACTCAAAATTAAGCTATCATTAATAATTACACCACCACTAATTGTGATAGATGCACCAGAATTTACAAAACGTTCTGTTGTCATAGTCCCGCTAAAAGTCAAAGACCCTAAACTACCTATTTCAACATAAGACATGTTCATAACACCTGTACCTTGTAAAGCACCCTGCGTTACAGTTAATGAATTACTTGTTGACGTTAAAGACCCAACAACATTTATATAGGATGCTAAACTATTTACTGTTACATCCATATCTAAAGTAACAGTTATACCTAAAGGTATAACCACATTATCTACGGTGCCAATATTATTTCCGGGAGAACCGGCACCACCCCATGTCAACGCACTTGACCAATTACCCGATTGTGTTGCTGTGTATGTTACTGCGTTAGCATTACTTGTAAATAAAACCACAGCAAAAATGCCTAAGCTCATTTTTTTCAAATTTGTAATAATTTTTTTCATGGTTTCTGTTTTTTAAAGATTATTTTGATGTTCATTTTATTTCTTATCTGTATTTGTCTTTAAGCCCCATATTTCAACATGTGATTTTAGATCTTTAGTGTTAGGTGGTGTTTTATACACAAAAACAATTTTCTTTACACTACGTTCGCCACCATTTAAATTAACGATGCTACTCTCACCAGGTGCTTTAACAGAACAATTTAGATTTGTCATTTGGTTGTCACCACTTTCATAAAAAATCTCAACACTAGTTATATCAATTGGAGCATTAGCAACCTTAAATTTAATGGAAGCAAAACGGTTAGCTCCCATAATCATAATTTCTTCCTTTTCTTTTTTAAAGTCGACGGTAGTTTCGCCTATTTTATGCCACCCCTCTTTGTTACTCATTACAATTTCCGTTTTTTTCTGTGCTAACATTGCATTACTGCATCCTATTATGGCTAATGCCACTACAATTACTATTTTTTTCATTTTTTTTAAATTAATTTATTAATAATAAATGTCTAATAGAAAATATTGTACCATCAGTTGCGAATAACAAAATTCAATCGCCAAATCAATGCTTTGAGTAAATTTTAAATCTATATGAGGAAAAGATTTCTCATTTTATTTCATTTTTTAAAAAAATGTTATATAAAATATTTATTACTGCAGAATTATATGCATAAAGAGTGGCATACTTTTTAGTTAAGCAATTATAAAATAATAAATACATGAAATATTTAGTTATAGTAGGAAGAATTTTCTTTTCCCTAATTTTTTTAATGACTTTAATGGGTCACTTTAAACAACAAACCATTGATTATGTTTCTTCACAAGGAGTACCTGCAGCATCTTACCTTGTACCTCTATCAGGCATTATAGCCTCTGTTGGAGCGCTAAGTATTATATTAGGTTATAAAGCAAAAGCAGGTGCGTGGCTGCTAATTATTTTTTTAATTCCTGTAACTTTTTATATGCATGCTTTTTGGAAAGAAACTGATCCGATGAAAATGCAAATGCAGATGGCAAATTTTATGAAAAATCTCTCTTTAATAGGAGCCGCCTTATTAATCTCCTATTTTGGATCGGGTCCTTTAAGCATAGATAAAGAAAAAACAGCGGCAAATCAGGAAAAATAAAAAACTTGTTTTTTAACTATGGTCAATCATCAATTATGAAAACATTAAAATTATATACAATATCAAGTGTTTTTATTTTATGCCTGTATTTGCAACGAGCAAAAATAATCTCAATAAAGAAAGTGAAAACAATATTACTTAATCTGATATAAACTTTAATTATAACGTTAAAAAGACATGGCAAAATATTCTAAAAAAGTGAAGGAAAAAATAGAAAAGGTAATGCATGAAAGAAAAGAAGGCACTTTAAGAAGTGGCTCAGGCCAAAAAGTTACAAGCAAAAAACAAGCTATAGCAATTGGTCTTTCAGAGGCTCGTAAAGCAGGTGCCAAAGTTCCGAAAAAAAAGATTTAATATTTATAACCTTATAATATTTATAAAGATGAAAACAAAAATCAAAAATCTCGTATTTGTATTTATTTTATTAGTAGAACTGTCAAATTCAAAAGCTCAAATATTTGGCGGTGGTGTAGTTGGCGGACTAAGTACAAGCGCTGTTAAAATAGAAGACATAGGCACCAAGTTTACCAATCTTATTAAAGGAAATGATGTATATGGCTTTGAAGTAGGTGCTTTCGCAAAACTGCAATTAAAACCCTTTTATATAAAAGCCATGGGGCTTTATAATTTTAATTCAGGAAATGTAACTTATCAAACTCAGGATGATAATGGAGTGGTTACAAATCACACCAATAACTTTGATTTTCAAAAATTTGAAATACCGCTGTTAGGAGGATTTGAAATAGGTATACTTGGTATAGAAGCCGGGCCTGTTTACAATTATGTTATTCAATCTACAGGCAATTTTGACGCAAATAATGTAAGCATACAAAGAAATGGAATTGGTTACCGTGTAGGTGCTGTGGTTACAATAGGATGGTTTTTAGCACATGTAAGTTATGAAGGAGCTGCTTATTACTCTTCCAATGTAGAGAATGCGACCTTTAAAGAGCCTTACAAACTTGTTTTTGGAATAGGTGTTAAGCTTGGTAATAAAAAATCTGAGTAAAAATTATGGCCTAGTGTTTCATGAAATATTTAAGTAATCAGATATATAATTATCATAAAAGGAAAAGAGTTGGATTTCTATTGTACGGACTAATATTAGGTCTTATTCTGGGAATTATTATTTGCAAAGTAAATATTGTATAATTATGAATGCCGAAAAGAAAAAAGTAAAAGAAAATATATGGACTTTTATTACTACTATACTTGTAGTACTAGTTATCGTATTACGGTTGGCAATAAAATAAACAACCTATAGGTTCAAACTATTAATTATTCAAGCGGTAAAGATAAAAGCCAGTTAACCGCTTCCTCTTTTAATGTAAAGGCACGAAAAGGGTATTTAGGTCTATCATAATAGCTAAGAAAATTAACAGCATGCTTATATATACTATTGTTCACTAAGGCGGCAGTTCCTCTAAAAAGAGGCATGTTTTTCACGTCAGCTAAAATCCGTTTCCCCTCATTAGTTACATTTATGTTTACCCGGGCATCGGCAAAAGTAACATAGGGCTTATACTCACTTAATTTTTCGGCATAAGCAATAAGTTCGCGGATTTCAGGAAACCCTAACTCTGCGCCTTCTTTATAAGTAAAATAAACAACGGGTTCGATACATACTATACTTGCATATGGCAATTCAATTTCGTTTATAATCTTATTCATGCTTACGCAAAACTAAAAAATTGATAAATTATTATGTAAATGTTATTATATTTTTATTAAACTATTAGTTAACAATTGCTATTTCTTACTGGCATAATTTTTCATGTTAGAATATGCATTGGTAGCTCAAAACTACGTTTGTGATTTGATGATATAATAAAGCACAAGAGATTAATCTTGTGCTTTATTAGTTTGCATTAAACCAATTACAGATAAGTTAAAGCTATCTTTAACTTGAATATATGCAGTCATTGGAGTTGATTTTGCCCCAAATTTTTCTTTTTCTTCATCAGCGGTAAGTCCTAAGTAAATTTTATGTTTATTAATTTGTTTGGCTCTTAAAATTGCCTGAAAAAGTAGTTGGCGATAAACATGATATTCTTTAAAGTTATAATCTAAACCCAATACCCAGGGGCAGTAATTATTTTGCGATTTGTACACAAAACCAATTGCTATCGGAAGCCTTTGGGCTCTTTTATCAATTTCAGGTTTCAATTTCAATTCTATAATGTCTATATTTTTATTTCTACTTGCCTCATAAAAAAGCTTTTCAGGTAATAAAAACGTGTTTACTTTAAGACTGTTTTTTTGCACGTTTTGATACAAAGTATACCAATATTCTATCTCATCATCATTAGCATCATTCACTATTCTTGTTTCAAAAAAATCTTGAAAACGAATTACTTCTCGTTTTAAACGATTTCTTTTTTTCTGTGGTAATTGTTTTAAAAATTCTGTTGGAGTGTCCCAGTTTAACGAATCAATACTATTTGTATTAGGCATGTTTACTTTCAAAAAACCTCTGTCTATCAAATAATCTCTTATCTCTATATCATCAGCCATAAAATCTCTAAAATATAAAGCATCGGTTCTTAGTGTTTCGTGATCTTTCCATATCTCATCAATCAGGTACATTAATATTTCTTTCCAGTTATCATATGTTCTATCAATCCATAAATGACTCCCCTCTGTTAAAAGAGTTCCCATCATCAGGCATCTGGAAGTTAAATAATAAGGATTATTTTTTCGCTGCAACTCTATTTGGTTCGATACTTCAGCCGAAGCCAGCATATCGTCCTTAGATAAAACAACGGTAAAAAATGTTGCCGCAACAATTTTATCGTGCTCACCTTTTACAATATAGTATCGAAACAACCAATTGTTTTCAGGTTTTTCATTGTTCTGAAAAATTGATTCAAGAAGTTGTAAGCCATTCCAGTCAAACATGCCATTATCCCCTAATAATTTATCCCAAACTGGTTGCGGAATATATTTAATAGAAGACTCTCTTTGAATTTTATATTTTGAATTTTGAATAATGTCATTAATTACGCTCTGTTTTAAGGTTCGTTTAGCGCGAAGCGTTTTAAACGCTCGGTAAATGTCTTCTATTGTTCTCCCCTCCTCTTTTAATGCAATAGGAAAGTTTTTAGCAATGCTTTTACACAGGCCTACAACATCATCTTCAGTTTGATTATTTGTAATGGTAAACCTTATACCGGTACACGTTTCGGGAACGGCAGGATATATTCCAAGGTTTGTATAATAACCATCTTGCATTAGTTTATTAACAAGGTTATACCCTACTGCTGGCAATCCTACACCAACAAAACGTATAGGCACTTCAGACTCTGCTATTAATGGAACCTCAAGTTCAATTAATGTTTTATTGCACAATTTAATTTTAGACATTAGTTCATCCTGCTTTATATAAACATCTTCTGTAAGGTGAATTTTGGCCGATGCAATAGAGCAACCTAAAGTAGCAGGTTGTTGAGGGCCAGAATAGGTTAATGGCCCACCCCAGGTTCTCACTTTCCAACACCATTCTTCTGTTGGGAAAACAAACACTCCCCCACCCGATGCAAAACCTTTAGCTAAAGAAGTTGCCAAAATCATTTTAGGATGTAATTTTCCAATCTGACTTAATAAATAACCCGTGCCATGCTTACCGGCCCAACTCATTCCATGTGCATCATCTGCATATAAATATAACTGACGGTTTTTATCCAGCATACTCATTAGCTCCTTTAATGGCGCAACATCGCCATACATCGAGTAAATGCTATCAAAAAAATACCATATACGGCTATGTTTGGGGCTAAGCTCATCTATCTTTTTTTGAAGCTCATCCAATTTGCTATGCCTTAAAAGGCTGATGCTTACTTTTTTATCAATCAGTTTGGTTGCCTGAAACATAGATATATGTGCCTGATGATCTAAAATTATAGCGTCATTTTCTTCTACAATACAAGGGATGGTTCCAAAATGACCTATTGTTGAGCTGGGAGAAAGCAATAAAGGGTGTTGAAACATTTGCCGTAAAAGCGTTTCTAATTCTTTATAAGGATGAATGGATATATATGCTCTTGAGCTTGAAAACTGAGAGCCGTATCTTTCTAAATAATCTTTCCCTGAAGCTATAATTTGTTCGTTTTTCTCCAAACCTAAATAGCTACACGACCCAAAATTAATCAGCTCCTTTTTAAACTCATTTAATTTAATTGTTCGGCCATTAATTACCTTGTCGTCTGTATATAAATGAACAATATTTCTATTTTTCGCAATAGTAATAAACTCGTTTACCGTGTCATAAAAACTAGATATTTTAGTTCTTTGAGACATGTTTTTTATAGCTTTGTATTCAAGTTACAAAAAAATATTTGATGGACAATAGTTGTTTTAAAAATAAATACACTTTTATGAAAATTGAAGATGGTATTTTATATGTAAAATATGCTTTCAATCTTGAAATAACGTTAGAAATAGCTGAAATTTGTGTTGCTGAAAGATTGAAACTTTGTAATGGTAAAAGTTATCCAATGCTTGCCGATGTTAGAAATATAAAAAATACGCATAGCGATGCAAGAGATTATATTGCTGAAGGAGATGGAACTAAAGGCATTACTGCAGGGGCATTTATAGTAAAAAATCCATTTAATAAATTTATTGCAACCATATTTATTAATTTAAGTTTAATAAAAACACCCAATTTACCGGCTAAGTTGTTTACTGACGAAGAAGAAGCAAAGTTATGGTTACAGCAATATAAAAAGTAATACAAATTAAATAGTCGCCTCTCCGTCTTCATATCTGCTAGAATAAAACATGGCAATAAGCGCTATAATAATGCTTGCGCCCGATCCCTCAAAAAACACTAAAATAGCCGATACCAATCTACTTTGACTATCAGCATCCATATCAAATAGTTGATTTAAATACGGATCAAACCAGGCATAAATAAATATAAAAATACCAAAAAGTATAAAAGACCACGAGCCTGTAAAAAAAATCATACAGAAGGTTTGCAAAAAAGGGACATAGCCTCCACTTTGTTTCACCAGCTTATGAACCTGATATAAAGAAATTAAAGTTAGCGTTACATAATTTACTATCCATAAACTTGTTATATTAAGAAAGTTGAGATATTTAAATACTAAAAAAAGTATTACATAAACAACAAAATTTACGATTCCAAAAACAAATACTGTTTTTTTTATTTTTGAAAAAGATATTTTAGCCTGCAGCATTGAATAAAAGATTGATTTATACTATTGGAGTAAACTGTGCTAATTTGTAAATTCCTAATTGCATTTCTATACCAGTTACCTTTTCAACCATTGTTTTAAATCCATCTTTGCCAAATAGTTTGTACTCGTTATCTTCAAATTCTTCACCAATTGAATCGTATTCGTTAGTTGATACAATTTTTCTGAATGCCGGAAATAATACAGTATCCTCTCTTGCTTCATGAGGGCGATACATATTATTAAAACCAGTAAGCAATTGGATGAGTTTTTGATTTTCGCTATCACTTAGTGTTTTTGGTTTGCTAAGCTGCATAATTTGATCAGTTATAATTCTGCCTACTTTATGTTGTTGTCGCAGTACTTGTACTAAATCGGTTAATTGATTTGCTTTTTCAAAACGAGGAAATAGATAATCTTCTTCTTGCTTTTCGTGATAATCTTCAACAAAACTTCTAATAATTTGTGCAGAATTTAATAGCGCATCATTTTGAAAAGATTGTTTATTTATAAGCTGCATTTTGCAAGTATCATAAATAAGCAATATCCTGTTCAACAATCCGTGTTCTTGCATGAGATCTTCGGGTGGAGATATGTTCTGCTCAACATTTAATTGATTACATGCTGATGCAAAACCTACACCTGTTATTCCCACTCCTACAGCTACTTTTATGCTTGTTTCAATAAAATTTCTACGACTAGAGTTTGATGCTTGATTAATTGTTTTCATATTAATTTTTTTTGTATTGTATGTTAATCGGCAAGCTGCTTAGTTTAACTTAATTAAAAAAGCCCCCGTTTAAGGGGGCTTTAGCTTGATTCCTATTGCCCAAAGCAACTACTACATTGGGTAGTGAGGTTTCTCAGCGGATTTCTCGTTTGAAATGTTCCTCTAACAGATAATCTTGCAACATATAATATTAAAATGTATGCCAGTAATGTTAAATATGTTTTATTAAAAAAATCTTCCAAATAGTAATTGACTTTACTTTCATTATAATAAGTTGTAGAAATAAATCTACAATTATAGCATAACCTAGGGGGAATTAAAAATCAATTTAATAGCAACTCTTAGGCAACATTTTTTTATAAGAGAAATAAACTTAGCCTGCAAATAAAAACCATGTATCAAACCGCTATCGAAAAAATAAAGAAATCAATTTTTCCGATTTTTTATAAATCAGTTCAAGAAAAAACCTTACAAATTGGCGTTAGTGGCACAGGCTTTTTTATAAGTAGCCAAGGACATTTTCTTACCGCATTGCATGTTATAACCCAAACACCGGCAAACTCTATTTTTCAATACAGCGGTAACATTCCCCATCACATAACCAACCCACCACATGTTATAACCGAAATTTATCGCGACCCCATCCGAGATATTTTTCTTGGTAAAATTAACCTAACCGAAACCATTCCTGTAACTTTTGTATTCAATAAACCCAAGGTTGGCAAATCAGTATGCCTGTGTGGCTACCCACTTGCGCAACTCGTTAAAAACTCAAATGGCAGTATAAATGTTGATGCTGTTAGACAATACTGGCAGCCAACTTTTATTATTGATGTTATAACGGTAAGCGATAATGAAAAAAAATATCCAGGTTTTCTTACACAGCACACCTCTTTAAATGGTATGAGTGGGGCGCCTGTTTTTGATACTAATGGTATAGTTTATGGTGTAGATACTGCATTTTTGCAACGCCAAATCCCTCAAAAAAACAAACCGGCTATTCAAGTGCTTAATGGCATTGCTATTGAAAATACCTCTATTGCAGATGTGTATGCAAAAGTTACATAAGCATTTTCCCCTTTATTAACCTGTCAACCAAACTTAAGTAGTCTTCTTTTAACTTGCCTTCAAATTTAGAGGTAATGGGTATCGTAGGAATATCTTGAAGGGGTTTAAAAATTATATCAGGTTTTCTATTAAATTCATCATATACTTCTTTGGGCGATGTAAGTATAAGTTCTTTAAATTGTTCAATAAATAAGGCTTTTTGTTCTTCACTATATATGTCCCTTTTTTCATTAATAGATTTTTTACTATCGACCATCATGAGATTTCATTAATTATACCAAACAAAACAGCAATAAATATGCCGAAAAACAGTCTGTTTCGATGAAATTCATTTTTTTTAAGACGAATTTCCTCATATCTCTATAAACCATTAAACAGATTGACAAAAAAAGGATTTACAGAAAATTTACCGAGTACCTATTATAATATTGTGGATAGTATTTCTCACTTTATTAAAAAAATTCAAAAGAAATTATCAATTTTTATTTAGATAATTGAGGCGAAGCACTTTTTAAAATGATTTTTGAAAGTATTTCAATAAGTATTTTTACTGAATATGGCTTCACAAAATAATCAGTAGCACCAAGGCTAAGTGTTTCTACTTTATCTTTATCAGTAAAAGAAGTAGAATACATATAAATAGGAACTTTTTTTAACCGTTCCATTTTTCGCATTTCTATTAAACATTCTTTTCCATTAACACGTGGCATATTTATATCTAAAAAAATAAAATCGGGGATAAACTCTTCATTTTTTTTCAATAATTCTAGTGCATCTTCTCCGCTTTTGGCAGTTATGCATCTGGTTTTATGGCGGATACAACCCAAAGCCATGGTAAAGATATCTCTATCATCCGCATCATCATCAACAACAAAAAACAAAATCTCCTTACTCATTTTTATTCATTCCTATAACTTCTATTTAATTAATGTAGATAATTAAATAAATATTTCGATGAATAACAAAAGTATAACATAAGGCTAAAAAAACCAAATCTCGTCTCAACGAAAACACTTGTTTCTTATTGCGGCATGGAACTAAATAACTAAATAAAAGATTTGTTTATGCCCTTTTATCAAAGTGTTAAAATACTTTTACAAAAGTATCTTCGTAATGTTTTTGGCTTGTACTTTTAATAGCGGTATGTTTTTAAAACTAACCATCCTTACTTAACCCAACGCCCACGCACCCACTCTTCACCATCATTATTGTGATGCCTCCAATATCCTTTCCTCCATCTATAACCTTCATGAGGAGGACTCTCCCAATGACCTCCGCCATATATATAAACTCCGCCAGAAGGCACCCATTCTTCATCTATCCACACATGAGCCGGGCTTGGCGCAGGAGTTTGCACTACAATTGGAATTACAGGGCGTACTTTTACATATATCTGCGCCGAAGCTGACGATATGCTGAAAAGAACGATGCTTAAAAATAATAATTTACTTAATTTATTTTTCATGATTTAGTTGGTTTAAATGATTAAAAAAAATTGCTTATTTGGTGATATCAGGATTATTTTTGTTCATGTTATTATCATCTGGTTGTGTTATAATGGTATCGTTATGCATAGTCGAGTCATTTTTAACATTTTTCACATAAGGTTTGTTCAACCCTTCAAAACTTAATGTACTGTCAGTATCACTATCATTTTTATTCTGATTACATGCCTCAAATACAAATGCAATAAAAAACAAGCTTATTACTGAAAATAATTTTCCTTTTTTCATGCCTCTATTTATATAGGTGTGCTAAAGTCTGTAATTAAAATTTTGTGCCATTATCAAGTTTTAAAAAGGTGGCGAAAACACTTTAAACCGAATTTATTTTAATGATAGAAAATACAACAAAAAGACTTTATACAAGATTCTCACAAAAAGATGCTTTAATTATTGATAATAAGTTGATTCTTAACATAAAAATTATCATGTTCCACAAACAAATATTCATAGTATTAAAAAAACATTTAGGCAAAGACCTAATGGTCCAAATCCTGTATCGAATTAAACTAAAAACGCATCTAACAGGTATAATTATGAAACCCAAAAGATGCGCTTTACCTTGAGTAGTATCCTACTACCACCTAAAAAAAAGAACGTATACAAATTTATTTAGATTATTCCTTTTCAATGTTCCCGTTATATTAAGCTTTAGATATTTTAAAGTATATTTTACTTATTAAATTTATTAGTTTCTCTTGTGTATAACGGATTTGAACTGACGATACAATTTGTCTCACAATAAAAAAACGCATTAAATAGGAATGATTAAAAACCCATAAAATGCGTCAATTACGGAAAGCTACAAGTGATACTTTCCCTTTATAAAGAACGAAAAGTAAATTTATACTTGTTTTATTCATTAGAGAAAATAATCGTGTTACGTTATCATTAATAGTTAAAACCATTTTTAAATAAAGTTTTAACAAATTAGAACGAACTACAGTTTATAATAAATAGAATTATAACCAGTCATAAGATAATTCTTTACAATAACATAATGTAATAAAATAGTTGTATTAAGGCTAGTAATCTAATTTAGCCAAAAGTGAACACCCTAAAGAAGTTTTTTACGCTAAAATTTCTTAACCACTTTCAGAGCATTATATAAATTATAATCAATTTGGAATGGAAAAAAATTACTCTTATTTAAATTTTAAAAACTTATTAGGTTGCTTAATTTTCTCTTTTTTATTGCTAGGTTACCAACCGGTAAAAGCACAATGCTTTTATATACAAAGTATATTGGTAGATGCTTGTAATGGTCCGCCATGCCCAGGCACAGCAACTGAAGGTCAAAATGAAATGTTTAGTTTTGTGGTTGGCAATGCAGCTTTAAATGTTTCTAACTTAACCATTACTTGGCCTAATAATCCTTGGCGTGGCATTGAAACTAATACAACCATAACAACTCCACTTGTAAACACATTAAATAGTACAATTATTAGTTGCGGATGGTTAAAAGAACCTGTTGGTGGTGTTTTACCCGCAAATGCGACTGTTTTAGTAATTACCTCAACAGATATGTGTACTTCGGGGCAATCATTTGCATCATTGACAGATACTTTATATGTAATTTTTCAAGCAGCCGGAAACACAGCAGGCCATTTTGTAAACTACTCTTCAACTCCAGGTATAAGAACATTGACTGTATCATTCTCCCCTCCTGCAGGCTGCTCTGAATCGGTATCGTATGATAGATCATTATTAATAGATCAATCAGGTGGGCATTCTGCTCAAGATGGTGCCGGAGTTGATTATACTCCTGGTGGAGTTGCTACTTATATTAACAGAGGTTGTCAAGCACCTTATATTCCAATAACCGTGAGTGCATCAGCACCCGCAAGTGCTTGTAGTAATACAACTCCAACTCTTACTGGTGTTATATCGGGTCCTGCTACCACCTACTCTTGGACATCGAATGGTACAGGAACCATTAGTGTGCCAACAGGAACTTTAAGTGGGGTTGGTACAACTACCACTACGGTTACTCCTACCTACTCTCCTGGTGCAGGGGAATCAGGTACGGTTACTTTTACTTTAACAGCTCACGGAAAATGCTCCATATCTGTTGTTACAAATACGGTTGCTATTACTATTAACCCTGCACCAAGCCCGACGATAACGAGTTCAAACGGAGCTTCAATATGCAACGGAAGTAGTACTGTTTTAACAGCAAGCGGGGCTGGAACATTTACCTGGAACCCTGGCGCACATGTTGGTAGCACCTACACAGTTTCTCCTGCGAGCACACAAATTTATAGTGTAGCAGTAACTAACACTTGTGGCACTACCAATGCAACTTATACAGTAACAGTTAACCCAAGCCCAACTTATACACTTGCCTCAAATTCTTATACTTTGTGTAATGGAGGCTCGCAGACTTTTACTGTGAGCGGATCAAACACTTATACATGGACTCCTTCAGCTACCTTAACAAATGCTAATACAGCCAACCCTATAGCAACACCAACCGCTACTACAGTATATAGTGTTACTGGCACAAGTGCAGGTGGGTGTACAAATGCAACACCGGCAACTGTTACTGTAACTATAAACCCGGTACCTACATTAACTTTAATTGCAAGTAGTGCTACGGTTTGTTCATCAGGTAGTGCTACGTTAACAGCAAGCGGAGCTAACACATATACCTGGAGTTCTTCAGTAGGTGGCGGACTTAGCGGAACATCCGGCTCAAGTGTTACAGTCACTCCTACAAGTTCTCCTGCAACATATACCGTTGTAGGAACTACAATTGCTGGTTGTCAAACTTCAACTAAAACAACAACTGTTACTATAGTGGCTACACCAACCATAGGCCTTACACAGGCAACTTTTACAACTTGTTTAAATGCGCCAGTTACTTTTACTGCTAACGGAGCAACATCTTACACCTGGGCTCCGACTACAGGCATGGCAGGCTCTACTATCGCAACTCCTACGGTTACACCATCAACAACCACAACAACTATTTATAGTGTAACTGGTACTTCAAGCGGTTGTACAAGTGCAGCTAATACAGTTACCTTAACTGTAAATCCATTGCCCACTTATTCTCTTACATCAAATACATACACAATTTGTAACGGAAGTTCTCAAACATTTACTGTTAGCGGAGCAAGTACTTATACTTGGACTCCATCAGCTACATTAACTGGAGCTAACACAGCTAATCCCACTGCAACACCTGCCGCTACAACTATTTATAGTGTAACAGGTACAAGTGCTAGCGGTTGTAATAATGCAACACCTGCTACCGTAACAGTAACCGTAAACCCAAAACCAAGTTATACTTTAACAGGTAATGCTTATACAATTTGTAACGGGGGTTCGCAAACATTTACTGTTAGCGGAGCAAGCACTTATACTTGGACTCCATCAACAACATTAACAAATGCTAACACAGCTAACCCAACAGCTAGTCCAACTACAACTACTGTTTATAGTGTTACTGGTACAAGCGTACTTGGTTGTGGTAACTCAACACCTACAACTGTAACAGTTACTGTAAGTGCTGTACCAACTTTAAGTTTAACAGCAAATTCATATACTATTTGTAATGGAGGTTCGCAAACATTTACAGCAAGCGGAGCAAGCACATATACTTGGACTCCATCTGCAACATTAACCAATGCTAACACAGCCAATCCAACAGCAACACCTATTACCACTACAATTTATACAGTAGCAGGTACAGCTGCAGGTTGTGCGCCTAGTAGCCCACTTACACTTACATTAACAGTAAATCCTTTACCAACTTATTCGCTTACATCAAATTCTTACACAATATGTAATGGAGGCTCACAAACATTTACCGTTAGCGGTGCCAGTACTTATACTTGGACACCTGCAGCAACTTTAACAGGAGCAAATACAGCAAGCCCAACAGCAAGCCCAACCACCACCACAATTTATAGTGTTACCGGCACAAGTGTAAATGGGTGCACTAATGCAACACCTGCTACAGTAATTGTAACTGTAAACCCAAAACCAAGTTATACATTAGCGGCAAACTCATACACTATGTGTAATGGTGGCTCGCAAACTTTTAGCGTTAGCGGAGCAAGTACTTATACTTGGACACCGGCTGCTACTTTAACAGGCGCAAACACAGCTACTCCAACAGCAAGTCCTACTACAACAACAATTTATAGTGTTACAGGTACAAGCGCACTTGGTTGTAGTAATGCAACACCGGCTACTGTTACAGTAAATGTTACACCGGTACCATCATTAAGTTTGGCTGCAAACTCATATAGCATTTGTAACGGAGGTTCACAAACTTTTACAGTTAGTGGTGCAAATACTTATACCTGGACTCCAGCAGCGGCTGGATTAACAGGTGCAAATACAGCAAATCCAACAGCAAGCCCTGCAACAACAACAATTTATACGGTATCCGGTACGGCAAGTGGTTGTGCCTCTAGTAGTCCATTAACACTTACCTTAACTGTAAATCCTTTACCAACTATTTCAGTTGTTCCTTCAAGTACAGTTATTTGTTCGGGTGGAGGTAGTTCAACTTTAACAGCAAGTGGTGCAAGTACTTATACATGGATGAATGCTGCTACATTGAGTTCACCTACCGGCTCAGTTGTAACAGCAACACCAACTAATACAGCAACACCAACCGTTTATACAGTTACCGGAACAGATGCTAATAATTGTGTAAATAAAAACACAGTTAGTATAACTGTAAATCCAACACCTACTGTAAGTGTTGTTGGTGGAGGAGGAAATTCTCAAACAGTTTGTGGTGGTGGTCTTACAAATGCTACCGTTAGCGGAATTACATTTACATCTACTCCATCAGGCTCGGTTAGTTGGACAAATAATAATACAAGTATTGGTGTAGCTTCGTTTGGAAATGGTAACATAGCAGGATATCCTGCTCCAACTGTTACCGCACAAACAACAGGTATAATTACGGCAAGTTCTATAGTAGCTAGTTGTACATCTACAAATAGCACACAATTAAATTATACCATTACAATTAACCCTTTACCTGGTGAAACAGGAGATATAATTAATCCTGCCGGTTGTGGTTTAAGTGATGGAACCATAACAGGAGCAAGTGGTACAGGTGGTAGCGGAAATTATAGTTACGAGTGGAACAACACCGGTGGTTTTGTTGCAAGTTCTTCCTTAATGGATTCCGCCGGCACTTACCCATTACAAATAAAAGATAATGTTACGGGTTGTATATACTCTCAAAACTTTACCATATCAAATGCTGGAGCACCTGCACCTCCTGCGGTAACACCTAGTTCAACTGCTGCTTGCGTAGGAGGCACAGTAATCTTAACCGCTAACCCTCCTGCTCCGATAGGAACAACTTATAACTGGACAGAGGCAAACGGTAACACAGGTACAGGTAATACTTATACAGTAACTAATATACCTGCTTCACCAAACCCTTATACCATTGGCGTAACAGCAACAGCAGCCGGTTGCAAAGGCGTTGCTGGTACTACAAGTATTACTGTAAATCCTTTACCTGATCCTGCTATAAGCAGTTCAACCTCACAAATTTGTCAAGGTAGTTCAACTACTTTATCGGTTACTCCAACAGGAGCTTATAGTTATCAGTGGGGTAATAATGGTGGAATTATTGCAGGAGCAACAAGCAACACTTTATCTGTTAACGTATCTGATACTTATTCGGTAACAGTAACAGATAACACTACAAACTGTTCGGCATCAACTTCTGCAAATGGCACTATCACAGTAAATCCATTACCAACTATTGATACTACCGGTGTTATTATTACACAGTCTAATTGCACTTCAGCAACCGGAGGAATTTCAAATGTTACTGTTACCGGAGCGCCAACCATTACATATACCTGGACAAGTGGAACTGCGCTTCCAACAGGTGCTGTAATAGCTAACGGAAGCGGAACTGATGCTACTTTATCAAATGTATCGGCTGGTGTATATTGTTTAAATGTTACTGATGGAAACACTTGTCAAAATAGTTTCTGTTCAGTAACAGTTACCAATGCAAGTGCGCCTGCACAACCTGTGTTAACAACAGCGAGTAACGATACAACTTATTGTCAGGGTACTATAATACAAACCTTAACCGTAAGCGTGGCAAACAGTGGTACAGTTACTCCAACTATAAATTGGTATAGCGATGCAGGTTTAACTACTGCTTTGGCTACCAATACAAATACATATACGCCACCTGCAAGTTTACCTATTGGTACAACTACATTGTATGTTGCAGCTATATCTAATGGCTGTATAGGCACTAGCAGACCAATAACAATAACTATTTTATCAACTCCAACAATTAGCATAAACCCATTAGGAAGCAACAGTGTAATTTGTAACGGTGCTTCGGTAGTTATAAACCCAAGTGGCGCAACTACATATACATTAAACCCTAGTAATCAAACAGGCACAAGTTTTACAGTGAACCCAACCAGCAGTACAACTTATACAATTGACGGAACTGATGCAATTACAGGATGCTCTAATGCAATAGCTAATGAAGGTTTAGCACCTGTAATAGTAAATCCAACACCAACTATTAGTATTAATTCTTTAGGAAGCAACAGTGTAATCTGCAATGGTTCATCAGTAGTAATAACTCCAATTATAAATCCAAATACTGCAGCAACCTATACTTTAAATCCTGGTAATCAAACAGGCACAAGCTTTACTGTAAGTCCTAACAGTAACACAACTTATACGATAGACGGAACTAATAGTACAACCGGATGTTCAAATATTGCAACTGATGCAGCTTCAGTTCCTATAACAGTAAATCCAACACCAACAATTAGTATAAATCCGTTAGGAAGTAATAGTGTAATTTGTAATGGCGCATCGGTGGTTATAACGCCAGGTGGTGCAAACACGTATACATTAAATCCAGGTAATCAAACCGGAACAAGTTTTACGATAACCCCAAACAGCAACACAACTTATACAATTGATGGAACAGATGGAACTACAGGGTGTACAAACGCCACAGCTGATGCAGGCTTAGCATCTATAACAGTAAATCCAACACCAACCATTAGTATAAATCCATTAGTAAACAATGGTGTAATTTGTAACGGAGCATCAGTAGTTATCACTCCAACTGTAAATCCAAGCAGTTCGGCAACCTACACATTAAACCCGGGTAACCAAATAGGCACCAGCTTTACAGTAAGCCCAACAAGCAGTATAACATATACTATTAATGCAACAGATGGAACAACAGGATGTCCAAATGCTGCTGCAGATGCAGGTTTAGCTGTTATTACAGTAAATCCAACGCCGACTATTAGTATCAATCCGTTAGGAAGCAATAGTGTGATTTGTAGTGGTACATCAGTAGTTGTCACCCCAAGTATGAATCCTATAAGTAATTCACCTACTTATACTTTAAATCCCGGCGGTCAAGTTGGTACAAGTTTCAACGTAAGTCCAACAAGCAGTATAACTTATACTATTAATGGAACTGATGGAACAACAGGATGTTCAAATGCCGCAACTGATGCCGGTATAGCATCCGTAATTGTTAACCAAACGCCTATATTTAATCTTACAGGAGCAAGTATAGATACAGCTAAATGTAATCAATCAAACGGAGGTGTTTCAAACATTAGTGCCGCTAATGTTTCAGGTGGTTTAGCACCTTATACTTATCAATGGACTAACACAAGTACCGGAGTTATTATTTCAACATCACCTTCATTTACCAATCAACCAAATGGTACATATAGTTTACAAGTAACCGATGCTAATGGTTGTATAGCAAATGTTACAGGAACTGTTTCTCCTACTTTCAGTATTCCTTTATTATCGGTTACAGCTTCATTTATTACTAATCCAAATCCGGCAGTGGGCACCATTCCTTTGGCTATAAGCTTTAGTAATACATCAATTGGGGCTATTAATTATACTTGGTCTTTTGGAGATGGTAACACTTCAACAGTTATAAATCCATCTAATACATATACTAATGTGGATACATATACTGTTGTGCTTGCTGCTATAAACGGAACATGCTCTGATACATTTAGAATTACTGTAATAGCTAATATACCAACTACTATAATTATTCCGAATGTGTTTTCTCCAAATGGCGATGGTGTAAACGATGAATTTTTTATTCCTAATACAGGTATGGCAAGTTTAAATTGCGACATCTATAATCGTTGGGGACAATTATTATACACGTTAAATGCCCCAAATCAAAGTTGGGATGGTGTAACACCTAATGGTGATAAAGCACCTGAGGGAACTTATATGTATATACTTGAAGCAAAAGGTTTAGATGGACAAACATTTAAACAACAAGGCACTTTGATGCTTGTTAGATAATATTTAAAGAAGAAGTATACTTACCGTTAACTATTAAAAAGGAAAGCTTTACAATAAGGTAATTTTGAGATACGCTTTTTTGGAGTAGAATAGAATAATTTTGATGCAACAAAAGTGAACACCCTAAAGAAGTTTTAGTTTGGTAAAACTCTTAACCACTTTCAAAAATAATTTTGTGTCAATTATTTTGGAAATAAAAAAGAGTTCAATATTCATTGGTATATTAAAAAAACCAAACTTAGTTTTTACTTTGTTTTGTTTTTTTTCATCCATTAGTTTTTCTCAGGTACTTGTACAGTACAATTCTACCAACTATAATGCGGCTCCTTTTAATTCATTAAATGCCTCGGCTTGTTCAAGCGGCTTGGCAACATTTAGTACTTTAGGGGTAAGTCCAACTTCCTTAACCCCATACGGTTATTGTGTGGCTCCTTTTACGGGTTGTGGTTATTTTCAAATTACAGCGGCAACTCAGGCAGGATTTGCCTATTGCCATAATACAGCTCCTTCTTTATCGACTGCACCCGATTATGTTTCTTTTACGGTAACACCTGTATCATCTAACTGTGTTTATATTAATAAATTTTGTATAACAATGGGGGTATATAGTACAGGAGCCGATAAAGTGTTGGTTGGTTATTCTAACGATGGAGGTGTTACTTGGATTACTGGTCCTACCTGGACTCTACCACATACAACAACCGGAGGAGGTTCTACCGGAACCGGTAATTGTAGCACGATAGCTGCACCCGGAGGAGGTTGCGCTACAATGGCTCTTTATACATGGAATATTACGCCGTTTAGTTCGGCAACCCCGGTTATTTTTAAAATTATTCCTTACGATGCAACTACTTGTAATTGCACAAACGGACATAACGGCACGCACGAATGGGCATTTACTCAGGTGGAGGTTGACGGAACATCTGCGCCGCTTCCTCCTGTTACCATTACAAATCCGACTGCCTGTGCAGGTTCATTAGTTAATCTTACGGCCGCAGGTGCATCAACTTATACATGGAATACAGGTTCAACAGCTAATCCATTATCGGTAACTGCATCAAGTACAACCTATACAGTTACAGGAACAAGTGCTGCCGGTTGTACCAATACAGCGGTAACTACTATTACTGCTAATCCATTGCCTACTGTTACAGTTAATAGTCCTTCAGTTTGTAGTGGTACTTCAGTCAATTTAACAGCAGCAGGAGCAAATACTTATACGTGGAACACGGGTTCAAATGCAAACCCACTTAGCGTTATGCCTGGGTCAACATCTTATACCGTTACCGGTACCAGTGCTGCTGGCTGCACTAATACGGCAGTAGCATCAATAACCGTTAACACTTTAGTTGTTACGGCAACAACTACATCAGCATCTTGCGGAGCCACCAACGGAACCGCATCTGCAAGTCCAACGGGAGGTACAGCACCTTACACTTATTCCTGGTCACCAAGTGGTGGTAATACAGCAAATGCAACAGGATTAAATGTAGGAAATTATACAGTAACTATTAAAGATGCAAATACATGTACTGCTACTACTGTTGCAAATATTACAAGTACAGGCGGCGTAACTGCAAGTGTAGCATCTACCAGTGCAACTTGTAATGCGACTAACGGAAGTGCAACAGTAACCCCCACAAGTGGAACAGCGCCTTATACTTATACTTGGTCGCCAATTGGAGGCAACGCAGCTACAGCAACAGGCTTAGCAGCAGGAAATTATACAGTAACTATAAAAGATGCAAATACATGTACCGCTACAGCGGTTGCAAATGTTACAAATTCAGGTGGAGTAGCCGCAAGTGTTTCATCTGCCAGTGTAACGTGTAATGGATTAAGCAACGGAAGCGCAACCGTAACACCTGCGGGTGGAACCGCACCTTATACATACACTTGGTCGCCAAGTGGAGGAAATTCAACCACAGCATCCGGATTAGCAGCAAACAATTATACAGTTATTGTAAGCGATGCAAATAGTTGTACAATTACTGCTACGGCAAACATTTTGCAACCAAGTAATCTTTCATTAACTCCTTTAACAACTAGTGTTGCATGTAATGGCGCGAGTACAGGCGCAGCTACAGTTACTGCAACAGGAGGAACAGCACCATATACTTATACCTGGTCGCCAAGTGGTGGTAACGCAGCTACAGTAGCAGGATTAGCTGCAGCTAACTATTCAGTTACTGTAAGTGATGCACATAGTTGCACGGCTACCGCAACAGCTAATATTATACAACCAAGTAGTATTTCATTATCAACAGTATCTGCCGGCGTTACTTGTAATGGTGCCAGTACAGGCGCAGCTACAGTTATAGCTACGGGAGGAGCAAGCCCTTATACATATTCGTGGTCACCTAATGGTGGTACAAATTTTACAGCAACAAATTTAGCCGCAGGCAATTATTCGGTTTTAGTTACTGATCATAATTTATGTACTGCTGCAACAAGTGTAACTATAAACCAGCCAAGTATTTTAACAGCAAATACAATCAACACTCCGGCTACTTGTGGTAATGCAAACGGAACAGCAAGTGTAACTGCATCAGGAGGAACTCCGGGCTATACATATATCTGGAGCCCAGGTGGCGGAAATTTAAATAACGTAACAGGTTTAGCCGGAGGAAATTATACTGTAACTATTAAGGATGCCAATAATTGTACTACTACTGCACAAACAACTATAGCTCAAACACCATCGGTAAATTTAGTGGTAACGGGTATCGCTGCAAGTTGTAGTAACGCAAACGGAACAGCTACTGCAATTGCAACTGGTGGTACTGGAATTCTTACTTATACATGGAGTTCAGGAGCAAACACACCTTCTGTTACCAATCTTAACGGAAACACAACTTACACTGTTTCAGCAAGCGATGCCTT
Organism: Bacteroidota bacterium; assembly: GCA_013288015.1. Taxonomy (GTDB): domain Bacteria; phylum Bacteroidota; class Bacteroidia; order B-17B0; family Aurantibacillaceae; genus PALSA-968. The sequence goes on along the minus strand of JABDCR010000005.1, from coordinate 11,226 downwards.
AGGTTGCTCTGTTTCTAAAAGTATAACTATTGGCAATCATCCTTCACCTGTTTTAAGTGTTACTTCAAATAGCATTGTTTGTAATGGGTCAGCTACAGGATCTGCATCAGTAAATATAAATGCAGGTACAGGATCTGCTCCTTTCAGTTACTCATGGTCGCCAAGCGGAGGCGCAAATCCATCGGTAACAAATTTACTTGCAGGAACCTATACTGTTGCAGTTAAAGATTCTGCAAACTGTGTAGCCTTATCTGTAGTTACTATAAATCAGCCAACGGCAATAAGCGCAACAGTTAGTAACACAGCGGCTTCTTGTGGCATGACTAATGGTTCAGCTACTGTTATTGCAACCGGAGGAACTCCGGGTTATACATATATGTGGAATCCTATAGGAGGAAACACTACAAATGCAACAGGATTGGGTGCAGGAATTTTTAATGTAACTATTAAAGATGCTAATAACTGTACTTATACAACACAAACTGCAATAACATCAAACTCATCCATTAATTTGTCACTAAGCAGTACACCTGCTACATGTGGATTAAATAATGGAACAGTTATGGCTACTGTAACTGCGGGTACACCGTCACAAAGTGGTTATGTTTATACATGGAACCCTAACGTAAGTTTATCTAATGCAGCTTCTAGTTTAATGCCAGGTGTATATAGTTTAACGGTTGAGGATTCTTTACAATGTATTACTACTAAAACAATTACTGTAGGCAATAAACCTAATCCGATTTTAAGTGTTGCATCAACCAGCGTAACCTGCTTTGGAGCAAATACAGCTAGTGCCACAGCGAGTGTAAATAGTGGCACAGCCCCTTTTGCTTATCTGTGGTCACCTGGTGGAGTAACTAATTCTTCTATTCAAAATTTACCGGCAGGAAATTATATTGTTGCTGTAATTGATTCAGCAAATTGTACGGCTACCGCAACAATTTCTATTATGCAACCGCAAGCTTTAACTGTTACACCAACAAGCACATTAGCTACTTGTGGCAACACAAACGGCATGGTTAGTTGTAATGTATCAGGCGGAACACCCAACTATACCTATACTTGGGTTCCATCTAATAGCAACTCATTATCCGTAAATAATTTAGCCGGAAACATAATTTATACTGTTACCGTTAGCGATGCTAATAATTGCGTACAAGCAGGTTCTGTTTTAGTAAATCAAACATCTGCCATAACATTATCTGTTTCAGGCACCACAAGTGTTAATTGCTTTGGAGCAAGTACAGGTTCATCAACTGTATCTGCTACCGGAGGAACACCAACAACCTACACATACTCTTGGGTACCAAACGGAGGAACAAATTCTGTCGGCACAAATTTAGCTGTCGGTTTATATACGGTTTCTGTAGTGGATAGTAATTTATGTCATGCAACTACTACACTAACTATTATTCAACCTCCGCCAATAAATGTTTCTGTAAATAACCTGTCAATTTGCTCTGGCCAAACTACTTCACTTACAGCAAGTGTTTCAGGAGGAAATGGTGGTGCGGTTAGTTACACATGGGCTCCGACTAATGCCAACACGCAAACAATTAATGTTAGTCCAACTGCTACAACCACTTATGTAGTTATTGCACAAAATACAGGTTGTACGCAAACAGCACAAGCAAGTGGAATTGTAAGTGTGTATCCCGCAGTAAATATTTCTATAACACCTATCGATTCGGTTTGTAAAGGTGCTCAGGCAACATTAGCAACAAATGCTACAGGTGGTAGTGGAGGTGGATTTACGTATAGTTGGAGTAGCGGGCAAAACACATCAAGTATAATTGTAAATCCAAGCGTAACAACTTCTTATACCGCTTGGGCACACGATGCTTTATGTCCTGCAATAGCAGCAACTACAGAAATTTATATTTATGCTGAACCGAGTTTAACCATAACACCATCACTTACCAGTGGTTGCGGTTTTGTTTGCGTTAGTTTTACTGCGGGTGTAGTTAGCAATGTACCGGGAAACAATATTATACCGCCATATAACTGGAGTTTTGGTGATGGAACCACCGCAAGCGGAAATTCTATTGGACATTGTTATTATAAAACAGGCAACTATGATGTTACTTTAACAGCGTTTACGCAAAATCATTGTTTGGATACATTGAAAGAAATAAATTTTATTCATGTACATCAAAACCCAACCGCAGATTTCTCGGCATCTGCTTTCGAAACCGATATTTATAACAACACTATTTATTTCTATAATCAATCAATTGGCAATATCGTTAGTTGGAACTGGAATACAGATACAACAACTTATTTAATACAAAACCCGTCTCACACCTATCCTAATGAAGGAGTTTATCCTGTTACATTAATTGTTACAGATAATGTTGGATGTAAAGACACTGTAGTAAAAAATGTTACCATTAATCCTGAATATACTTTTTATGCGCCCAATTGCGTTACACCAAATGAGGATGGAAAAAACGAATTATTTTTACCCATAGGAGAAGGTTGGGATAATAACTATTATGACTTATGGATTTTTGACAGATGGGGCAATATGATTTTTCATACTACTAATCCTTATGAAGGCTGGGATAGTAAACGATACAATGAAGTGGTACAAGAAGACACCTATGTATGGAAAGTGGTTTTAAAAGATATTTTTAAAAAGGAACACGACTACCACGGGCAGGTTTCTGTTATACGTTAAGCATTTTTAAAACATATTATACTTTAAGCATCAGAAACATTTACCGTATAAGTAGTACTTACAGTGGGCGTAACTGTAATTGCGGCACTTGATAAACTTCCGGGATTCCAAGAATAACTAATGGTTGTACTTGAATTGGCATTTAACGTAGTTTTAGCAAAGGATCAGTATTTAATCTAATCTTTTAGCATTTAAAACTTCCAAAAGTCGCCGGAATCTGCTACCTCCGTTTAAATCAACCCGTTTAAGCATATGCATGATTTTGCAGAGTATACGAACGTTTTGCATTCCACCAATTCGGTAAGACTAAATTCCATCTGTAAGTATAGCCATGCGTACAAAAAATCATACGCTAATTTACAGTTTTAATAAACTAATTTACAGCCAGTAGGCCGCGCCCGTAAGCCTTGTTAATTCTATTTTAGCAATACATAACTGGTATTCGTATTGCAGTTTAGAAAGCTGAGCATTTTGCAAATTATTTTGCGCGGTAAATAATTCAACATAAATAATTGTTCCGTTTGTATAACGTGATTTTGCAATTTTTAAAGCTAATTCGGCTTGTTGCACCATGCTGGTCGTATTTTTTACTTTTTCTTCGTTTAGTTTAATATCATCTATTGCTTGAGCAATATCCCTGCGAAGTGTGTTGTTGGTACTCTCTAATGATAATTGATTTTGCAATAAAGTGCTTTCTGCCACCTTAGTTTGTTTCAAGTATCTGCCACCTTGGTATAGCGGGACAGATAAATTAACCCCTACCAGATAATTAAATCGAACTTGAAAAATATCCGGCTGATATCCGTTTTTATATCCTAATGCACCATTTAAACTCAACACAGGTAAAGCAGCTGCCTTATTTGCATTAATATCGTGTTTAGACTGTTCTATTTTAAGTTTGGTAATTTGTATATCGGGGTTAAATTTTTGTGCTGTTGCTGTAGCCGAATCTGCAATGCTTGTACCTACATTAAAATCAAAATTTGTTTGGGTATTTGTTTTTATTGTGGTTTGACCAACAGTGTAGTTAAGTAAATTCATTTGCTTATCAAGCATGTTTTGTAAATCGGCTTTCCGGTTATTGGCATTATCAATATTGTTTTTTACTGTTAGTGCATCCAGTTCAAGCGCATCGCCATTTTTAACCCGGCTATCGATTAATTTTTTGCTTTCAAATAAAGTAAACAACAAACTATCCTGCACATCCATTGCTTTTTTAAGATAGATGATGCTGTAATAAATATTAGCTACCTGCGCTGCTAATAAAGCCTTATTGGCTTCTATATTTGCCTTAGAAATTTTAATATCATCCTTTGCTTTTTCTACATTTGCTTTTACCTTACCAAAATCGTACAGGGTTTGATTTAAAGTAAGTGCCGAAGTGAAATTATTATTGGGCTGAAAATAAAGTGTTGTAAACTGACCAGGACCAGTAGGAAATAACACTTGTGATATAGGTGCTACATACATATAACTGGCATTTGCACTAATTGTTGGCAAGTAGCCGCTTTTAGTTCCATCGGCGCGATAGATATTTGTTTCAACCTGTTGTTGCAATTCTTTCATTTTAGGAAAGTAGCTGAACGATTGATTTATTAATGTTTTTAAATCACTATTAATAGAAATAGTTTGTGCGTTTACAAAACTTCCTACTAGTAAAAAAGCAATTATAATTTTATTTGTTTTCATATTCGATAATTAATGAGATTCTTCAGCTACTTTTTTCATGGTCTCCGCACTCACCTTTTTATTTTGTGTAAGCAATAAAAAAGGAGATGTTGCAATAAAAAATACACTTATGAGTAAAAATGCATCTAAGTATGACTGGAGTGCACTTTGCTGCATAATAGTTCCATCTAACATTTTATAGGCTGCATTATTTGCACCAAATGCACTAGCCCCGCCCTTAGCAATAGCACCTTGCGCCATGGTTTGTACGCGTGCTATTAATTCAGGGTCATTTGGTTGCAAATTGCTTATCAAATCTGAACGATGAACTGCCATGCGATTTACAATAAATGTATTCATTACTGCAATGCCCACTGACCCTCCCAGCTGACGAATCATATTAGTTAATGAAATTCCGGATGGCATTTCTTGTGGCTTTAAACCTGAAACTGCTTGATTAATTAAAGGAACTGTTAACATGGCCGTACCCAAGCCTCTAAAAATATTTGGCCAAAAGAAAAATGAGTTGCCCGCGTTTAAATTTGCCTGCGAACCAGTATAACCATGCAGAATAAAAAATATAAATCCTAGTATAACAAACACTACAGGCGGAACACCACCTTGTATGCCTCTGCCAATAAACGGCATAACTAAAATTGCAGTAGCTGCTGCCGGTATAAGGCCAATGCCTGTTTCGGTTGGAGTAAACCCAAGTACACGTTGTGCCAGTACAGGAAATATAAATACAGAAGAGAACATACCAAAGCCTACCGTAAACGTAAGTATGTTACTTACTGCAAGATTTCTGTTTTTTAAAACATGTAGATTTATTACCGGATTTTTAGTCCGTAACTCCCAAACAATAAATGTGGTTAGTCCGGTAAAAGCAATAATTGCCATGGTGGTTATAGTTTTTGACTCAAACCAATCATCCGTTTCTCCACGTTCTAAAAAGTACTGTAAAGAAGCCACACCTATTATTAATGCTAAAATTCCTACATAGTCAATTTTTATTGATTTTCTATCAATTGAAAATTCTTCCAGTTTTTTTTCAATAAAAGTATAAGCAAGTACAGCCGCTAAAATTCCTATTGGGATGTTGATATAAAATATCAAGGGCCACGAATAATTATCGATAATAACACCACCAAGTGTTGGCCCAATTGCAGGGCCTAACACAATGCCCATACCAAAAATAGCAGAGGCCATGGGGCGTTTTTTAATTTCGAAAGCATCAAATAAAATGCCTTGAGATGTAGACAATAAAGCACCGCCACCTATGCCTTGTAAAAAACGCCATAACACAAGAGCTATTAAACTGCTTGCTTGTCCGCACATATAAGATGATACAGTAAATATGATGATGGATGTGATGTAATAGTTTTTTCTTCCAAAATAGCGTGCAAGAAAACCCGTCATTGGTATAATAATTACGTTAGCAATAGCATAACCGGTTATAACCCACGATGTATCTTCAATAGTAGCCCCCAAGTTTCCACTAATTTGCGATAAGGCAACATTCACAATGGAAGTATCAATTAACTCCATTATAGCCGCCGCAATTACTGTTATTACAATAATGGCTCGCTTTAAACCAGTAGTACCTGTATGAATTTCGTTATTCATTATTACTTTTCAGCTTCAACAGTAACACTTAAACCGGCACGCAACATATCTTTATACTGCGCTTGATTTTCAATAACAATTTTTACTGGAACACGTTGCGTTACTTTTACAAAGTTGCCCGTTGCATTATCAGGAGGCAATAAAGAATATTTAGCCCCTGTAGCTTCACTCAAAGATGAAATGGTTCCTTTAATAGTTACATCCGGAAACCCATCTACATAAATATCAACTGCTTTACCTTCTTTTAAATGCTCTATTTGTGTTTCTTTAAAATTGGCCACTATCCAAAAATCACTTGTGTTTACAATAGTAAATAGCGTTTGTCCGACTTGTACAAATTGCCCTTTTTCTAAATTAAGTTTACCTGTTTTACCTGTAGCCTGGGCATAAATTTTAGTATAGCTTAATTTAAGATTAGCTGCATCTAACACCGCTTTACGTGTATTTATAACAGCCTCCGCTTTTTTAATAGATGCATTGGACGTTACAATTTGAGCCGATGCCAAACTGATTTGGTCATTATTAGCATCAAATTGTTTTTGCTGCGTTTCTACATTTGATTTAGAATCATCCAGTTGTTTTTTAGTGATGGAATTATCATTAAACAATGCCTGATCCCGTTTTAAATCATAGTTAGCTTTATCAATTCTTGTTTTCTGTACACTTGCATTTGCCTCTGTAACTTTAGCATTCATCTGTGCGTTTATTAATTGCGCTTTGGCATTTTCTAAATCGGCTTCAGCCTGTGCCAAATCGGCTTCAGCTTGTGCTTTAGCAATGGTATATTCTCTATCATCAATTTTTAAAAGCAAATCGCCTTGCTTAACCGTGTTATAGTCGTTTAAAGGCAGACTATCTATATAGCCTCCTACACGTGCTATAACCGGCATACTATAACACTCCACACTGGCATTATCAGTGCTCTCATGTTTTAAGGCATGCCAAACACTTTTTATTCCAAAAAAGGCAGCTACTGCAACACCTGCCATTAGTACATATATAATAGGGCTTTTCTTTTTCTTTTCCTGAGTAATTTCTTGTTCCATAAAACAGATTTTTAAATTATGGCGACAAAGGTAAAGTAACTTTACTAAATAGTCAAGTTAATTTACTATTATTTTTTAGTATATTTGCAATACTATTATGAAAAACTTAGACAGAGAATTACAAAAAACAGACGCATTAAGCAAGCACAGTTGGGGTAAAGCCATTAGTAAGCTAAAGAAACATTTTGACACCTGGGTTGCCGAGCAATTATATGCTCATGATATTCGTGACTTTAAGCTAGCCTATATGCCTTTAATAATGAATATTGATGTGGATGGCATTACTAACACTGATTTGGCCAAACGCGCAGGAATTACCAAGCAAGGGATGAGTCAGGTAGTACAAGAACTTGAAGAAAAAAAATACATTAAAATACAAACCAATCCTAAAGACAAACGCAGCTCTATTATATATTTAACGGATAAAGGCAAAGAATTTATTCTGACCTGCCGTGGCCGTCAAAAAGATTTGCATGCTGATCTTCAAAAAGTATTAGGCAAGAAAAAATTTGAAATGGTACTTGATGCGATGTTTGAAATTGTTAATTACCAAGAAGAAGTCAACGAAAAAAAACCTATTAAGAAGCGCTAAACCATATCGTCAAACTTGAGATTTGTGCAGTTAATAAAATGAATAAGATATATTGTAAAGTTGTGTAATCATCAATTAAAAAAACTTTAACTTTCAATAAAAAGTTCGATAAGTTATTTTGGCAGTAAACATCATATGGTTTTTTTCGTCAGTTTGAGGAAAACTTAGCATTGGATTAGCCAAGAAATATAATCTTTGATAGAAAACACAATATGTGCAACTTTTTCAAGTTTAGGGACTAAGTGGCAATTTTTACATATACTTCCATTTTATCTCTAAACCCTATGCCTTTATATACACCCATATAATTTAATAAAGAATGGATTATAAATAACTTTCTTGCAAATTACTTTCCGATACAGAAAGTAATGTGGATATCACAGGTGTCGAAATTTTTGAATCAGATGGCGTTCTGCCTGTTGTTTGAAATTCACTTACCTTGTTTGGTTTTGCTATTATCGTCCTTTTTTCTGTCCTTGACCGCCCAACCAATTTCAGGTCGTAAGGCTAAAGTAACCTTGTCCTGTTTTACACCAATAAAACCTGCAACAAACTCCATTTCAAATTTTGTCCCGAAATAGTTCCATATAAAATCTGCTTGCGAAATACCGTTGTAAAAATCGTTTGTCTTTAAGCCAGAAAAGGTACTTGTTGGTTCTTTATCAATATAATTGTTTGGCCTTGGTTTATCGCTGGTGGTACTCAAGTAGGGAAATAATTTAATGAGCCACCCTTTAATATATGGCCCACCGCTACCTCCGTTCAATTTATATATCGATGCCCAAAATTCGTGATTTATTTTCCCTTTTTTTGCATTTATAAATTCGTCAATCAAAGGCTCTAAAGAATTTATCCAATTGTCAATGTTGTATCCTTTCAGTTTAAGAATGTTCTCTTTTATTTTTCCCCAATCATTCAATGAACCTTCTAAAGAAATTTGAGGGATTCCGCACGACGTTGTTACCTCATATTCAAAGTAATTACTCATCGCGTCCATTAGCGTAACTTCAAAGGCAGCTTTGTCTGTCGGAGTGGTGGTTGAAAATTTTGAAACAATTAATTTAGAAAAATCATTACCAACGTATTTATTAATAGAGTCCGCAAAAGCGGGAAACATTAACTCCCAAGGGTTGTCGATATTTCCCTTATGAAAATTCATACTGATTGGCTCAGTTGCAATTGAGATTTTTCTTTTACCTGAAAATTGAACAAACTTACTTCTTAGTTCTTCTGAATGATAGTCAACGTGTTTTGTGAAACCTTGACAAATTAAAAGCCAAATCATATCAGGTGAAATAATTAACGGTCTATGTTGTGCATAGGCTGTGTGAACCGCGAAAACAAATGGGTTCATTTTTGAAGATACTAAAGTTGTATTTCGTTTCTCTTTTGAACAGGTTTCAATTTTATCATTTAATATGGTTTCAATAGCAGATTGATAACTAACCTCGTTTAATGAGGTCGTTGCTTTAACTACATCATCACATTCAATTGTCGTTACAGAATTTTGAGCAAATAACTCAACTGTAATTAGGGTTAAAAATATTGTGATATTTATTTTCATATTGCTTGTAAATATATCTACTAATGTTAAAGGTAATTTATATAAGATTAAGATGCAATACATTTTATACCGAGTTTGTACTACCAATTAGAACAATTATCAATGAAATTATAATTAGTAGCCTAGATTATAAATTCTACACTCTTATTAAAAGAACTTTATTATTCCTTATGTTGCCCGTTTGTTGCTCGAAGCGCGGGAGGGTGTAATGTTAGGGCAAAAGTACTTTCCGTTTGAGAAAGTAATGTTGGTTACTTTTACAAAGAGTTTACTATGATGGGTGAGATTTTTACCTAACAATTACCCCTTAAACGGTTTAAACTATTTTCAATATATTTTTCCGGGGTTATTAAAGCTGTTTGTATGCGTTTGGCATAATGGATACTGTCCATCACTTCTTTATTTTTTTCATGCAATTGCTCATAAGCTTCGTCAACCTTTTGCTTTTGTTTTTCGATAATGGTTTTTTGTCTTTCAATTATGCGGAAGCGTCTAAATAAAAACAAAGAAAAAATAACTACTATTAAGAGAACGCTTGCTACTGCAAAAATAATAACCAGTTGCCTTTTCTTTTCTTCATTTGCAATGGCTTTTAATTTTTCCTGTTCCGCATCCGATTTTATTTTTAGTTCAGCCTCTTTCTTCTCTACTTCAAACTTGGTTTTCATATCCCCAAGTTGTTTACTATTATCGGCATTGAAAATGCTATCGGTAAGTTGTTTATATTTTACATTGTATTCATAAGCTTCTTTATAGTGTTTTCTGCCTGCATACACTAAAGCCAGGTTACCATAACATAAGCGCTCGCTATCTATATCACCTATTTCCCTGCTGACCTTCAACGCAGAATCGCTGTAAACTAAGGATAGACCGTAATCTGATAATGTATAATAGAGCGTTGCCATATTAAGGTAACATATCCCAATTCCGTATCTGTCACCAGTCTCACGTTTCACGTCAAGACTTTTTTTGTAATAGATTAATGCCTTGGCATAATCAGCCTGGGCTTTATAGGCAAGTGCAATATTGACGTAACCAATTCCAACTCCATATTTATTACCGCTTTCCTGTTTTATTTTTAATCCTTTAAAAGCGTATTCAAGAGCTTTTTTGTAATTAAATTGTTGGTGGTATACAACTCCAATATTATTATAACAATCCCCCATACCATTCGTGTAACCTGTCTTTTCGAATATGTGTAAAGCTTTGAAATAACATTCAAGAGCTTTTGGGAAGTTATTCAGTTCTTTATAGACGATACCAATATTGGTATAACAATCACCTTCCCCTTCTTTATCGCCTGTTTCTTCTCTTATTTTTAAGGCTTCGAGTGAATATTCGAGTGATTTAGTGTAATTAGCCTGGTCAAGATAAATACTACCAAGATTCTGCAAGCAATTTCCCATTCTTTTTTTATCATTGATTTCCCTGAATATTTTCAAGGCTTTTGTTTGCGATTCTATGGCTCCCAAGTAATCACTTTTGTTTAACTGGGCAATACCCATTGTGGTAAGAGCCCTTCCTTCAAAGAGCTTTTGTTTGGTATTACGAGCGAGTTGCAGTTGATATTGCGCAAGCAGAATTGCCGAATCAGGATTATTGTCTAGGTAACCATTGGCCATTTTAAATATAGCCATCAGGCGAGCAGTATCAGCTTGAGTTTTGTTGTTGTATACTTTCCAAAGGGAGTCAATTTTTCTATTTTGCGCATAAAAAAATAAAGAATTAAAAAAAACGATAAGAAATATGGCTGCAAATCTTTTCACTAATCAAATCTAAGAAAAGTTTATAGAAAACATACATTCTTCTGTCGCCAGTTTGTTACCCGACTGGCGTGATAGCGTGACAATAGGGCAAAAGTACTTTCGGAATGGGAAAGTAATGTTGACCAAAGTTAATAATAACTCCTTAGATATTTTTTAAAATAAAACTAAGTACTGGTGCTTATGATTATAAACACCGGTAATTAGTTTGAGATAAGCTACTCTGCTTTTACAACCTTAAAAACATTTTCATAACCTTGAATTTTTATATGTAAAAAATACGA
>JABDCR010000004.1 GCA_013288015.1 Bacteroidota bacterium | reverse complement strand
AATTTGATGTGTTTCCATTACCAAAATTCCAGTTCCAGGAAGCAATCTGTCCTATTGGAGTTGATTTGTCAGTAAAAGCAGTTTGTAAGGTTGGATGTGGGCAACCTTGTAAATTTACTCCAATAAAATCTGCAACTGGCTTTGGGTTTACGAAAACAGCTTCTGTTACTTGCGCTGTACAAGAAGGAACAGAATTTGTTGCAACATATAATTTAACAGAATCTAATCCTACGGTTGGAAATAAATACTGAGGCGTAGGTCCTGTTTCATCAATAATTCCATCGCCATTCATATCCCACTGCCATGAGTTAATGGCATAACCACTATAAGCTACTGATTCATCTATAAAATTCATTGGGCTGCCTATACACACTCTTGGTTTATAAATAAAGCTGGCTACTGGATTTGGATGTACCGTAATATTAAAAGTAGAATTTGGCCCCTTACAATTATTTAATGTTGCATTAACCGTAAAAGTTGTTACTAAATTAGTAGTGCCTCCGTTAACAGTTGTAAAAGATGGTAAGTTACCTGTGCCAGTTTGACCAAGCCCTCCCGGAACAGTATATGTAAATACAGGAATTCCACCAGCAGGCTGACAAGTAAAATTGATGGCATTAGTTACCTCATTCGGACAATAAAATGCAGGAGGCACAGGGTCAACAATAGGTGTTGGTTTAATAGTAACAGTTTCGGTAATCGGTGTACCAATACAACCGCTTAGTGAAGGGGTATATGTAATCACACCCACTATATTTGCCAGTGTTGCATTAGCAGGAGCATTATAAGCAACATTAGGCGCCGCGCCAGTACCCGTTAAAGGCATCCCAATATTAGGAGTCGAGGTCCATGTGTAAGTAACACCCGCGGCAGGGTCGGTAGTAATTGCATAATCTGTTGAAGAAATTAAATCACCCGGGCAATAAGGTGCCGGTGAGGTTACCGTCATGCTTGGTGTTGGGTTTACTGTAACACTAAACGTTGTTGCTGGACCCGAACAACCATTAGCCAAAGGGGTTACGCTTACTGTTCCAACTGCAACTAAATCTGTGGTATTTTGACTGGTAAAAGCATTTATTACAAGACCAGGACTAGGAGTTGCTATACCAACATTATTTCCAGTTGTGCTCCAACTATATGTTTCTGCCGGAGTGCCGGGACAGCCTGTAAAGTTAAAGGCAGGAACAATTATGTTAGGACAAACTGTAACACTACTAACAGGAGTTACCGTTGGCGTTGGATAAACACTAATAGTAAACGTTTGCATATTTCCTATACAGGCAACACTATTAGAAGCAATGGTTACTGCATAACCATAAATAGTATCTACTAATAAACCGCAAGTTAAATTAGGATTAATGGCTGTATAATTAGGAATTGAATTTATATCTACTGTATCTGCTAAAGGGATGCCACCATGTGTTGTTGTATTGTTGGCCGGATTTGGATTATTTACAAATATTACCGAAGCAGGAGCTCCCCAAGCAGGAGCAGCGCAAGTTGTTGTAAAAGTTGTTTGAGCTGATGCTACAGGAGTGCTTGGACAAATACTAAAACTTGGTGGAGCCGTTACTTGTGGCAAACAAAATACAGTATCTGGTCCACTAATTGTATTGGTACAATTGAAATTAGTAGTTACTGTTAAAGATACTGTATAAGGGCCACAAGCTACATATGTATAAGTAGGCGAAACTTGCGCACTTGTGCCTCCGTCTCCAAAAGCCCAGTTCCAGGTTGTAATGTGATCATTTATGCCTACTGGGTTTGTAATAGTTGAAGCATCTGAAAATGCTGTACCTGTACCTAAACAAACATTAGTAAGATTTCCATTAGCTATAGGATTTGGATGCACCGTAGCTGTTGCTGTTACTGTACCGCTACAACCTGTAGAAGTTGTAGCTGTTAACACAACAGTATAAATGCCCGGGGCAGGATACGTATAACTGCCGGGAGCGACCGCGATACTTGTTCCTACTCCATCGCCAAAAGTCCATGCCCATTGAGTGAATGTACCTTGAGCAGGAGTTGTGTTGTTTATAGTTACAGGTAATTGATCGCAAACAGGAACTGTATTAAAACTTAATAAAGGCATTGGGTTAACTGTTACTGTTTGTGTTACGCTTGATTGGCAACCAGCTGCTGTAGTAACCGAAAAATTAACTACATAATTGCCTGCTCCCGGATAAGTGTATGTTGGATTTTGCAAATGTGATGTATCGGCAAGGGTTGTTAAATCTCCAAAATTCCAACTATAAACTGCTGCCGTTGTTGTTGTTGTAAATACAGTTGATGTACCATTACAAACAGGTGGCGCAGTAAAAGTTGGTGGTGGAATATTATTTACCGTAACATTGGCGACTGCCGTATTTGTACACCCATGTGCACTTGTGCCCGTAATGTTGTACGTAACATTTGCGGCGGGGTTTAACGTTGCCACACTATCGCCCGGAGAAAAAGTAAGCCCTGCTACAGGATTCCATGCATAAGTTGTTGTGCCTGCTCCTGTACTATTTACGGTAAGTGTGGTTGTTCCACCTGTACATAAAGTAGGGCTGTTAACGGTTAAAGTAGGTGTAGGATAAAAAGTTATGCTTGTATCCATTTTATAAAAACAACCTTTTTGATTAGTTATAGTTACTGAATAAGTGCCTGGTTGATTCGCTGTTATAGTTCCTGTTGTTGAACTACCTACTATACCAGGCCCTGTCCAAGCATAACTACCTCCAAAACCATCGGCCGGAGCAGTTATTGTTTGAGTTAATCCAACACAAACCGGACCACTTGGAACTACTAACTGAAGAGGTCCACAAGAACAGTCTATATAGGCATAACAAAAATGCCCACCAAGCCAACAACCAGCTGCAGTAAATTTTACTGTTACGTTTGTACCAATATAAGGTTGCAAGTTTAATGAGTTTTTAGTCCATGGCTGAAAAAGGACTCCATTACCTAACTGATCCATTTGCGCCGATGCCTGAAAACCTGGAGGTGTTAAGCCATGCCCAGTAGTATCTGTTTCAACAAAATAACTTAAACAAGGAATTAAAGCTCCGGTATGATCGAAAACTTCCACGCGAAAATAGTTACAAGAATCTCCACTATGTGGTGCATTAGCCATAACAACCGCATAACTATATGAAAATAAACAGTTGGCTTGTGTTACAGGAAACGTTTGTTGAATGCTTTCGCCATTAGAACAGGGTTCATAAAATGAAGGGCTTGCAGTATTGCTTGCATTAGGGTCGTTAGAAGTACATGTAGTTATATTGGGTGGTGGTGGGTTTCCTAACAAAGGATAAACTACAGAACTTGAATTATAGGCATCGCAGCCTATGTTTAAAAGTTCGCCTCCTAAACGGCACGAAAAATTCCCCCCTCCTGGATCAACTATAGGGAATCCACCATAAGGATCAGTACCAGCTCCACTAAGAAGTGTATGAAAAGAACAAGATGTTTCAGGTGAATTATTACCTAAAGTACTTATAGCCGGACCAGTAATAACTAAAGGTGAATTGGTAGCGGGGTTGTAACCTATACCACCTGTCCATCCTGTAAAATCTCCGGTTTCAAAATCTAAATTATTACAAACTCCAGCTAAAACATTATTTACACTTTGGCTTACTCGATTAGTATTGGCTTCCTTTTTAATTTTTGATGGGGGTAATTTTAGTCTCTGTTCTCTAAGAACTTGTGCTTGAATTGTTTGGTTAAATCCAAAAAACAACACCAAAATACAAAGGGAATAAAATGCTTTTATTGTTTTATACATATTTACCATTATTAAAATAAGTAAATTTTTAATCGAAAGTTAAAAAACGGTTAAGGATTTTTGATGCCTTATAGTGTTTTTTACTTTTTTAGAGCGAACCAAATGTAAACTAATATACAGATAAAGTCAAGGGTTTTTCTGTTAAAAAACTTCAGTTTCAATGAGTTAAAGACTGATTATTAATTCTTTTCTAATTTATACACCTTTTCTTTAACAATTTGCGCCCATTGTTGATGTGTTTTACTTCTGTCAAATGTATCAGGCATTATTAACTTTCCAAATTTTAATTTTATATTTTTATTTTTTAATGAAAACATTTCATCGGGCAAAAAAAACATTTCAATATTGGCTTTTATACCTAAACGTTTTCGCCAAAGCGCAAAATTGTAAAAGAAAGGGGAATTTTTTCCATCCACGTAAACAGGCAACACCGGTTTATTATATAGAATAGATTTAGTTATAAAACTTTTTTTCCATTCAAGGTCTTCAATTTTTCCATTTTGTTTACGACTAACCAAACCCGCAGGAAAAACCATGGATACACCATTAGAAGCATAGAAATTATCAATAGCTTTTAAGGCTTCTACTGACGTTGTACCTACTTTATTTACACCAACAAAAAGGTCTTCGAAATTAGTAAGGTTAGTTAAAATATCGTTTACAGTTGAGCGTATATCTTTTCTTTTTTGAGTAACGGCTTGTATTATGGCAAGCCCATCTATTCCGCCAAGCGGATGATTAGCCACTAAAATTACTCCGCCTGTTTCAGGTAAGTTTTCTAAACCTTGCCAGGTAACATTAGCACCTATATATTTTAAACATGCATCATTAAAATCATAGCCAAACTTATCACGGTTAATCCAAACACATTCATTTATGCGGTGTTCGTGCAATTTACGTTTCAAATAATTTATTAAAAAACGTGGTAACCACTTGTGTAAAGAAGGGCTTTTGTCTTTTATTATTTTTTCTATGTCTATGGTTTTTTTAAACTCTTCCATATTTTTTTCAAATTGTTCATTTCCTGTTCATTTCTCCAATCCCTTTTCTTCAAAAAAACAAACTTCTAATCTTTTAAAAAGTCTGATTTAACAGGCTTTTATAAGCACTAAGTAAAGATTTTTTATTTACACAAAATTATGTTGAGGCCGAAAACTTTTCAACAAAAGTGGTAAAAAGTGGTTGTAAGTGGTAAATGGTGGTAAAAACTGTTTATTTTTGTCGTAATCCAATAATAAAATGGCTATCAATAGTTTAATAGGTGAATTTGAGTGTAAAGTGGACGCAAAAGGTCGCTTTATGTTCCCTGTTACGCTTAAAAAACAGATGGCCGAGATATTTGACAAAGGATTTGTTATAAACAGAAATCTACATCAAAAATGTTTAGCGCTTTACCCTTTAGAAGAATGGAATAAGCTGAACAAAAAATTAGGCAAGCTAAATCGCCTGAAAAAAGATGTAGACATTTTTATTAGACGAGTTACCGGTGGAGCAACAAATTGCGAAGCAGATAACACCGGTCGTATACTAATTCCAAAACCACTATCAGAATACGCAGACATTAAGAGCGATATAAAAGTTTTAGGCAGCAACAACATTATTGAAATATGGGATAAGAAGATGTATGAAAACTTCTTATCGCAGGATGTTGATATAGCAAAATTAGCAGATGATGTTTTTGAGGGGATAGACTTTAATGATGATAAGGACTAAATGGATTATCATCAGCCCGTTCTTTTAAAAGAATGTTTAGATGGCTTGCGTATTAAGCCCGACGGCGTTTATGTAGATGTGACTTTTGGTGGTGGCGGACACAGCAAAGTAATTTTAGAAAAGCTTGGCCCCAAGGGAAAGTTATTTGCTTTTGACCAAGATAAAGATGCTGCTAACAATTTGCCTGCTGATGAGCGTTTGACTTTCATCCCTCAAAACTTTATGTACATGAAGAATTTTTTGAGGATGTATGAAGTTAAACAAGTAGATGGCATATTGGCTGACCTAGGTGTATCATCTCATCAGTTTGATATTGCAGATAGAGGTTTCTCTATTCGCTTTGAGGCTGAGTTGGATATGCGCATGAATCAGTCTTCAAAAAAAACGGCAGCTACTGTGTTGAATGAGTATGATGAAAATCAACTCAAACAAATTTTTAGAAGCTATGGCGAAGTTGATAATGCTTACAAATTAGTGAAGTTGATTACAGATGCGCGCATTACACAGCCTATTACAAATACAGAGCAGCTAAAAAATATTATTGCGCCTTGTACACCAAAGTTTAAAGACCATCAGTATTTGGCAAAAGTGTTTCAAGCATTACGCATAGAAGTAAACAATGAAATGGATGTGTTGAAAGAAATGCTGAAACAGGCTTTAGAAGTTTTAAGTGTGGGTGGAAGGTTGGTAGTAATGAGTTACCACTCATTAGAAGACAGGTTAGTAAAGAACTTTATAAAGAGTGGAAATTTTGAAGGCGAGGCAGTAAAAGATTTTTACGGAAACATAGCAAGACCATTTGAACTAATAACAAGAAAACCAATAACACCTGGCGACAAGGAGATAGAAAGAAATAGTAGGTCGCGAAGTGCTAAACTACGAGTAGCAGAAAAAGTATAAGACAACCCTAAAATAAAAAGTGGCAAACAAATTTAAAGAGATAAAAAACGAAGAACCAGTTATTGAAGAGGCAAAGCCCACCTCAGTGACACCTCCACCGACCCCAAGAAAAAAGAAAAGTGGTATCGTAAAATCTTTAAACACGGTATTTAGTGGTACTTTTTTAAGTAACGATAACGTACTAAAACACATTCCTTTTATTTTATTTCTATCAGTTATTGCAATACTATATATAGCTAATGGCTATTGGGCCGATGATAAAGTAAGGCAGGTAAATAAATTAAACGCGCAGATAAAAGATTTTCGTAGTGAGTATATATCTACCAAATCTGATTTAATGTTTGTGAGTAAACAAAGTGAAGTAGCAAAATCAGTTGAAAAATTAGGATTAAAAGAACCCATAGTACCACCTATGAAAATTGTAGTGGACACATCAAGTAAAGTAGCAGCAGATAAAAACAAAGTACAAGAATAGAAATTGGAAAACAGAAAAGACATATTGTGGAGAACCTATTTGGTGTACATTTTTATGTGCGTGTTTGCACTTTCTATTGTTTACCGTATAGTGCAAGTACAGTACGTGCAAGGTGATGCGTGGCGCGAGAAAGCTAAACAACTTACCATCTCTTATGAAAATATTGAAGCATCACGCGGAAATATTTTTGATGTAAACGAAAATCTTTTAGCAACCTCCCTACCCTACTATGAAGTTGGCATGGATGTAAACGCACCTGCACTTACGCCCGATACATTTAACAGATACGTTGGTCCATTATCAAAAGAGTTAGCTATTATGTTTCCTAATAAAAGTAAAAAAGAATTTAAATTAACATTAGCTGATGCCCGCAAAACAAAAGACCGTTATGTAGTGTTGCATCGAAATGTTTCATACAGGGATTTACAAAAGATGAAAAAGTTTCCGTTGCTTAAAAAAGGCAAACGTGGGGGCTTAGTATATATACAAACTAATAAAAGAGAACTTCCTTTTAAAATTTTAGCAGCACGTACTATTGGTTATACACGTAACGATTTACGTGTTGGCATTGAAGGAGCTTATGATACTATTTTACGCGGCACCAGCGGAAAACGTTTAATGGAAAAAGTTGCGGCAGATGTGTGGCGCCCCATTAATGATGAAAATGAAATTGAACCTAAAGATGGCAACGATATTTATACTACGATTGATGTAAACATACAAGACGTTGCTGAAAATGCTTTATTAAAAGCACTTGTAAAAAATGATGCGGCACAAGGTTGCGTTGTTTTAATGGAAGTAAAAACCGGTGAGATACGTGCCATTGCAAACCTTACGCGTACCGATTCAGGCATGTATAGCGAGCGATTGAATTACGCCATGGGTTATCCAACAGAACCCGGTTCAACTTTTAAACTTGCTTCGTTACTAGTTGCACTTGATGATGATTATGTTGACTTAGATGATGTATTTAATGTGGGCAATGGTGAGTGTATGTACTATAATAAAAAAGTAAAAGATTCGCATCCTCCAAAAAAACCGGATTTAACTGTACAGGAAATTTTTGAAACATCATCGAACGTTGGTACTACAAAAATTATTACTAAGTACTACACTAAAGACCCACAAAAGTTTGTAGACAAATTATTGACTTTTAATTTGGGTAAACAACTTGGCCTAGGCATTCCGGGTGAAGGGATACCACTTATTAAAAACGTAAAAGATAAACATTGGTCGGGCCTTACACTTCCGCAAATGGCTTATGGATACGAAGTTTTAGTTACCCCTTTACAAACGCTTACATTATATAATGCCATTGCTAATAATGGGCAAATGGTAAAACCTCGTTTTATAAAAGAGGTTATTAGTAACGGCGTTATAATAAGAAAGTATAAGCCCGAAATTATTAATGAGCATATAGTAAAAGCATCTACCGTAAAAAAAGCAAAACGCATGTTAGAAGGTGTTGTTGAAAGAGGTTCGGGTAAAGGTTTAAACATTACCGCATTTAAAGTGGCAGGCAAAACAGGTACAGCGCAGATTTCTGTTGGTGGTTCATATATAACAAAACAAGGTGGTCACATTTATCAGGCATCTTTTGTCGGATATTTTCCGGCAGAAAGGCCATTGTATAGTTGTATTGTAGTTATCAACTCTCCATCTAACGGCACTTATTATGGTGCCTTGGTAGCAGGACCCGTATTTAAAGAAGTAGCTGAAAAAGTTTATTCAAGCTCTTTAGATTTTCAAACAGAGATTAATCTAGGTAAAACACCCTTGCTAAGCAAAGCACCTGAAATGATTAAAGGTAAAAGACAAGATTTAGATTATGTGCTGGCCGATTTAAACATTCCGTTTAAAAATATGACAGGCGAATCTAATTGGATTGTAAATAGTAACACTGATTCAACAAAAATAACCTTACAAGGAATTGATTTAGAAACGCAATTAAAAAAAGGCATGGTACCAAACCTACAAGGTTTATCGGCCAAAGACGCTTTATTTCTTTTAGAAAATAATGGCTTAAATGTTAAGCTGCAAGGTTTTGGTGCAGTAAAAAAACAATCATTAGAAGCAGGAACAAAATTTTCTAGAGGATCTCAAATCGTTTTAACACTAGGCTAATGCGTTTATTAACTGACATACTTTATAAAGCGGGATTAGAAGAAATAATTGGCACTACTAATGTGGCGGTATCTTCTATAACATTTGATTCTCGCAAAGTAAAAAAAGATAGTTTGTTTATTGCCGTAAGAGGTACTGCGGTTGATGGACATAATTTTATTACACAAGCCATTGAAACAGGTGCTATTGCAATTGTTTGTGAAGAAATTCCTACAATGCAACTTGAAAACATTACGTATGTAAAAGTTAAGAATGCGAATTATGCTTTAGGAATTATTGCGGCTAACTTTTATGATAATCCTTCGCAAAAATTAAAATTAGTTGGTGTTACCGGCACTAATGGTAAAACAACTACTGTTACACTTTTATACAATCTTTTTAAATCATTAGGATATACAGTAGGTTTATTATCTACCGTAAAAAATAAAATTAATAACGAAGAGCTTGTTGCTACACATACAACACCCGATGCTATTTCTTTAAACAAGTTGCTGAACAAAATGCTTGAAAAAGGTTGTCAGTATGTGTTTATGGAAGTTAGCTCACATGCTATTGTGCAACACCGCGTGACCGGAATAACTTTTGCGGGCGGCGTTTTCACCAACATTACACACGATCATTTAGACTACCACAAAACATTTGACGAATACATTAAAGCTAAAAAAACTTTCTTCGATAATTTACCTGAAGAAGCATTTGCTTTAACTAATAAAGATGATGCTAATGGCATGGTGATCTTGCAAAACACCAAGGCAACTCGTGTTACTTATGCGCTTAAATCTCCAGCCGACCATAAATGCCGTATTGTAGAAAATCATTTAAATGGTTTATTACTAAATATAGATAACAAAGAAGTTTGGGTAAAACTAATAGGCATGTTTAATGCTTATAACGTGTTAGCTGTTTACAGCGTAGCTGTTTTATTAAAGCAAGATGCTACCAATATACTTACCGCGCTTAGCACCTTAAATTCAGTTGAAGGAAGGTTTCAATATTTAAAATCAGAAACAGGCATTATTGGCATTGTTGATTATGCCCATACACCTGATGCTTTAAAAAATGTTTTAGAAACTATAAAAGGAATTCGTACGGGTAACGAGCAGGTTGTAACGCTTGCAGGTTGTGGTGGAGACAGAGATGCCACTAAGCGACCTATTATGGCGAAGATTGCTTGTCAGTTTAGCAACAAAGTAATTCTTACATCTGATAATCCGCGCAGCGAAAACCCTGAAGAAATTTTAAATCAAATGCAAAAAGGCATTGATCCGGTTGATGCAAAAAAAACATTACGTATTACGGACAGAAAAGAAGCCATAAAAACTGCCTGTTCGTTAGCCAAACCCGGTGACATTATTTTAATTGCAGGTAAAGGGCATGAAAAATATCAGGAGATAAAAGGTATAAAACATCCGTTTGATGATTTTGAAATTTTAAAAGAAACCTTAAAAACACTTAACGTATAATGTTTTACTATTTGTTTACATGGCTTCACAAAGCCTTTGATTTTCCGGGTGCAGGTGTGTTTCAGTACATATCGTTTCGCGCGGCCATGGCTGTAATTACGTCACTGGTTATCTCTTTAGTATTTGGTAAACGCATTATCGATTTTATTCGTCACAAACAAATTGGCGAAACTATTCGCGATTTAGGTTTAGCCGGCGAAAAACAAAAAGCAGGTACACCAACCATGGGTGGTTTAATTATTCTTGCTGCTATAATCATTCCAACTTTATTATTTGCAAAACTTCATAATGTATATATCATCTTAATGCTGGTATCTACTGTATGGCTTGGTTTAATAGGGTTTTTGGATGATTACATTAAAGTGTTCAAAAAAAATAAAGAAGGTTTACAAGGGCGATTTAAAATAATAGGCCAAGTTGGTATTGGATTAATTGTTGGCGTTACACTTTATTTTAATCCGGAAGTTACCATTAAGGAACGTGTTTATTCAAGCGGCCCAAAATCTACTTCTTTCGATGTAGCTATAAGTCAAGGCAACGAATACAAAGCACCTAAGTATGCTGTTGAAGAAACCAAAACATTAAAAACAACTATTCCGTTTGTAAAAAATAATGAGTTTGATTACAACAATCTAATCGGATGGGTTTGTAATGATTGTAATAAATGGGGATGGATAATTTTTATTCCTATTGTAATTATAATTGTAACAGCGGTTTCTAACGGAGCAAATTTAACCGATGGCATGGATGGTTTGGCTACGGGCACATCTGCTATTATTGGAACCACACTCGGCATTTTAGCTTATGTATCGGGTAATATGGTTTTTGCCGATTACCTCAATATTATGTACATCCCCAACTCGGGTGAGTTGGTAATTTTTATTGCAGCATTTGTGGGTGCTTGTATTGGTTTCCTTTGGTACAATTCATATCCTGCTCAGGTTTTTATGGGCGATACCGGAAGTTTAGCATTAGGTGGGATCATTGCCGTATTTGCAATTGCTATCCGCAAAGAACTTTTAATTCCTATTCTATGCGGAATTTTTTTAGTGGAAAACCTTTCGGTTGTAATGCAAGTATTTGTTTTTAAAATCAGAAAAAAGAAACACGGACTTGAGTACGCAAAAACACATCGCTTATTTAAAATGGCACCTCTTCATCACCATTATCACAAAGGTGGTTTACATGAATCAAAAATTGTTTCTCGTTTTTGGATTATAGGAATCATGTTAGCCATACTAACCATTGTAACGCTGAAACTTAGATAGTGGAAAAACGTATCGTCATATTAGGTAGCGGAGAAAGCGGCGTGGGTGCTGCTATCCTGGCGCAAGCTAAGGGCTTTGATGTATTTGTATCTGACAAAGGTGAGATAAAAGAAAAATATAAAACCGCATTGCAAGAAAGCAATATTGCATTTGAAGAGGGCGTACATACCGAAGAGAAAATTTTAAACGCCAGCGAAATAATTAAAAGTCCGGGCATCCCTGATAAAGCTGATTTAGTAAAAAAAGCAAAAGCAAAAGGCATTAAAGTTATTTCTGAAATTGAATTTGCGGGTAGATATACGAATGCAAAAAAGATTTGCATTACCGGTAGCAATGGTAAAACAACAACTACCATGCTAACGTATCATATACTTACTAATGCTGGTTACAATGTAGGCTTAGCAGGCAACATTGGCAAAAGTTTAGCTTGGCAAGTAGCTACTGAAAATTTTGACTACTATGTTATTGAATTAAGCAGTTTTCAGTTAGATGGCATGTATGATTTTAAAGCAGATATAGCCATTCTTTTAAATATTACTCCTGATCATTTAGATAGATACGAATATAAGTTTGAGAATTATGCGATGTCAAAATTCCGCGTAGCGCAAAACCAAACCGCCGATGGTGCTTTTATTTATTGTGCAGATGACGAGGCCATCATGCAATATTTAGAGCAAGTAAATCCTCAAGCAACTCGCTATCCTTTTTCTATCAAGAAAAAAATTGAACAAGACGGAGCCTATTTAAACGAAAACGAAATAACCATAAATATAAACCAAAACCCTATAACCATGACCATAGAACAATTAGCCCTGCAAGGCAAGCACAACGTTTACAACTCAATGGCATCTGCAATTGCAGCTCGCCTGGTTGATGTACGCAAAGAAA
Source organism: Bacteroidota bacterium (assembly GCA_013288015.1). Taxonomy (GTDB): domain Bacteria; phylum Bacteroidota; class Bacteroidia; order B-17B0; family Aurantibacillaceae; genus PALSA-968. The sequence continues at coordinate 72,486 of JABDCR010000004.1, read as the reverse complement.
ACGTTCGCGAAAGCCTGAGCGATTTTGTAAATGTAGAACACCGTTTAGAAGTTGTTGCAACCATTAACGGCATTGAATTTATAAATGATTCAAAAGCTACAAATATTAACTCAGTATGGTATGCCTTAGAAAGCATGACTAAACCTGTAGTGTTAATTATGGGTGGTGTTGATAAAGGAAACGATTACACTCAACTTTACGATTTAGTAAAAAGTAAAGTAAAAGCAATTGTTTGTTTAGGAGTAGATAACTCTAAGCTGATTGAAAATTTCACTTCAGCAGTTGAAACTATTGTTGAAGCACAATCAATGCACGAAGCAGTTTCTTATTCTTACAAATTGGGTAAAAAAGGTGATGCGGTTTTATTATCGCCAGCTTGTGCAAGTTTTGATTTGTTTCAAAATTACGAAGACCGTGGCTCTCAATTCAAATCATCAGTTCGTTCTCTTTAAAATTAAAAATTGAAACTAACTAACTATATAAAAGGCGACCGCGTTATTTGGATGGTTGTATTTTTACTTACCATTATTTCTGTATTGGTAGTATACAGTTCAAGTAACGCATTGGCGCAAAAATCAAAAGGCGGAAACACCGAGTACTTTTTAATAAAGCACGGGGTGATATGCCTAATGGGGTTTGTAATTATGTACCTAGTACATAAATTTAATTACAAATTATTTTCGCGTTTATCGCAAGTTGGTTTAATTATTTCTATTCCACTTTTATTATTTACGTTACTAAAAGGTGTTAGTGCAGGCGAGGCAAATCGTTGGCTAGAGATTCCGGGGATTGGTTTAACCTTTCAAACCTCCGATTTTGCAAAACTCGCACTCATTGTTTTTGTAGCCCGAATGCTTACTATAAAACAAGATCAGTTAGATGATTTCAAGGTTATCCTAAAATCCATTCTTCTTCCGGTAGGAATAATTTGCGCATTAATTTTTCCGGCAAACTTTTCTACAGCTGCTTTATTATTTTTTACGTGCCTGCTTATTATGTTTGTTGGTAGAGTTCCATTAAAATTTATTGGAGCCATTGTTGGAGCAGGTTTATTAGCCGGGATACTTTTTGGAACGGTGATTTATGTAAAGCCCGATATTATGCGCAGGGGTGCCACATGGAAAGCCCGTATTGAGAATTTTACGAGTGGAGATTCGCAAAGTAATTATCAGTCAGAACAAGCTAAAATTGCTATAGCCCGTGGATACGGTTTTGGGGTTGGCCCGGGCAACAGCACACAACGGAATTTTTTACCGCAAGCTGCATCTGACTTTATATATGCTATTATTATAGAAGAGTACGGGTCACTTATGGGTTTATCACTTTTATTTTTGTATCTTATTTTATTTTTTAGGTCGATACGAATTTTACGGAAGGCAGAAAAAACCTTTGGAGGTTTACTAGCCGTTGGTTTAAGTTTTAGTTTGGTTTTTCAGGCCATGGTAAATATGGCGGTCGCGGTAAATTTATTTCCGGTAACGGGTCAGCCATTGCCTTTAGTGAGCATGGGAGGAACTTCTATTTGGTTTACCAGTATTTCGGTGGGCATTATTTTAAGTGTTAGCCGCGAAGTTTACGATAACGATGGCAAAGAAGAAATAGAAACCGAGAAAGGAGGCGAACTTGCCACAGCTTAAAGTTATACTGAGTGGCGGTGGCACCGGCGGACATATTTTTCCGGCAGTTGCTATTGCTAATCAAATAAAAAAACAAGTACCCGATGCAGATATTTTATTTGTGGGTGCTGAAGGCAGAATGGAAATGGAAAAAGTTCCGGCTGCCGGTTACAAAATTATAGGGCTTTGGATAAGCGGTTTGCAACGCAAGCTCACATTATCAAATTTATCTTTTCCATTTAAGGTTATATCAAGCATTTTAAAAGCAAGAAAAATATTAAATGATTTTAAACCCCATGTTGTTATAGGCACGGGTGGTTATGCCAGTGGGCCTATGTTACGTGCGGCATCATCAAGAGGCATTGCAACGTTGATTCAAGAACAAAATTCATACCCGGGCATTACAAATAAAATTCTTTCAAAAAAGGTTAGTAAAATTTGTGTGGCTTATGAGGGCATGGACAAATTTTTTCCGAAAGAAAAAATTATTTTGACCGGAAACCCGGTTAGACAAGATTTACGACAAGTAGCTGATAAACGTGAGGAAGGTTTAAAATTTTTCAATTTAGACGGAAACAAAAAAATCATTTTAGTTGTTGGTGGAAGTCTTGGTGCTAAGGGTATCAACGAGGCTATGGGTAAGGGTTTACAACAGTTAGCCGACAACAACATTCAGTTGGTTTGGCAAACAGGTAAAATTTATATTGATACTGCTAAACAACAAACAGCTCCATTCACAGATAAAAATATAAAAGCAGTTGATTTTATTACCCGTATGGATTTGGCTTATGCCGTGGCAGATTGCGTGGTATCTCGTGCGGGTGCGGGTGCTATTTCAGAATTATGCATCATTCAAAAGCCTTGTATTTTAGTTCCGCTGCCTACTGCGGCAGAAGATCATCAAACTAAAAATGCCATGTCGTTAGTAAATAAAAATGCAGCCATTTTAGTAAAAGATACTGAAGCATCGAGCAAATTAGTAAACGAGGCTGTTAAGCTAATTGCCGATGATGCAAGACAACAAGAGCTAAAACAAAACATGGCAAAAATGGCTTTGCCAAATGCGGCAGAAGTTATTACAAACGAGGTTTTAAAATTAGTGGGCTATAAATAATTTTTCGATAAATGAACCTGTTTAATTATAAACTTATTTATTTTTTGGGGATTGGTGGCATTGGCATGAGTGCGCTGGCTCGCTATTTTAATCATTATGGTATTAAAGTGGCAGGTTATGATAAAACGCCCACCACACTTACCAGTGAGTTACAAGCAGAAGGCATAGATATACATTTTGATGAAAATGTGGAATATTTGAATTACCTGCTGGCCGAATATGAAAAAGAAAATATTTTAATTATTTACACCCCTGCTGTACCAAAAGACCATGCTGAATTTGTTTTTGTTCAAAAAGAAAACTACATATTAAAAAAACGTGCCGAGGTTTTAGGCGAAATAACCAAGCAGTTTAAAACTATTGCTGTGGCAGGCACGCATGGTAAAACAACCACATCTTCTTTAGTAGCTCATATTTTAAAAACCGCAGGCTTTGACTGCTACGCTTTTTTAGGTGGCATCACAAAAAACTATAACACCAATTTACTTTTAGGAAACAAACAACCTAGTGAAAATACATTTGTAGTGGTTGAGGCTGACGAGTACGACCGTTCTTTTTTAACTCTATACCCTTATATGGGAGTAATTACAAGTGTTGATGCTGACCATTTAGATATATATGGCGATGTAAGTTACATGCACGATTCGTATACCATGTTTGCAAATCAGGTAAATGCCAAGGGACATTTAATTGTTAAGAAAAATGTTGATAACACATTATCGCTTGAAGTAAAGAGGCAAACATACGCTGTAAATTTAGAAGCAGATTTCTGTGCGAAAAACGTAGAGATACGTGACGGTGATTTTTATTTTGATGTAGCGAGTTCTTTGTCGTATTTAAGTAATGCTGTGTTGGGCATTCCGGGTTTACATAATGTAGAAAATGCAACAGCCGCAGTAGCTGTAGCACAACTACTAAACATTGATAATGCTGTAATAAAAAAAGCATTACAAAGTTTTGGTGGCGTAAAACGCAGGTTTGATTATCGGGTAAAAACAAAAAATGTTATTTACATCGATGATTATGCGCATCACCCTGAGGAGTTGAAGGCAGCAATTGGAGCAGCAAAAGCCTTGTATCCGGCTAAAAAAATTACCGGCATTTTTCAGCCGCATTTGTTTACACGCACACGCGATTTTGCAGATGGCTTTGCAGAGAGTTTGGATATGCTGGATGAATGTTTGCTATTAGACATTTACCCTGCACGTGAATTGCCTATTGAAGGAATTACGTCAGCTATGTTGTTGAGCAAAATGAAATCGACAAATAAAAAAGTGTTGCAAAAGAATGAAGTGGTTGCTTATTTAAAGGAACATAACACAGAAGTGCTGTTGACATTAGGTGCAGGAGATATAGATATGTTAGTTGAACCTATAGAAGGTTTTTTGAAGAAGAAAATGGAAGTGTCATCCTAAACTTGTTTAGGGGTGAAATTATAAAATGAAGAAAATTAATTTTAAAAAGATAGGAGTAATTGTTCTTTGGTTTCTTGGAATTGCAGGATTAGTAAGTTCGTTGGCATTTGTAACTGCTAACGAAAAAAAAGTAAAAGGTAAAACTGTTACCGTTACTATTGAGCAGGATGATGATAACAGCTTTTTGGATGAAGATGATATTTTAAAATTTCTGAAAGACAGAAATGATACACTTATCAATCAACCCATGAAAGATATAAATGTGTATCGTTTAGAGAAAGCTTTAAACACACATCCATCTATTGCCAGTTCAGAAGTTGCTGTTACCGTAAGTGGCGATGTAAGCATCAACGTAAAACAACGCAAACCGGTTGTAAGAATCATTAACACACGAGGTGAGAGTTTTTACATTGATAATAAAGCAACCATTATGCCTTTGGCCGATCATTATACAGCACGCGTGTTAATTGTAAATGGCTTTATACCCGAAAAATATTCTCAGTTTTATAATTTCTCAATCCCTCAAATAGAAAAAGATTCAGCCTTTAAAGCCATAACTGTAATAGATGATATATACGAAATAGCCAACTACATTAAAAACGATTCACTTTTAAACGGATTGATAACACAAGCATACGTAAATAGCGACAGAGAAATTGAACTATACCCTGCAATTGGAAATCAGAAAATAATTTTCGGAAATGATAATGACATCGCAGATAAATTTGAGAAACTTAAAATTTTTTATACCCAAGGATTAAACAGTGTAAATGGTTGGAACAAATATTCAATCATTAATTTAAAATATAAGAACCAAGTAGTTTGCATTAAAAAATAAAAAACATGGAAGCATCAGACTTTGTAGTAGGCTTAGACATCGGAACAACAAAAATTGCAGCAATTGTTGGCCGTAAAAACGAGTATGGTAAAATTGAAATTCTTGCCATAGGTAAAGCACCCTCATTAGGTGTTAAACGTGGCGTTGTGTCTAATATCGAAGATACCATTCGCTCTATTAAAGCAGCCGTAGCTGATGCGCTTACCAAAGACATTACGCTTAAAAACGAAAAAGGCGAAATGCAAACTTTTAAATTGGAGCAAGTTTGCGAGTTAAACGAAGTTGTAGTTGGTATAGCGGGGCAGCACATTAAAAGCTTGCAACACCGCGGCATGATTACACGTCAGCAAATTGAGGAAGAAGTTGCACAACGCGATGTAGATAATTTAATTGACAATATGCATCGTTTGGTTATGCAGCCGGGCGAAGAAATTATACATGTAATTCCACAAGATTATATTGTGGATAACGAGCAAGGCATACGCAACCCAATTGGGATGGCGGGTGTTCGTTTAGAAGGAAATTTCCATATTATTACCGGACAAGTTTCTGCGGTTAAAAATATTTACAAATGTGTTGACCGTAGCAGTTTAAAAGTAGTTGATTTAAATTTAGAGCCGCTTGCATCTGCTGATGCTTGCTTAAGCGAAGAAGAAAAAGAAGCCGGTGTTGTATTAGTTGATATTGGTGGTGGTACAAGTGATGTAGCTATTTTTTATGATGGCATTATTCGTCATACTGCAGTTATTCCATTAGGTGGCAACATTATTACTGAAGATATTAAAGTAGGATGTTCTATTATCACTAACCAAGCCGAATTATTAAAAACAAAATTCGGTTCGGCATTAGCGATTGAAAACCATGAGAATGAAGTAATTTCTATTCCGGGTTTACGTGGTCGTCCGCATAAAGAAATTTCGGTAAAAAACTTAGCGCATATTATACAAGCCCGTATGGAAGAAATTCTTGCCTTTGTATTGTATGAAATAAAAAATTCAGGTTACGAAAAGAAATTAGCTGCCGGTATAGTTGTTACAGGTGGTGGTTCTCAATTAAAACATTTACCTCAGTTGGTAGAGTACTTTACCGGCATTGATTGCCGCATAGGTACACCAAACGAGCATCTTGCAAAAAGCTCTGAAAACGTTACCAATCCTATGTTTTCAACTGGTGTAGGTTTAGTTATGATGGGCATTAAAAAGATGGAAGATGAGATGCGCAAAACAAACAAAACGTTTGAAAGCAAAATTGAATTGAAGCCCGAAGAGAAAGAAAAAGAGAAGAAAAAACCGGCTAATCACTCGAACAAAGTACGCGGTAAATTTTTTGAAACATTTGGCAATAAAGTAGCCGATTGGTTGCGCGATGATGTTGAATAAGCTAAACAATTAACAATAAGCAGTTTAAAAGTAAGTAGATAGAACATAAAAAGAAGGCCTAACAATCGAGAAATTAGCAAATCGGTAACAAGACCTTATCATTTAAAATACAAAACCACATGATGCAATTCGAAATACAACAAGAACCAGGCTCAATCATCAAAGTAATTGGTGTAGGCGGTGGCGGCAGCAATGCAGTTAATCACATGTTTAAGCTTGGCATTAAAGGTGTAGATTTTATTGTTTGTAATACAGATAAGCAAGCACTTGAAGTTAGTCCGGTGCCTAATAAAATACAATTAGGCATTGCACTTACAAAAGGTTTAGGTGCAGGTTCAATTCCTGAAATGGGAAAAAATTCTGCTTTAGAAACTATTGAAGAGATTCGTAAATATTTATCTGACGGAACACAAATGGTGTTTATTACCGCAGGTTTAGGTGGTGGTACCGGTACAGGTGCGGCACCTATTATTGCTTCGGTGGCACGCGATATGGGAATTCTTTCAGTTGGTATCGTTACTATGCCTTTTGTGTTTGAAGGTAAAAAACGTAAACAACAAGCCGAACAAGGTTTAGAAGAAATGAAAAAGTATGTTGATACTTTACTTGTTATTGGCAACGATAAATTACGCGACATTTACGGTAACTTAAAAATGAGCGAAGCATTTGCTCACGCAGATAATGTACTTACAGGTGCTGCAAAATCTATTGCAGAAATTATAAGCATTAACTTACACATTAACGTAGATTTTAATGATGTGAAAACAGTGATGAAAGACAGCGGTGTAGCTATTATGGGTACTGCTTCTGCATCAGGTGAAAGACGCGCTATACGTGCGGTTGAACAAGCCTTAAATTCTCCTTTATTAAATGATAACAACATTCGTGGTGCACGCCACGTACTATTAAATATCATGAGCGGTACCGATGATATTTCAATGGATGAATTTGGTGAGATAACTGATTATATACAAGAAGCAAGTGGTTATACAGCTGAGTTAATTACCGGTTACGGCATCGACCAATCATTAGGTGATAGTGTTGGTGTAACCATTATTGCAACTGGTTTTGAAAGCAACAAACCAAGTGGTTTTGAAACAGCTAAACAACCTGAGAAAATTGTAAATGTATTAGAGTCTCACAAACCAGAAGCAGTAGTTGAACCCGTTGTTACAAATACATTAGTAGTACAAACTAATATTGAAGAAGTAATTAAGGAAGAAGAGAAAAAAGAAGATGAGCCTTTCTTGTTGATTAAAAAATCGGAAGAAACAACAGCTGAAATTACCTCTACAAATACACAAGAAGAAATAAGCGCGGTTTCAAATCAGGAGTCTGAAATTGAATTTGTAGTTACAAATGAGTCTTCTTCAAACGAAATAGTAAACGAAGAAGAATATACTTTTACAAATAGCGCAAGCGAATCAACTGATTCTTCGGAAGAAGAAATGACCATGGAAATTAAAATGGTTTCTTCATCTAACGAAGTTGAAGGAGAGGCAAAAAGCCTTGAAAACTTAAGTGCTGAAGATTTACAAAAATTGGAGCGCGAAGAACGCATCCGCATGGCACAAGAGCGCATTAAAAAACTGAAAGACATTACATTTAAATTAAAGTCCTCAGAAGGTTTAAATGAGCTTGAAAAAGAACCATCTTTCGTTCGTCAAAACATTAAGTTAGATAACGTAAATTACTCTACCGAAAGCAATGTATCTCGTTATACACTAAGCGAAGGAGATGATAAAAAAATGGAGATAAAACCCAACAACTCTTTTTTACACGATAACGTTGACTAAATAAAAAATAACTTTATAAAAAAGGCTGCTAGTGCAGCCTTTTTTATTGGGTATATTTGACGCATAAATTTATATGATAACAACCTGTATTATAGTTGCCTGCGTTGCCTTTTCTTTTTGGGCATTTAATGATGCAAATATTTTTAATAAATATTTATTTAGCGCTTATGCAACCTATCATCACAAACAATATTACCGTTTGTTTACACATGCTTTTTTGCATGGCGATTATATGCATTTAGGTTTTAATATGTATGCGCTTTATTTATTTGGGCAAGTGCTTGAAGAACAATATTTCCCTACTCTCTTTCAAGAGAAAGCTGTATTCTATTACATCTTGTTATATGTAGGCGGTATTTTTTTCTCTTCGCTTTTCGATTTTATAAAACAACGAGATAACCCCAGTTACTCATCTGTTGGTGCAAGTGGAGCTGTTACTGCTATTGTATTTAGCGCCATATTAATTAACCCAACTATGGGCATGGGTATTTTATTTATTCCGTTTTTTATACCTGCCTGGAGTTTTGGAGGCTTGTATTTAATTTACAGTTGGTACATGGGCAAACGCCAGTTAGATAATATTGGACACAACGCTCACTTTTGGGGTGCGGTGTTTGGTTTTGTATTTACCATATTATTAAAGCCAGCTTTATTGCCTCGTTTTTTTACGGAGATATTTTAAAACTTATTATTTCAAAAAATCTATATTTCGTTTCAAACCTTTAAAACCGGTACGTTTAACGGCCGAGTTTTTAAACACTTTACTAAAAACTTCTTGGGTTATTTCTTGCCATTGTTTCGCATCCCAATCTAATAAATCGCTGTTATTATTAAATAAGGGTTCGGTATGTGCTTTACTAAAACGATTCCAAGGGCAAACATCCTGACAGACATCGCAGCCAAAAGCCCAGTTATCAAATTTATTTTTGTAATCAGTCGGTATATTTTCTTTCAACTCAATCGTGAAGTACGAAATACATTTACTACCATCAACCACATACGGTTCAACTATGGCATTGGTAGGACAAGCATCTATACAACGAGTGCAAGTGCCGCAATAATCTTTTATTGGTCCATCATACTCAAGTTCTACATCAATAATAAGTTCGGCAATAAAAAAGAAAGAGCCACTGTTTTTATTAATGAGGTTACTATTTTTTCCTACCCAACCTAAACCCGATTTTTGTGCCCAAGCTTTATCCATAACGGGAGCAGAATCAACAAAGCAGCGTCCGTTTACATCGCCAATCTCTTCTTTTAAAACATCAATCAGTGTTTTGCATTTTTCTTTTATCACAAAATGATAATCACTTCCATAAGCGTATTTAGAAATTTTTGGCGCATCAGGGTTTTGTTCTTTCTCGGGATAATAATTAAGTAATAAGGATACTACTGATTTAGCACCATCAACCAACAAGCGGGGGTCTAAGCGTTTATCGAAGTAGTTTTCCATATACTTCATTTCGCCATGCATGTTGTTATTCAACCACTTTTCTAAACGCGGAGCTTCTTCTTCTAAAAAATCGGCTTTAGATATACCACAATATTCAAAACCCAAGCGCTTGGCATGTTGTTTTATAAGCGTAGTATATGTTTGTTTAGGCAAGGGCATTCAACAACTGTGTGTTAGTTAAAACGTGGCTATCAAAGTTAAACAACTAAAAAGCAAATGTACATTAGCCTTTGATATGGCACGCAACACACTGCAAAGTAAAATAAAAACTTCATCAGTTACGGTGGTAATGAGTTTATCTTTAGTTTTATTTTTATTAGCCTTGGTTGGCTGGGTATTTATTAATGCGCGCTTAATTGTAAACCATGTAAAAGAAAATGTAGGTTTTCAGGTATATTTAAAAGAAGATGCACCTCAGCCTGAAATTGATAAGCTTAAGAAAACAATGGAAGCTGCCATCTACATCAAAAATGTAGCCTACAAAAGCAAAGAAGAAGCTGCCGAAGAAATGAAACAAAAAACAGGTGATGATTTTGTTACCTTTTTAGGTTTTAACCCCCTGCCCTCTTCAATTAACGCAAACATAAAAGCTGAGTACGCTAACCCCGATAGTTTAGTATGGATTGAAAAAGAAATTGCCTCAGAAAAAATTGTACGCGAAGTTGTTTACCAAAAAGTGTTGGTAGAAAACATTAATAAAAACACGCAAAAAATAAGTGCCATTATTTTATTCTTCTCGGCTCTTCTTATAATAATTGCAGTTGCTTTAATTAATAACACCATTCGTTTATCTATTTACTCTAAACGCTTTTTATTAAAAACCATGTATTTGGTAGGTGCTACACAATCGTTTATCAGAAAACCATTTATCATTAACGGTATAATAAACGGTGTAATTGCAGGCATTATAGCCGATATACTGGTGGTTGTTTTTATAATAGCCTCCAATAAATTTATACCTGAATTGTTAGTGGTGCAAAACCCCAATTATTTACTGATTTTATTTTTAGTAACTATTTCGCTTGGTATACTAATATCAGGCTTAAGTTCTGCCCTTTCGGTAAGAAAATATCTTCGCTTAAAAGCTGAGGATTTATATTTTTAATCATCCTACCTACTTCTGCGCTGTGTGGTATAAATAAAAAGCAATGCCCCCGTATAAAAAATTCGGTATCCAAACTGCCAGCAAAGGCGACATTAAACCATTAATAGCAAACGTAGAAGATACTTGCGAAAACAGCATATAAGAAGCTGCCAATAATAAACCCATAGCCAAGTGTAAACCTATGCCACCACGCACCCTGCGTGATGAAATACAAACACCAATAATGGTTAAAATAAAAGTGGAAAACGGGAAAGCCGTGCGCATGTAATTTTCTACCTCAAAACGCTCTATGCCACTTGAGCCTTTTTCCGTTTCATCAGCAATAAATTTTGTCAATTCAGGATAGGTCATCACTTCTACTTTACTTTCTATACGTCCCATATCAATGGGTTTAAAATTTATATCAATTTCTTTCTCTGCCCCAAACTTTAACTCCTCTGTGTAACGTCTAGCCGAGTTTTTTTGAGAGCTATCGCTATGTGCTATACGTTCATAATAATTATAAGCTATCCATTTTTTCTTTAATGTATCCCATCTTATATTATCTGCATTAAGCATATAATATTGCTGGTAGTTTTTTATTTTTTCCAGGGTAAATCTATTACAGCGCTTATCTCCATCCGAATAGCTTTCCATATAAATTACCGTGTTTTTATCTAACTGACGGTGTATGTTGCGTGCCGTTGTTTGATAATGCTGGTTTATATACTTATCCTCAAAAGCCTGTTTGTGTCGGTTTGCTTTAGGAATTATAAAATGACTGATATATAAAGATGTAAGCGCTATACAACCTGCACCAATGATATAAGGTCGCAAAAATCTTCTGTAAGTTATGCCACTACTCAATATAGCAACAGTTTCGTAACGGGTTGCCATTTTTGAAGTGAAGAAAATAACCGAAATAAAAGCGAATAAGGGGCTAAGCTTATTGGCAAAAAAAGGAATGAAGTTTAAATAATGGTCGAAAATAATTTCGCGTAAAGAGGCATGAATAAAATTGTCTACTTTTTCGGAAATATCAAAAATAACAACAACGCAAATAATAAGCATGATAGAAAAAATAAAGGTGCCGATAAATTTTTTTAAAATATATCTGTCTATCGTTTTAAGAAACATGCGCGCAAAGGTAGCCGTTTAATCTTTAAGTTAATGAACTAGTAATTCATTAATAAAAAGAACATTCAAAGTCTATTTTAAACTCTCAAAAAATCCTTTAAAGGTTTTAGGTTTATCTGGAACTTCTAAGATGTAGAAATAAGTGCCATCGCTATAATCTTTACCCGTCCAGTTATTTTTATAATCATTATCCTGATAAATTAAAGTACCCCAACGATTATAAATCCATATTTTATTATTTTTAAAATAAAGCAGGTTTTTAAACGCTAAAAATTCGTTTAATCCATCTCCGTTAGGAGTAATAATATTTGGAGCGATAATGGCAAACTGAATAACTACATTTTTCACAATAGTATCTAAACAACCTTCTTTGCTTGCTACAATTAAAGTAACAGGATAAGTTCCACCAACGGTATATGTGTGCACTGGGTTTTGGATAGACGAAACAGTATCGTTATTGCCATCACCAAAATTCCACATATCCCATGCTATCGAATCGGGTGTGACTATAGTTGATGTATTAGAAAAACCTACAGGCGTGTTATCTTCAGGAGTTGCCGGACTATAGGTAAAGTTTGCCTGAGGCTTAGGGTTTTGAATCACGTTAACTGTAACCGAATCTTTACAACCATAAAAATCGGTCATAACAACTGCATAATTACCCGCTGTTGAAGTTGTGTAAGACGACCCTGTTATTGGTCCAGGATACCATACATAAGTAAGAGGGGGAGTTCCCGAACCATGTGCATGCATAATGGTTGATTGATTTGGACAGATATAATAAGGCAGCATATGCAACGAAGGGTTACTTAATTTAACTACAAACTGCGCGCTTGCTTTACAACCTTTACTATCGGTAACTACAACACTATATGTATGAGGACTTGTAACGCTATTTGTTTGTGTTGTAACCGTTGCCCCCGGCGACCAAGAATAAGTATATGGACCATTTGCACCAACAGGAACAGCCGTTAATAAATCATGAGGTACAGCAGCACACATGGTACTATTTCCATTAATAGATACTGTTGGATTATTATAATTATTTATGGTAAATGTTAAAATGCTTTTGCATTGCGTACTACTGTTTACACCTATTACATTATATAAATTTCCTGTTGTGTTTATTATTTGCGTTGTGCCATTTCCCATAGGTGTAGCTCCGTTTGACCAAGTATATGTATATACTCCTGCGGGAGTTGCACTTACTGTAAGTGTTGTGCTCGATCCTGCACAAATAGATGTGTCACCTAAAACGGTTAGAGTAGGTGTTACCGGATTAGCTAACGTATATGTGGTTGATGAACTACATCCGTTTATAGCTACCGATAAACTATATGTACCAGGTGCACTTACTGTATATGTAGAAGCAGTTCCGCCACCGGGTTGCCATAAATAAGATGTTGCATTTGTAATAGATGAAGAAAGAACTATGCTACCTGCACACAAACTACCTGCCGATGATATGGTTACCGGATTTGCCGTTGCTGTGTTTGTGGTAACAGTTACCGATACCGAATCTTTACAACCATGCGCATCGGTTACCATAACCGAATGTGTGCCGGGTGCTGCAGTTAATGTAAAAGTTGTAGAAGCACCAGCATCCCAATTATAGGTAAATGGAGCCGTTCCGCCCATTACAGGCTGATTTACAGACAGTACTGTATTTACACTTGGTGGACAAATATTTAAAGCCCCATTAACTACAGGGCTTGGAACCGGATAAATTTGCGCTACCACCGAGCCGGTTTTTGAACAACCGTTTTTTGTAACAGTTACTTGTACCGTAGTTGTAACAGCCACACTGGTAGTAAAAGTTGTTGCGCCCGTGCTCCAAGTATAACTATCATAACTACTACTATTGGTTAAGGTGATAAGCGGAGGCGCGGTACCGCAAGTTATTGCAGGGCTTACCGTTATTGCCGGGCTTGGAATAGGTGCATTTAATATATTAATGATATAGGTTAATGTTGTACTTAAAACAGGTGTACCATTATCTGTTCCCGTTACAGTTACGGTATAAAAACCGGGAGTTAAACCGGCACTATTTACCATAAAAGTTAAAGATGCCGTTGTGCCCGGTGTTGAATTTACAACCGAAAAATGTCCGGCTAATGCTCCACCACCCGATGCAGTTACGCTAACAGATTGGGCAGGCTCTGGTCCGGTAAAACTAACCGTTTGAAGAAGTGTATCGCCTACGGCACAAATCTTTAAAGTATCTTGTCCGCAAGGAGATAAACCACTTGTAGGTAATGGGGCAATGTTGCCACCTGAGCCACAAGAATTAAAATAAAAAGATTTATAATCAAGCCAATTAACACCACTTGCAGTAGGAGTTCCGCTTGGGTTAGTAAAAGTGCTTCCAGAATTATCAAACAGACTTAATTGAAAATAAGTGGTACCGTCACCTTTATTTATCCCAACTGTTGCAGGTGTTCCACCAAAACCATTAGTTCCGCCAGAAGCATCACCGGTAGTCCATTGCATATCGCCATAACAAAATGAAATATTATTTCCAGCAGGTAAAATTGGGTCGTTTCCATCTGTAATAATTAATTGATAGGTGTTTAATTTATCATCATGTGCCATATAATAACCAACACTATCCCACTGAATAATTAAATAAGTTGAAGTCATTTTATACCAAACATATCTGCTATTAGGTCCATCGGTATCAACATCACTCCAAAATGGCGCAACCATTGTATACTGATTACTTGGAAAAGCAACTGCCGAAAATGTTGAATAAGGTGCGCCAAAAGATATGTTTCCGTTATTATTAATATACAATTGATTACTTGCATTTCCGGCCGGTGCACCATAAAAACAAAAGTTAAATGGCAGTGTAATGCCATTAGTCGACCAATCATCGTTAGCGTAATTTGGAGGCACACCTGGCCCCGTGCTTGAACCGCTACCATCTAATGGTACAACATGAAACGATGAATCTCGCGGTATCCAGCAATTACATGCTGTTGAAGACGACATAGTACTATTATTATGCGAACCTTTTTTTGAATTAACTAAAGTTGAAAGGTGCAGGGTTTTAGTACCGTTAGGATTATAAAACTGCTCGTCTCCGGTTAGTTTACCCTGTTGTTTTAATTTACACAAACTATCACCAATGTGTTTATACTGCGCTTTTACCGAAATAAAAGACAAAGTGATTAGAGTAACAAGTAGTATTTTTTTCATGCTGTTTTAATTAAATAAAGTTTTAAAGTTATCATTAATTCATTTTAAAAAATGTAAGCACCCAATTACGATTAAAGTCAATAATGGCAGCACTGCAATAAGGGCAAACATCATTAGTAGTATCGGTAAAAGGTGCACCACAATTTGCGCACTCGTAACTAAATACAGTTTCTTTTTCGGCAGTTTGCAGGGCTCTTATGTTTTTAGATAGTACGATGGCATAATGCTTTGTAACCATATCGTTATCTATCAATTTTAGTTTCTCTCCGGCTTGTACACGTTGGTAGGTTGCTTTTAACGAGAAAATTAAATTCAATCGTTCGTTGTTTGTATTAAAGTCTACCAAATCAACATCGTTTAAATATAAACGGTCGAATATAAAATTGCCCAACTCCTTTTTATGCGCTAAAATATTTTGAGTGGTTTCTGTATCGGCAAAACGAGTTAATTTTTTTTCGGGTGCGCCCGATAGAACTTCCATTGTTTGCATAAACACATTAGATGCTACATCTTCTATACGCTGTACCGAAAATAAATTATCGTTTTTGGTGAGCGCTTGTAACTCCGCTAATCTTCCAAAATTGGTACCACCGTTATAATCATCTTCTTGTGTAATTTCGCTTAACACCCAATCGTAACTAGCATTATTAGTAAGTGTGCCACAAGCACTGCAACGACTAATCTCACCCATGCTCACATCAAACGTAGCACCACAATTAGGGCAATTATTATCGTTATATAAATTTTTATTTTGTTGCGCATCGTTACGTTTTATAAACGTCCAGTACTCCATGGCACTTTCGCCTCTGAATTTTTGGTTGAATGAAGGATATTTGTCGCTTATAAATTCATCATCCATAGTAAAACTAACCGCTACATCGGCAGTTTGATAATGACCATCAACACCTGCATTGGCAAGTTTAATGCCATCTACTTTTATATTAATTAACTTATTTACCTGCGATAGTTTGTTCATCATGGCAAACTGCGCATTAAAACGCTGATACACCCCATCAGAAACCCACTTGCGCACGTTTTTCAATTCTTTTTTCTGCCATGCATCTTGTATGCTTAAAAAAGAAGATTTTATTTTTTCTTTATCTAATCCTTCGGGTAATGGTTTATCGGGCATGCTTTGTACTACATCATCGCCATCATCATCTCCGCCTGTAATGCCACCCAGTTTGCCGCTTTTTTTAAGATATAAATAAATTACTACTGCAATAATAATGATAACAATAGTGCCTGTACTTAAACTTCCGCCACCCCCACTGCCGGTGCTATAAAAACCACTACCGCCGCTGTATCCGCCGCCACCGCCGCTATGGCCACCTCCACCACTATGACCACCTCCGCCACCGGCACGGGCAAATATATTTTGTGAAATTAAAAAACAAAAGGTGCTAAGTGCTATATATATATTATGCAACGAAAAGTTCAGTTTCTTCATACAAGCAAATTTTAAGCTATAATACAAAAAAACTCTTAAACCGATTTGAAGTTTTAACGAAATAAGTAAAAAGATTTAACCACAAGCTTGCATGCAAGGCTAAAAGCCTTATTTATTCATTAAAATGGCACAAATTACCTTACAATAACCAATCGTTTATTTACAACACCTTTGCTACTTGTAAGACTAACGTTATAAACACCTTCGCTTAAGTTGCTGGCATCTATAGTTGCTTTACCTGTTATAGTTTGACTTAAAACAACTTTGCCTGTTACATCGTATACCTGCATAAATTGTTTTGTGTTATTTGTTTCTATCACAAAATTGCCGTTGTTTGGGTTAGGATAAATTGAAATTTGTTTGTCATTTATTGTTTTAATGCCTGTAACAGCGCTTGAAGAATCTAATACATGAACCACGTAATTCATGGTAGTGCTTAAAGCAGGTGTACCATTATCTGTACTGGTTGCAGTTATGTGATAATAATTACCCAGGGTTAAACCATTGCTGCTTACTCTAAAAGTTAAAGAAGCTACTACGCCCGAATTTGAATTTATGACAGAAAAATTAGAGCCTAAATCAGGTGATGCCGCCGCTATGGTTGTAAATTGATTTGCCTCGGGCGGAATAAAACTAAGGCGTTGTATAATAAGTGTATCGCCTACTACATAAACATTCATTGTATCACACACAGTAGAGTCGTTACTAATTGAAAGCGGAGGTAAATTGTTGCTTGTACCGCAAGAGTTAAACAAAAATGACCTGTAATCTAACCAATCAACTCCACTTGCCGGAGTTCCGGTAGGGTTTGTATAAGCAGTACCGGCAGTATCAAATAAACTCAATTGAAAATAATTTATTCCATCTCCTTTATTTATACCCACTGTAGCAGGAAAACCTCTAAAACCTAAAACTCCGCTAGATGCGTCTCCTGTTGTCCATTGCATATCGCCATAACAAAAAGAAATGTTATATCCTACCGGTAAAAGTGGATCCGTTCCATCTGTAATAATTAATTGAAATGTATTGCTTTTATCATCATGTTCCATAAAATAGCCAACACTATCCCACTGAATAATTAAATGAGTTGAAGTTAATTGATAATAAACATATCCACTGCCAGCACCTCTTGTATCTACATCCCCCCAAAAAGGAGCTATCATATTATATTGAGCACTTGGAAAAGGAACTGCTGTAAAATCAGAATAAGGTGCGCCAAAAGAAATGTTACCATTGTTATTTATAAATAATTGATGCGTTGAATCAATTCCCACAGTATCTCCGTATAAACAAAAATTAAATGGTAATGTTATACCATAAGTAGACCAATCATCGTTTGCATAATTAGGATCTCCGGGAGTTGGTGGTCCACTTGCACCACTGCCATCAAACGGAACCGTATGAAAAGAAGTATCTTTTGGTATCCAACAATTACATTGGGTAGATGTTACACCCATAGTTGCATTATTATGCGAGCCATTTTTTGCTACCTGATTTATTGATTTAGTTATTTGCAAATGCTTTGTTGCATTGGGATTGTAAATGCGTTCTTTGCCCGTTAGCTTGCCTTGCTTTTTTAAATCAGTTAAATTATCGCCATAATTTTTGTATTGTGCTTTTACAGCAACAAAAGAAAATATAATTAGGATGGAAAGTAATATTTTTTTCATGAGTTTGGTGTTTAATATAACCAAATATATAAAAAGTAAATTACAATTCCTACTTAAATAAAACACCTGATAATTACTTGTGCTTTACTTAGGATAACGACCAAACAAAACACTTTTAGTACTGCCCCCTTTTAAATTTTTATGAGTTTTTTTTTTACTGTGATGTTGGTGCCATTAATTGTAAGGGTAATAAAATAGGTGCCCGAACTAAGCAACGATACATCTATTTGATAACCCGAATACAGTTGCCCCGACTGAACCTCAGCGCCTTTTTTATCGGTAATTTTATAACTGTAATCTGCCGGAACATCGGCATACGAAACTTCAAAGCTGTGATTAGTAGGATTAGGAAAAACATTTACCGTACCATTACTTGCCGCTTGCCAAATGCTGTATAAACTGTTTACCGAATTAAAGAAAAAGTGCCCTAACTCTATTTGCCCTTGTGTATTGTAATGAACCCCATCTGTGCCCAAACCATGCGTATCAAAAACACTTGTAGCATCCGTATTTTTTGCTACGTTTATTTCGGCTTGTCTTACTATTGCATTATACGTCCAACCAAATGTATTATCAATCATGCCAATAGCAAAAGGCAGCCTAGGTAAATTTAATGTATCGCGTACATCTGTTATAAAACCGACAAGGTTTGCTTGGTAGTTAAATGCCTTGCCGTTATCTCTGGCATCATACTCGCCTTGCATCCAACACATGCCCATTATTTGAACAGTGTTAGTATAAGCAAGTGTATCTAAGTACTTGGTTAAATCTCTTATAAAATTTTTGTATAACCAGCCTGTTGTTCCGCCCACTGAAGGCGGACGCCAATCTTCATTTAATGTAGTGCCACCGTACGAATATTTAATGATGGCTATTTTATCGCCGTTAAAATAAGTTGAAGCATCGTGCCCAAAAGTTATTTCGGGTCCAAAATTAGTTGGCTGCGAACCTAATCCGGGGCGCAAGGTTTGCCAATTATACACATTATCGCCGCCAACCTTTATAAGTACATTTGGTAATGTATCTTTTAAACTCGCCGGTAACTGACTAACCAAAGGGTTTTGTGTACCGCTCATATTTGATTGCCCTGCCAAAATATAAACCCGTATGGGTGGTAACTGAGCATAAACGCTTATTCTAAAAAATAAAACAAATAATATAATTTTTTTCAGGCAGCTCATTAGTTAGGGCAATTACGCCAAAAGTAATTACTATTCAAAAGAGTTTAACAAATAAAAATTGGTCTAAATCAAATATTTCGGCAGCCTAAAATTCGTAAATTAGCCGCTCACGAAATTTCATTGACTATGATGATTGAAGCAAAACCGTATCAGGCAAAACATAAAATACGCATTGTTACCGCAGCAGCACTTTTTGACGGGCACGATGCAGCCATTAATATTATGCGCCGTATTATGCAGGGCAGCGGTACCGAGGTTATACATTTGGGGCACGACCGCTCGGTACAAGATGTGGTTAACTGCGCCATACAAGAGGATGCCAATGCCATTGCCATTACCAGCTACCAGGGCGGACACGTAGAGTATTTTAAATACATGTACGATTTGTTGAAAGAACGCGGTTGCTCGCACATTAAAATATTTGGCGGCGGTGGCGGTGTTATTTTACCAACCGAGATTGAAGAGTTACACAAATACGGCATTACCAGAATTTATAGTCCGGATGATGGACGTGCGCTTGGTTTGCAA
Source organism: Bacteroidota bacterium (assembly GCA_013288015.1). Lineage (GTDB taxonomy): Bacteria > Bacteroidota > Bacteroidia > B-17B0 > Aurantibacillaceae > PALSA-968. The sequence continues at coordinate 52,627 of JABDCR010000004.1, read as the reverse complement.
GGCATGATAAACGATTTGCTTCAGCAATCAGACTACGACCCAAGTATTAAATTAAACGGAGAGGTTGCTCATTTACAAGAAAGAGATCATAAATCCATCGCACGTTTAATTTCTGCGGCCGAAAATCATGGCGAAGAAAATGCAGCCATGCTTAAAAAAATTCACGAGCAGGCAAGCAAATCTAAAACACCTGTGTTGGGTATAACGGGTACGGGTGGTGCAGGTAAATCATCGTTGGTTGATGAATTGGTGCGTCGTTTTTTAATTGATTTCCCAACAAAAACCTTAGGCATTATTTCGGTTGACCCAAGTAAACGCAAAACAGGCGGTGCTTTATTGGGCGATAGAATCCGTATGAATGCCATTCGCAACGACCGTGTTTTTATGCGTAGTATGGCAACTCGCCAAAGTAACTTAGCATTATCTAAATATGTGAAAGATGCGGTAGATATTTTAAAGGCATCTAACTTTGATTTGGTTATTTTAGAAACTGCGGGCATTGGGCAAAGCGATACCGAAATTACCGAGCACAGTAACATGAGCTTGTATGTGATGACACCCGAATACGGTGCAGCTACTCAGTTAGAAAAAATTGACATGATTGAGTTTGCCGATGTTATTGCTTTAAACAAATTTGATAAACGTGGCGCACTTGATGCAATACGTGATGTGAAGAAACAATACAAACGCAATCATAATTTGTGGGATGCAAGTGATGATGCTTTACCTGTTTACGGCACCATTGCATCTCAGTTTAACGACCCTGGCATGAACCGCCTGTACAAAGCGGTAATGGATAAAATGGTTGAACGCACAGGAGCCGATTTAAAATCGAATTTTGTGATTACAAACGAGATGAGCGAAAAAATTTACATCATCCCTCCTGCCCGCACGCGTTACTTAAGTGAGATATCAGAAAACAACCGCGCTTACGATAAAAAAGCCAATCTGCAATCCGATATTGCAGAGAAACTTTACGGCATTCGTAAAACCATTGATACGTTGCGCGATAGTAAAATGGCTGATAGAGATAGACTGATTAAATCTTTAGAAGAAGAATACGAAACCATTGCACTTGATTTAGACGGGCACAACAAAAAATTACTGGATACTTGGGAAGACCGCAAAAAACAATATACCAACGAGTACTATGTTTTTAAAGTACGCGATAAAGAAATTAAAATTAAAACGCATTACGAAAGTTTATCGCACACACAAATTTCAAAAATTGCTGTGCCACAATTCCGTTCGTGGGGCGATGTGTTGAAATGGAATTTAACCGAAAATTTTCCCGGGGAATTTCCTTACGCTGCGGGCATTTATCCGTTTAAGCGCGAAGGCGAAGACCCTGCACGTATGTTTGCCGGCGAGGGTGGGCCCGAGAGAACCAACAAACGTTTTCATTATGTAAGTAAAGGTTTGCCTGCTGCACGTTTAAGTACAGCATTTGATAGTGTTACTTTATATGGGCAAGACCCAGATTACCGCCCCGATATTTATGGCAAGGTGGGTAACAGCGGTGTTAGTGTTTGCTGTTTAGATGATGCGAAGAAATTATATAGCGGTTTTAATTTAGCCGACCCAAAAACTTCGGTATCTATGACCATTAATGGTCCGGCAGCAATTATAGCAGCATTTTTTATGAATGCCGCCATAGACCAGCAATGCGAAATCTACATTAAGAAAAACGGTTTAGAAAAAGAAACCGAAAAGAAAATTGATGCCATTTACAAAACAAAAGGCATAGCGCGCCCAAAATATAACGGTGCTTTACCTGAGGGAAATGATGGTTTAGGTTTAATGTTGCTTGGTGTAACAGGCGATATGGTTTTACCTAAAGATGTGTACGAAAAAATTAAAGTAGATACACTGGCACAAGTACGCGGTACCGTGCAAGCCGATATTTTAAAAGAAGACCAGGCACAAAACACCTGCATTTTCAGCACCGAGTTTTCGTTACGTGTTATGGGCGATGTGCAACAATATTTTATTGATAACAAAGTCCGTAATTTTTATTCGGTTTCAATATCGGGTTACCACATTGCCGAAGCAGGTGCTAATCCTATATCACAACTTGCCTTTACCATTGCAAATGGCTTTACGTTTGTTGAGTATTATTTAAGCCGTGGCATGCACATAGATGATTTTGCGCCTAACTTATCTTTCTTTTTTAGTAATGGCATCGACCCAGAGTATAGTGTAATTGGTAGAGTGGCTCGTAAAATTTGGGCTAAGGCCATGAAATTTAAATACGGCGGAAACGAGCGTTCGCAAATGTTGAAGTACCATATACAAACAAGTGGCAGAAGTTTACACGCGCAAGAAATTGACTTTAACGATATACGTACTACGCTGCAAGCACTGTATGCCATTTATGATAATTGTAATTCATTACACACAAACGCGTATGATGAAGCCATTACAACCCCAACCGAAGAGAGTGTGCGCCGTGCAATGGCTATACAATTAATTATTAATAAAGAATTAGGCTTGGCTAAAAACGAAAACCCGTTACAGGGTTCGTTTATAATAGAGGAACTTACCAACTTGGTAGAAGAAGCCGTGCTAACCGAATTTGACCGTATAAGCGAACGTGGCGGTGTTTTAGGCGCTATGGAAACCATGTACCAACGCGGCAAAATACAGGAAGAGAGTTTGTATTACGAAACCTTGAAACACACGGGCGAGTATCCTATTGTGGGAGTAAATACATTTTTATCGAGCAAAGGTTCGCCAACCATTATACCGAAAGAAGTTATACGCAGTACCGAAGAGGAAAAAGAGTTTCAAATACAAACCGTGCAAACCCTTTGGAAAAACGCAGGCACTACCGGTAAAGAAAAACTGAAAGAGATACAACACGTTGCAGTACAAAACGGAAACATTTTTAACTCCTTAATGGAAACCGTAAAATATTGCAGCCTGGGGCAAATTACCCATGCTTTATTTGAAGTAGGCGGACAGTATAGAAGGAATATGTAGTGCTTGTCATTGCAAGTAGGAACGACGTGCCAATCTTATAATATTCAAATCATGAAGAAAATAACATTTCTTATTGTCCTTTTTATATTCGTTCAATATTGTTTCTCTCAAAAAAAAATTAATGCAGATTTTATTTTTGATTCTATTTATTGCAAGCACGCACAAATTAATTTCCTTGATGTTTATGCTAAAATTGAAAATAGTTCAGCATTAACAAAAGATAGTTCTGTAAATATAAATTGTGCAAAATATCATACAATTAAATCAGAGAAGGAGTTTTTAAAAATTTTAAAACACGATACTACTTTAGAGATGTGTTTTTTCTATGAAATTAAGTCATCAAAAAAAAACAAAATAGAAAAAACAATTGAAGTACTCTATCAGCGAGCCACATATAAAGGATATGTAAGTAGGCCTCAATTATATCATGGCAATTCCGACCCAATTAAAATTCATATAAAACTGGACCCCGTTAAAAACAAATGGATTATTAATAAAATAGAATGGTGGGATCCAAATTTTCAGAACTAACTACCGCCTGCTCCGTTGGATTTGAAACCATGCAACAACAAACCTCAACACTATTTTATTACGCTTTGTCATTTCGACCGGAGGGAGAAATCTGTATTTCCATTAGATTTAGCTGATTATTTAATTAGCGTCGTCATGTAGATAACCCAACTGTTCAATTAAGAATTCAGAAAATTTAGTTTCTGTGAAAACGTCTTCCGTGTCACTTGAGATAATTTCTTGGAAAGTATGTGCAATCTCATCAAGATTATTTTGAACATCTTTTTGCCAAACAGCAATATCAACTTTAGTCCCTTTATCGTGATTAACCAATCGTTTATGAAAATTAATGAATTGAGAAAGAATGTCTAAGTGTCCATCAAAACTTAAAACATTTAAGGAGGACATAAAGCCACTTAAGTCCGCTTGTCCACTTATGCCTATGTTTCTTACTTGAGTAAATGGGTCTTGAACTTTTTGTCTTATTGCTACAGATTTATTAATGTCTTCAAGAAGCCTATTTGCTAATTCTTTCCCTGTTGTCATAATTGATTGCCCATTATTTTGGGTTATCAAAGATAAATTAAAAATACCAAAAATAAAATCATTTCGAAGAAGGAACGACCGAGAAATCTTTATTTGCAAACAATCTAATACCAAATACAGATTTCTCCCTGCGGTCGAAATGACAACGCACCGGCTAAAGACAAAACAAAAACTTACCAACAAAATATTTCTATTCACAGGCTTGTTTTTATTTTCAATAAGCTGATTCTCATATATTATTACACACTTATTACAGCGTCAGTACAGCCATACAGGGCTTTACGGCAGTTTTAAAGAATGTATTATTCCACACCTTTTGTACTTTCGTAAAAATTATAAAACCATGAAAGACGTACCACCACTAAACCCAAAAATTACGCTGAAGGATATACAAGAAGATGCCATGCGCCATCTTTATAAATTACGTAACCCCAACATGCTTGATGTGTACGAAGTGCACCGCATAAGCGAGCACTCGCAAATTGCCGAGCCTGTGCCCGTTATAACCATTAACGATGAAATTATTAGTACCGAGGGCAACCTAACCACCATTAGCGGCGCCAGCAAAAGCGGTAAGAGTGCTTTTACAAGTATCCTTATGGCAGGTGCCATTAGCCCCGATGGTTTAATTGACGGACTTGAGTTTGTAAACGTGCAACCCAACATACATAAAAAAGCCGTTATACACATGGATACCGAACAGGCAAAGCACAAGCACTTAAAAAATATTATGTCGGTTTTGCGGCGTGCCAATATGAGTGGCTGCGATTATTTATTATCCTACAACATACGTCAGCTTGAAATTGCCACATATGCGCAAATGACCAGCGACATTTGCGAAGGCGCCCTGCAACAATTTGGCGGCATACACCTACTGGTAATTGATGGCATTGCCGATTTTATAAAAGATGTAAACGATGCCGAACAAAGCATGGTTATTGTAAAATTTTTTGAAGAGCTGGCCGTAAAATATCACATGCCCATTATAGTAATAGTGCACACCAACCCGGGTACTGATAAAGAGCGAGGGCATTTAGGCAGTCAGTGTCAGCGTAAATGCGAAAGTTTACTGATGGTTAAAACCGAAGGCAACATTTCGTTTATAGAGCCCAAGCTATTGCGCATGGCAGGCAAAGCCAATATACCGGCCATACAATTTATGTACGATAAAGATAAAGGCTACCATGTGGGTTGCGGCATACGCAGTGTAAGCGAGGATAAAAACGAAACCCGCTTAAACTCTATCAAAATTATTTGCCAGCAAGTTTTTGGCGGACAAACATCGTTAACGTATCACGATGCGATTTTCAAAATAATGGACCAAACCCAAAAAAGTAAGTCCACCTCAAAAAATTTATTTACTGACATGAAAGATTATAAAATGATTATACAGGATGTAGATAAACGTTGGAGAATTAATAATGAATCAAATGTGGTGTAACAAGTTAATTTGCTATGCCCTTTGTTATTATTACACCACTTTACCCAGTAATATATTAGTACAAATAAATAATAATAATAATTTAAATAGTGGTGTAATAACAACAAAAGCCCTATGTATATTTTTTGTTACACCACTTTTTATAAATGAAAACAGCGCTTGTCATTTCGAAGGAGAGGGCTGAACGTAAAGAAAATATCCTGTGGATATTTTTAGTGAAGAGCCAGCTTGTAGGGCGAGCCTGAGAAATCTGTTTGAAACGGATTTCTCCCGCTGGTCGAAATGACAACACACAAGCGAAGTGACAAAATGTATTAAATGAAAACCTACCCATATATATTACAACCTTATAAGGGCATGAGCACACGGTTTGTTTGTCCGGCATGTAAAAAGAGGGATAAAACCTTTACTCTTTACATTGATACAGAAACCAATCAGCCCTTACACCACACCGTAGGCATATGTAACCGCCTTAGCAAATGCGGCTACCACTACACACCCAAACAATATTTTATTGATAATAATTTAGCATATACCAAACCCATTTATTGCACCCCTCCTACTTCACTTACACAACAAGCCATATCGTATATTCCTGAGAGTGTTTTTGCAGCCAGCCTAAAGCAATACAGCAACAACCATTTTGTGCAATTTTTAAGCAGCTTGTTTAATGCTGATGTGGTACAAAAATTAGTACACAAATATTACATTGGCACAGCTAAATACTGGCAGGGTACCACTGTTTTTTGGCAGGTAGATGCCTTGGGTAAAATACATACAGGCAAACTCATGCTGTACAACCCCATAACAGGCAAGCGGGTTAAGCAACCCTACAACCACATACACTGGGCGCACAAAACAATTGGACAGACACATTTTAATTTACGGCAATGTTTGTTTGGCGAGCATTTGTTAGCCCACAACAACCAACAAGTTGCCCTGGTAGAAAGCGAAAAAACAGCCTTAATAGCCAGTGTTTATTTACCTGATTTTATTTGGCTGGCCGTTGGCAGCCTCAGCAATTTAACGCTGAAAAAATGCAGCGTGCTAAAAGGTAAAACGGTTACCCTCTACCCCGATTTAAACGCCTTTGAAAAATGGAACGCCAAAGCAAAAGAGCTATCAGCTATTTGCGAAATTAGCGTATCAAACTTATTACAACACAACGCCACCGAAACCGAAAAACAACAAGGCTTAGATTTAGCTGATTATTTGGTGGCTTTTATGTAATTTTATCAAACATATAAATGGGTTAGCGATAATAATTTATGAAAATCAGACAATTTTTTATACTCACCCTTTTTCTTACAATTAGCAATCTTTTTTCGCAGAATCTTTCTGACACAATTAATAAATATAATGACAAGCATAAGAAAATTGGTTTTTGGCAAGTCTATCTTAACGAATACGCAAATAAAGTAGACAAGAAAAATGCCTTCTATATAGGATATGAATTGTATGACAATGTTGGTGAATGTGTTTATCCTTTCTCGAAACATCCCAGACCAAAAAAATATATTATTAAATATAGTGGCATTACATCTCAAAGAGGTAACCCAACTCCAATTAACGGAATTCTAAAACTTTTATATAAGAATGGAAACCCATCTTATGAAGAATTATACCAAAACGGTAGACCTGTCTTAATAAAAGCTTTCAGGTGGGACAAGAATGGGATATGTTCAATGGAGGAAATATTAGATTATACAAAAATGTTTAATAATATTGATGGAACATTTTATTATGAATTGTTTGGATATGACCATAAGCTTTTTCAACATGGATATTATAAAAAGAGTGTAAAAGGTTGGCGTGTGGATTTTGAGAAGTAAATTATAACCACTCTACCTTTGTTGTTCCCCGCTCCGCTGGATTTGAAATCCTGCGGTAACAACAAACCTCAACATTATTTTATTACGCTTTGTCATTTATATAAAGTGGTACAAGGTTTAGTTTAGTATACAAAATTGTACCCCCGCTCCGCTGGATTTGAAACCTTGCGACAACAACAAACCTCAACACTATTTTATTACGTTTTGTCATTTATATAAAGTGGTACAAGGTTTAGTATAGTATACAAAATTGTACCTTGTACCAGCTACTCTTCAATCGTGTTGTGGTAGAATAGCAAAAAAAAGTATCTTTAACGGCTATTATAAAAATGGAAAGCGAAAACAACCTATCATTGGCTCTAAAATCAGTTTTTACAGGGGGTGCGGCAATATCGTACACTAAAAAAAATAGTTTCCTGCTTTTTTTGCTGCCGGTAGTTTATGGTGTGTTTGCTTGGCTTTACTACTACCAGGGGGTAAACTTTTTTACAACCTATACCGATTCTACTTACATCTATTTAATAAACGGAACCAACATTGCCAACGGACATATAGATTTAGGTCATTACGACAACCCCGGCACAACGGCTCATTGGTTGGCAGGCATTATTATTTTTTTTACGCATCTTTTTTTGGGTAAAGGCAATGTAGTTGAGGATGTAATTAACCGCCCCGAGTTTTATTTACGTGCCGATGCCATTGTTTGTATTGCTTTAATAATGCTTACTGTATATGCCGCAGGCAAACTTATTGCCAAAAACACGGGCAATTATATTACGGCTTTCTTTTTTCAGCTTATAGCTATAAGCGCTTACTTAAATTTTCATTTTTTTATCAGGGTGTGTCCCGAATATATTATGCTACTAACACTACCCTATTACTGTGCTTTTTTATGGGTGCTGAGCTATAAAAAAAGTAAGATAGATGGCTATACTATTAGCACTAAGTCAATTTTGTTTATGGCTTTTGTAACAGCCGCTTTGTTTGTAGCTAAAATAACCTGTGTGCCTTTTATACTGGTGCCTTTGTTTTTTATTGAAAAGCCTAAAAAATTTATCATATACATAATTGGTTTAGCGGTTTTTGCTTTGTTAATTCTATATCCGGTTTGGAATAGTTTTAAAGGCATGTATAAATGGTTTTTTGGCATGGCAACGCACTCGGGGCAATATGGCAGCGGCAAAGAACAAATTATTGATAAGGTAGAATATATAAAAAACCTAAAAACACTTTTTGCCGACGAGTATTTTTTTACCACCGGGTTTATACTGCTTTCTATTATGGTAATAGTTGGTTTGTTTACCAAAAAATGGAAAAGTAGTTTTTATAAACTGGCATTGGCTTTTTGGCTGGTTATAGTTTTACAAATTATGCTGGCTGCCAAGCATTATAGTTTTCATTATTTAATTCCGGCAAGGGCAGTAACTATTCCGGCAGTTTTAGCAGGCTTGGTTGCTTTTTCGCAAATTAAATTAAACAAGCTTATTGCAGTACTAATGCTAACAGTAAGTACAGGCTTGTTACTTTATAAATTGCAATTTTATGGTACCAGTTATGCCAAAGGAAATCCGCAATACATATCGAGTATAGGAGCGGCCAAGCAATTTGGCAATATGCCTAAAATAATGACCACAGGTTACGAAGAGAGTTGCTTTGTTGAATCGGCACTTAATTTTGGTATAGCTTATGGGGGCGATAGTTTTGAACAAGGCCGCCAGTATGTGCGCAAAAGATACCCTACTACTTTTATGTACGAAAAAATACCGAATAAAATATTTTGCTTTTACAGAGAAACACCGCATGCAGATATTTTTGAAAAGTACCCAGAAGTGCTGGTTAACTTTTTGCGAAAAGATGAAGCCTTTAAACAAAGCGTACTTGATAGCATTACAGTAGATTATAAATATGCCGTAAAAAGCATAGAGCTTGCCCGCACTTTTCCCGAAACGGGAGACGAATTTTATGTAATACACATTGATACCGCTTTGGCAAAACCACATTATAGCAACACGGTAACCATAAATTTTGATTTCGAAAAAATTGCTCCAAACAAATCAGGTTTTGTATCGGCTGATGGTTTAAACACTTGCGATGGGTTAACTGTAAGTTGTAAAGAGCAATTTACTTCGGCAACTACTTCCTTAAAAGCAAATAATAAACATGCTTATATAGGAGGGGTAAATTTTGAAGTTAAACCGGGCGATGAAGTTGAGATAAGCGTAAACAGACTTGCCGAAGATGAAGTAGGGGGCATTATTTTATCGCTGCAAAATGATAAAAGCTTTGAAAGAGTAAGTCAGGATGTTGTTGCAGATTTGGGTAAGGGTTGGAAAAAAATACAATTGAAAGTACGTTTAACAAAAAATTTTACAGGTAATGCAGTTATGTGCTTGTATTATTTTGGCAATAAAACCTGCTACTTTGATGATTTGTGCATTAAGGTTTTGAAGAAGTAAGTGCCGATAAATTCGCACAGCATCCCATAGCAGCACCGCTTAAATATTTAATTATTAAATTAGTGCCATGTTATCGTTTACAGAAGAAAACTATTTAAAAGCCCTATACCGCTTAACGCAGGATGACCCTAATGAAGAAGCAGGCACAAGCGAGTTGGCTACCAATTTGGGCGTTAAAACAGCTACTGCAAACGATATGCTTAAAAGGCTGAAAGAAAAAAAACTAATTGATTACGAAAAGTATGGTAAAATAACCGTTACGGCATCGGGTAAAAAAAGTGCACTAAAAATTATACGCAAGCACCGTTTGTGGGAAACCTTTTTATACGAAAAACTTAATTTTAGTTGGGACGAAGTACACGAGGTTGCCGAGCAACTTGAACACATACAAAGCGAAAAGCTAATGGAGCAGCTGGATAAATTTTTAGGCTCGCCTCAGTTTGACCCGCATGGCGACCCTATACCCGATAAAAATGGTAAAATGCCCGCCTTAAAAGCCATGACTTTAGCCGATGCGCAGGTAAATAAAAAATATAAGCTGGTTGGGGTTTGCAATCACTCAACAGCGTTTTTGCAGTTCCTTAATAAAACAGGCTTAACCATTAACAACAGCATTGAGGTAAAAGAAATTCAGGCTTTCGATAAATCAATGACGGTTGTAATTAATAACAGCAACCAAACTATTTTAAGTAATGAGGTAACTCAAAACTTATTGGTGATGTAATAAACTTTTCAATTCCTTGTCATTTCGACCAGCGGGAGAAATCCGTTTCTAAGTAGATTCACAAACAGATTTCTCATTCATTCCTTTTCGAAATGACAAAGCGTGAGGATTTACTGGAACGTCACGCCACCCAAACAGAAAAACAACAGGGCTTAGATTTTGCTGATTATTTGGTGGGAAACAAAAGTTTGTATATTTATAAAGAATTAATTGCTTGTTGGTGAAAACCCAACAAATGCAGAGAGTTATTTTTACAAGTATGGAAAAAGACTTTAACCATATTTCTGAAACTGCGCATTGGATTGCCGCTTTAAGGGCGATGGAAACCGAGCTCGCCAACCCGGTTGTACGTGATCCGTTAGCTGCACAACTTGCAGGACAACAAGGTTTCGAAATGGCACGAAGCATGCCTCATATTCAGGCCATGTCGTTTGCTATGATAGTTCGCACAACGGCGATTGACAGACTCATTGAATCAGCACTTCAAAAAAACGTTAATCACATAATCAATCTCGGCGCAGGACTTGATACACGTCCGTACCGCCTAAAACTGCCAAACTCGTTGAAGTGGACTGAAGTAGATTATCCGGAACTAATCAGCTATAAAGAAAAAAAACTGGCTGCAGAAATACCGCAGTGTAATTTGCAACGTTTGGGATGCGATCTTTCAGATACCGTACAAAGAAAAGCACTATTTGAACAGCTGTCGTTAAAAAGTACCAGCGCTTTGGTTATCACCGAAGGTGTAATTGGATATCTGCGCAATGAAGACGCCGAAACCTTGTCTAAAGATATTTTTGCACAAAATAATTTCAACTATTGGATACAAGACTACCAGCAAGGCAAAATGCGTCGTCACAAACAGGCCAACGATCTTCTTAAAAAAATGAAACGGGTACCCATTCAATTTGATGTAGAGTGGCCGTTGCAATTATTTAGTTCGCATGGATGGAAAATTTACGAAGACATTCATATTCTTGACGAAGCCGACCGTATAGGAAAAAAACTACCTTTAAGTCCGGCTTTAAAACTGGCTTCACTATTGTTTCCGAAGCAATTGCGGAAGCTGGGTAACAACACTTACGGATACGTGTTATTCTCTAAGTAAATGGTGGTGTTCATTTCCATTAATAGTCAGGCAAAAAATTACCGTATCAAATTTGTTAGAACGCAACGCCACCCAAACAGAAAAACAACAAGGCTTAGATTTAGTTGATTATTTGGTGAGTTTTAATTCTGTTTCATTAGTTTGTTTAAACTAGCCTCAATAGATTTTTCAGAAGTAATTAAAGCACTTTGTATACGTTTTGCATAGTGTATGCTATCCATTACCTCTTTGTGTTTTTCTTCTATTATTTCTTTTTGATGTTGTATTTCTTTACTCTGCATAGCAACAAATAACAGAGTTTGGTTTAGCACAAACGCATATAGTGCCAACAGTAGCGCCCCTTCAATAATAAGTGGGCTTTGCATTTCAGAAAGCAAAGAGCCTCCGATTAGTAAAGAAAAAGAAAATAAAAAATTAACCGCCTTCTCCGCCGTTTTTTGAAAGTAAATAGAAACAAATAAAATATTAGTAATGCCAATAATAAACACAGGCGAGTTTTTGTCCGCTAAGCAACAAATTAAAAAAACCAGTAAACCATTTATAATAGCAATATACCAACGCATAGATTTGTTTTTTTTGGCCCCGTATTTAGATAAGCCAATGCCTACTACCGGCGCCATTAGTGTTGCCGGCATGGTTATCCAAGGGTTAACCGATGTGTAACCCAATACAAGTGCGCACAACAAAATAACAGGTGGTGTAACTTTTTGTACAAGTTGGATAATTTTCTCTATGTTCGAAAATGTTTTAGGGTTCATCTTTTTTTGTATTCAAAAAAAATTAAATAACAAATAAAATGGTTTAAAGCGCCGCTGGTTTATCCAACCACCGGCACTAAACCATAATGTAACATAACCTCTTTTAATTTTGCCATATCGGGTGGGCCACCTGCATTAATTATTTCGGCAATGTCTTTAAAGTAATCAGGTACCATTAAGCCGGGGCTGCAATAGCAAAGAAATTCAATAAGCTCATTACTTTTATTTGCAAAAGCGTGTACCACACCGCGCGGTATAAAAAGAGAATCGCCGGGGTTTAACTCAATAGTTTTTCCATCAACTATGTAAGTGGCGGTTCCTTTAAGACTATAAACCGTTTCGTCAAAATGCTCGTGATAGTGTGCAGCGGCAATTTTTGAACCGGGGTGTATAACGCACTTAAACAAGGTTAAGGCATTCTGCGTATCGCTTGCATCAAGGTTGTAATGCACTTCGATACCGCCAAACTTTATGATTTCCTGATTACTCATAACTGATATTATTGAACTTTGGTTAAAATTTTCATATCGGGTTTAGATATAACGCCTGTTTTTTCCATAGCGGCTTTCATGTCGGGGTTACTAAAAAATTGTTTAACAGCTTCGGCACTGGCTGCCTCTTCAATAATGGTAACCATGTTTTTATTATCAACCGATTGATACAGGTTTATAACCTTAATGCCTCCTTTTTCGCGAATAGGCGCACCTGCATCAAACCCTTTTTTAAACTCGGCATAATCTTTTACTTCTACCGTGTTAATGATGGTTACATTTTTTCCGCTTTCGGCATATTTAAATGCAAAGCTTAATGTAGTTACTGCTAAAACTGCTGCCGAGATAATTACTTTTTTCATACTTTTTATTTTTTATTGGTTTATATGAGGCAAAGTAACGGAGTGTTATTTTAAAAAATCTTGATTCAAATCAAGAAATGATTTACAGCCTGGTATTTCTTTTTCTAATTCTACTTAAAGTTTCGGGTGTTACACCTAAGTACTTGGCAATTTCGTATTGTGGCAAGCGTTGCAACAGGTGTGGCGTTTCATTTAATAAGCGGCGGTAAAGTTCATCGGGTTTTTCGGTAACGGCAGCACCCAGTTGTTCTTTTAACCAGGCAATCATACGCTGATGATTTTTCATATGGTACAAGGCATACTCGGGTATATTGCGAATAGCATACTCCCATTTAGGTTTGGTCATAGCCAACACCTTGCAATCTTCAAGTGCCTGCAAATTCATATTGGTAGGAATTTCGTTCATAAAACTTAAGGATTCTCCTGTCCAACGCCCTTCTTCCATTATATAAATAGTTCGCTCCATGCCATTTGCATTAATATAAAATTGCCTGAAACAACCTTTAAGAATAAAAAAAACATATTTCACCACATCGCCCGCTTTAAAAATCATTTCATTTTTTTTGTAGTTGCGTTCTTCAAACAGTGGTAACAATTTCTCAAAATCAGCTTCAGAAAAATCATGTTTAGATTGTAGTTCTTTTAAAAGAAGATGTTTTTCCATGCCCGGTATTTTCTCGCATAAAAATAGAAATTTTTTACTTTATTAAAACCTCAAGCCAAGCCACAACAAAAACAACAAGGTTTAAATTCGGTGGCTTGTAATAGATAAAAAACTAAATTATATTCTAATATTACTATCCGCTTCTATAAAGGATTTTAGCCAATTTTTTGCTTTTTCTCTATTGGTAAACATTTTTGTTTCTACAGCGGGTTTATTAATTTTATTATATAACTCGCCTATAAGCAACAAGCTTGGGTTTTTAAAAAAACAGGCAACAGCCATTGCTCTTGCAGAGAATTTTTTTTCGGCACCTAATTCGCGTACTTCTTTTGTTACATTAAAAAAACCTACTCCTTCAACTAAAATGCAGGATTTGGTGTGCAGGTGATTATTTTCAGATATATTTTTAATCTCTAAAAGTAGTTCTACATCTAATGTTACATTTTCTTTTATTAATATTTCATAAAAATTAATGTTATGAAAGGTTAGTTTGTATTTGTTGGTTTCAAATATTTTCTCGGGCGGTTTCATGACTGCAAATTTTACAATTTATTTACAATTAGTTGTAGAACAAATTTCTCAAACAAAAAGATTTTAATAGGTCATAAAAAATATGCCAGATTTTTATAAGACTTAGATTTAGCCGATTATTTGGCAACTTGTAATAGATTAAAAACAAAGCTTCGTTTTACTATTTACAGAAAATAATTAGTTTTGATACACCCAAAAAAACAAGAAACCTAATTAAAATGAGAAATTTAATTTTTTTTATGCACACTTCGCTTGACGGCTTTGTGGCAGGACTTAACGGAGAAATGAACTGGATAACTTTAGACGAGGCTATGTTTGACTTTGTTGGCACTATGACTGACAAAGCCGATACTGCACTTTATGGCCGAGTAACCTATGATATGATGCAGGCTTATTGGCCAAAAGCGGGCGAAAAGCCAAACGCATCTAAACACGATAAAGAACATTCGGCTTGGTATAACAAGGTTTCAAAAATTGTTTTATCAAAAACACTTAGTGAAAAAGGACTTAACAACACTACCGTTATTAGCGACCACCTTGCAGACAACATAAATAAAATAAAAAACCAGGCCGGAAAAAATATTTTAATTTTCGGTAGCCCGCGTGCTTCTCATTCCTTATTAAGTGAGGGGCTAATTGATGAGTTTTGGTTATTTGTTAACCCCATATTGCTTGGCAAAGGAATGCCACTATTTAAAAATGTTACCGAAATAACTAAACTAAAATTTATAGAAAGCAAAACATTTGCTTGTGGCGTAATTGCCCTGCACTACCAAACAAAACGCAATTAATTTACAATATTGGTTTAGCTGATTATTTGGTGGGGTGTGGTAGTAGGCTTACTATTAATAATTAATAGTAACACTGGCAGTATCTGCCGGTGGATGCAAAGGAACCATAATGGTTGTATCTGTTGTACCGGTACTTAAGCTGTAAGTAATCGGATAAAAATTACCGACATTTTTTATTGCATCGCTATCATAATACGAGGAGGCTGTAATAACTGTATGAGTTCCGGCAGTAAAAGTAGTTTGAGGGGCTGACCCAATCTGCAAAAAATTAATTGAAGCTCCTGATACAGAATTAAGCGTTATTTTACAGACAATAGTAACGTGACCTGTAAGAATATCACCTGCATTAAGATTTTGATTATTACTTACCGTATAATGCGCATTAAACTCATCTCCACTGGTATTTGCTGGGATAAAAACAAGCGTATAATCATTACCGTTCCATTGGCCATTTGATTTTACATCAAAACTGCCATCGGCATTTGTTGCAAAATTTCCATAATTGGTAGTACCATTAGTACCCGGCATAGAACCACCTACCCATAATTGTACTTGAGAAGGCATAGGAGATTTATCCCAAAAATTAAGTACACGTCCGTGTATCTCAATATTGGTTAAAGCATTTTTTTCGCAAAACCAAAAAGTAAAACAACAGAAAATTAGCGTGGCAATTATAAAAGTGGTTTTCTTCAAAGTATACCAAATTTAATAAAAATTTCTTTTGCGCCCTTTTGGGTTATTAGCAGCAAAAACAACAGGGGCGAAAGAATATTGCAAGCATTAATTTCTATATGTTTTTTATTCTTCTTTACACTTACCCGGCTTTTTTTCAAATTTTATTTTTGTATTTACCCAACCAGAAACTACAGTTATTTCGTTTACCAAACTTGTATCATTAAAACATGGGATAGAAAAAGGGTCATTTAATTTAAAATGATACTTTCTTATAACCTCAGGGCTTTCGTCAAACAGGATGCCTTTAAAATTATTTTCCGTTTTATCTTTAAGCCTTACAACATAAATTCTACATTGATAGGCTGTATCAGTCTTCTTTATTAGTTTTTCCGGATTAAAGATTTCGCCTCCTATTAATCTATCCCATTTGCAAAGAAAAACAGTGTTTTTTGAATATTTAACCGTATCTACTCTAATACAATTATTTTGACCAAGGATAAAAAAATGAAAGAAAACTATTGCTAATGTTGTAATGTTCTTTTTATTCATTTTTGCCCTTATCGGGTTATCCCTAATAAAAATAATGTAATCTCAAAAGTTTACTTAGAATTCTCAATCTTCAATTCAACACGGCGGTTTTTTTGCATGCCCTCAAGGTCGGGTTTGCCGTTTGGTAATTTGTTTTCGGCCACGGGTTGACTAGAGCCATAACCTTTAGCTATAAGTTGTTTAGCAGGCACACCCTTTTTAGTTAAGTAAGCTACTACGGCTTTGGCACGGTCTAACGATAGTTTTTTATTGATTGCATCGCTACCCGCATTATCTGTATGACCCGATACTTCAACAACCACATCAGCATGTTCTTTTAAAAGTTTGTAAACTGTTTCCAATTCCACTTCCGATTGTTTGCGAATAGTGGCTTTATTTTTATCAAAAAATATGTTGTTAAGTGTCATCTTAACTCCTTTTTGTATGTGCTCAAGCTTAATGCTCTTTAAAATTTCTACGTGCTGAGATTCGGCCTTTTTAGGAATGTCTACGTTTTGCGATTGAAACAAATAACCCGGTGCTTCAAAACTTATGTTGTAGTTACGGCCACGGTCTAGCACTAAATAATAAAAACCAACATCGCTACTGGTGGTGTATGTTTTTATAAGCTCGCCTGTATTATTATCCTTAACAACCACCTGCACATCTAAAATAGATTCCATGTCTTCGTTCGTAATCAATCCTCCCATCGATATGGTAGTTGCTGATTTACTTTCCATGTTCATAAACTCAAACTCAACTTCTTTCTCCACCACACGATAAGCCGAACCCGGTAACACATCAATTGTTTGTGTAGAGGGTTGAAACCCTGTTGCCTCAAATTTTAATAAAAACTTTTTACCCAATGGCCCAGGGTTTAGTATGGCTAAATATTTTCCGGTTAGGGCGTTTGGTTTACATTTTGCAACCAGCTCATTAGTTTCTACATCAAAAATATTTATCTCCACTTTTTCAGGTCGGTCGTGCCCGCCATCAAATGTTACAATGCCTTTTAATAAAACTAAAGGGTCAACTTGTATGTCTTTTGGTAAATCGGCAATGTATATATCTTGGTCGCCATAACCGCCCTCGCGTGCTGATGAGAAATAAGCATGTATTCCATCAGCCGTTGGCACATAAAACTCATCGTCATCGGGTGTATTTATAGGTGCTCTTAAATTTATGGGGGTAGAGTAAACAGTATTTCCATTTTCATCGGTAGATATCAGGGTATAAAAAATATCTAGTCCGCCCATACTGTTATGTCCTTCTGATGAAAAGAAAAGTTTTTTTCCATCGGGGTGCAAATAAGGCGCATCTTCGTTATATTTTGAATTAATGGTAGAATCTAACAAATAAGCCTGACTCCATTTCCCATTAGGCAATCTGGTACATCTATATATATCAACACCACCCATGTTACCCGGGCGTTCGCCCGAAAAATAAAGAACGCTGCTGTCGGTAGAAATAGTTAAGTGCGTTTCAAAATTTGGTGAGTTTATTTCAGGTCCAAAAGGTACAGGGGTCGACCATGAATCTCCGGCAAGGGTGCTATAAAAAATATCTCCACCGTTAACGTCCTTATATATATAAAGCTTTTGTCCATCGGCCGATAAACCAATAGTTGCCTCGTTTGAATTGGTGTTAAGCCCCGGAAGGAAATTACTGGGATATCCCCATGCCCCATCAGTCCTTCTTTTACTTATATAAATATCGTCGTAAAAATTATTATCGGTTCCTCTTTCACCACCTGTACTGCCCGGACGACGAGACGTAAACATCAATACACTTTCATCGGCATTTATTACCGGACCATAATCGGCATATTCTGTATTAATAGAATCGCCCAGGTTTTTAATCAAAATGTTTTCAGGGTTTTTGTTTAATAAAATAGCGTTACGGCAGGTTTCAATTTGTCTTTGTACCTCTTTTAGTAGCTCCTTATCCTTAGCTACCATTAACCTATATTTTTCGAACTGAACAATAGCATCCTCAAATTTTCCGGAAAGATGGAGTGCCTTGCCATAATAATAATAAGCATCGCGCGGTGCTGCTTTTTCACCCGGTTCATCCTCATGATAATTACGGTTAACACTTACAATGGCTTTTTCCATGTAAGGCATTGCCTTTTTCTTTTTAGAAGGCAAATTCATATAACAAGCACCTATTTTGTAATTTATATTAGCATTGGTAGAATCATAGGCATAAGCTTGCTTGTAGCTTTGCAGAGCCATATCGTAATTTTTTTCTAAAAATAAAAAGTTACCCTGTGTAAAAGCCTTTAAATACTCAGCTTTTTGAGAGAAAACCTTATTTACTAAAATCAATAAAAAAACTATAGAAACAATTTTCTTCATAAACACACAAAATGTACATTAACAAATGTAACAGTTTTTGTCATAAAATTGCATTCATCGCCAAAAAAGTCAAATTGGTATAATTTTTACTTTTTTAAGGGTTCTACTTTCATAAGAACAAAATTTTTACTATATCTTTACGTTACTAGTATAAATATAACAGTTAATAATCATATTTCAAAATATATAACAAATGAGTGCAACACTTGAATTATCGCTACAGGGCACCCTTAAAAAGTTTTTCGGTTTCGGAAAATTTAAAGGGAATCAAGAAAAAATCATTAGCAGCATTTTAGCTGGTAAAGATACTTTTGTTATTATGCCCACGGGCGGGGGTAAATCGTTGTGCTATCAATTACCTGCCATTGTAAGCGAGGGTACGGCTATTATAGTATCGCCACTTATTGCTTTAATGAAAAACCAGGTAGATGCTATTAGAGGCTTTAGTAACGAAGATGGCATTGCCCACTTCCTTAACTCGTCTTTAAACAAGGCAGATATTACCCAGGTTAAAAAAGATGTACTTGCCGGAAAAACCAAACTTTTATATGTAGCCCCTGAAACTTTAACAAAAGAAGATAATATTAAATTCTTTACCGAGTTTAACGTATCTTTCTTTGCTATTGATGAGGCACATTGTATATCTGAGTGGGGACATGATTTCCGCCCTGAGTATCGCCGTTTACGCCCCATTATAGATAAGGTGAGCGAGCGCATGAAAATGAACATCCCGGTAATTGCCCTTACCGCTACCGCAACCCCTAAAGTTCAGTTAGATATACAGAAGAATTTAGGCATGTTAGATGCTAACTTATATAAGTCATCGTTTAACCGTGGTAACTTATATTATGACATTCGCCCAAAAACCAACGTAAACAAAGAAATTATAAAATACGTAAAGCAAAATGCCGGAAAATCGGGCATTGTTTATTGCTTAAGCCGTAAAAAGGTGGAGGAGATTGCTGAGGCACTACAGGTTAACGGTATAAAAGCCGCACCGTATCATGCAGGCATGGATGCCAAAGAGCGTGCTAAAGTGCAGGACGGCTTCCTTATGGAAGATTTAAACGTAATTGTAGCTACCATTGCCTTCGGCATGGGAATAGATAAGCCGGATGTTCGTTTTGTAATACACCACGATATTCCAAAATCATTAGAAAGCTATTACCAGGAAACAGGACGTGCAGGACGTGATGGCGGTGAGGGTAACTGTGTTACTTTTTACAGCTATGACGATATTGTTAAGTTAGAGAAGTTTTTAAAAGGTAAACCGGTTGCCGAAATGGAAATTGGTAAAAGCCTTTTAAACGAAACGGTTTCTTTTGCCGAAACATCATCTTGCCGCCGCAAGGTTTTACTACACTATTTTGGCGAAGATTTTAATGAGGCTGATTGCAATAGCCTTTGCGATAACTGCCGTCATCCTAAACAAAAAGCTGAAGGAAAAGAAGACATTGCATTGGCACTTAACGCAGTACTTGCCGTTAAAGAAAAACATAAAACTAAAGATGTTATTAATGTGTTGATGGGTACACTTACATCAACCGGAAAAACATACAAGCACAACGATTTAAAATTGTTTGGCGATGGTGTTGAAGATGATAAAGACGACCGTTACTGGAGTGCTGTGTTCCGTCAGGCATTGGTAAACAACTTGCTTATTAAAGACATTGAGAATTACGGCTTGCTTAAAGTAAGCGATAAAGGAAAAGCATTTTTAAAGAAACCATATTCTATTATGGTGGCACGCGACCACGATTACAGTGGTGCTGAAGGAAGTGATGATGATGATATCATTACACCAACAGGCAAAGGCGCAGGTGCTGCTGATGAGTTGTTGTACGCGCTTTTAAAAGACGAGGTTAAAAAAATATCTAAACAGGCTAAATTACCTCCTTACGCTATTTTTGCCGAGACTTCGTTAGAAGAGATGGCTATACAATATCCTATTACGGTTGAAGAGCTTACGCATATCAACGGTGTAGGCCAAGGTAAAGCAACTAAATTCGGTAAATCTATCATTGCTTTAATTAAAAAGCATGTAGAAGAAAACGATATCGAACGCCCAATGGATATGGTGGTAAAATCGGTTGCCAACAAATCGGGTAATAAAATTTACATCATTCAAAATGTTGATCGTAAAATAAATTTAGAGAACATAGCTAAATCAAAACAGTTATCGTTTAACGATTTATTACACGAAATGGAAACCATTGTTTTCTCAGGCACTAAACTTAATATCAAATATTACTTAGATGAAAATATGGATGTTGAGAAGCAAGAGGAAGTGATTGAATATTTCCGCGAATCTACTTCAGACTCAATTGAAGCAGCCCTTAAAGAATTAGGCGCTGATGATTATACCGAAGAAGAAGTACGTTTAATGCGTATTAAGTTTTTAAGCGAGTACGCTAACTAAACCACTCTCTATAATAATACGAAAGGGCTTACATTAATTGTAAGCCCTTTTTTTTTATTTGCCTTATTAGGAGGGAAATTACCAAACAAAAAAACCGCTCCATTTTAGTGAAGCGGTTTTCTCATAGTTTGTTGTCTTTCGCTTGTGTGTTGTCATTTCGACCAGAGGGAGAAATCCGTTTCTAAACAGATTTCTCAGTCGTGCCTCCTTCGAAATGACAGGAGTTAAGCTTTAACGCTTGCTCTAATAATATTTAAAGCACCACCCGCTTTAAACCACTCAATTTGCTGAGCGTTGTAGCTATGGTTAGCTTTAATTTCATCTTTAGTTCCGTCTTTATGTGTAAACACAACCGTTAATGGCACACCCGGTGCAAAAGAAGTTAAACCAACAATATCAATAGTATCGTCTTCTTGTATTTTATTGTAGTCTTCTTTATTTGCAAAGGTTAAACCTAACATGCCTTGTTTTTTCAAGTTAGTTTCGTGGATACGGGCAAACGATTTTACCATAACCGCGCGTACACCTAAGAAACGAGGCTCCATTGCCGCGTGCTCACGAGATGAACCTTCGCCATAGTTTTCATCACCAATAACAATTGAGCCTATGCCTTGTGCTTTATAAGCACGTTGTACTTTAGGTACTTCGTTATAGCTTCCGTCTAACTGGTTTTTTACGCTGTTTGTTTTCTCGTTATAGGAGTTAACAGCCCCAATTAACATGTTATTAGAAATGTTATCTAAATGGCCGCGGTATTTTAACCATGGGCCCGCCATAGAAATATGGTCGGTAGTACATTTTCCTTTTACACGAATTAATAATTTTAAACCATGTAAATCAGTTCCTTCCCAAGGTTTAAAAGGGGCTAATAATTGTAAACGATCGCTTTCTACACTTACTTTTATTTCTACTCCTTTACCATCAGCAGCCGGTGCCTGATAACCTGCATCATCAACATCAAAACCTTTAGGTGGTAATTCGTAGCCTGTTGGCGCATCTAATTTAACTTGTTGACCCTCTGAGTTAGTTAACGTATCAGTTAGTGGATTAAAACCTAAATCGCCGGCAATGGCAAGTGCTGTTACAATTTCAGGCGATGCAACAAACGCGTGTGTGTTTGCGTTACCATCCTGACGGGCAGCAAAGTTTCTGTTAAATGAGTGTATGATAGTGTTTTTTTCTTTTTTATCAGCACCCGGTCTGTCCCACATGCCAATACATGGTCCGCAAGCGTTAGAGAAAACCTCAGCACCAATTTTATTGAAGGTGTCAATAAATCCATCGCGCTCAATAGTAAAACGTACTTGCTGAGAACCCGGCGTAATAGTAAATTCTGCTTTCGCTTTTAATTTTTTATCAGATGCTTGTTTAGCTAATGATGCCGCACGAGAAATATCTTCGTATGATGAGTTAGTACAAGACCCTATTAAACCTACTTGCACATTCATTGGCCAACCTTTTTCGGTAGCTACTTTTTTCAATTGAGAAATTGGTGTAGCTAAATCCGGTGTAAAAGGACCATTTACATAGGGTTCTAATTCAGATAAGTTGATTTCAATTACTTCATCAAAATATTTTTTAGGATCAGCATAAACTTCTTTATCGCCTGTTAAATGCTCTCTAATTTTGTTTGCTAAATCAGCTACATCGGCACGGTTAGTAGCGCGTAAATAACGCTCCATTGAATCGTCGTAACCAAAAGTTGAAGTAGTTGCTCCAATTTCAGCACCCATGTTTGCAATAGTGCCTTTACCTGTACAGCTAAGTGATTCAGAACCTTCGCCAAAATATTCTACAATTTTATCGGTACCGCCTTTTACGGTTAAAATACCCGCTACTTTTAAAATAATGTCTTTTGCCGAACACCATCCGCTAAGTTTACCCGTTAGTTTAACACCAATAAGTTTTGGCCATTTTAACTCCCAAGCTAAGCCTGCCATTACATCGCAAGCATCAGCACCACCAACACCAATTGCCACCATGCCTAAACCACCCGCGTTTACGGTATGACTATCGGTACCAATCATCATTCCACCGGGGAAAGCATAATTCTCTAGCATAACCTGGTGAATGATACCGGCACCCGGTTTCCAGAAACCAATGCCGTATTTATTTGTTACCGACGATAAAAAGTCGTAAACCTCTTTGTTTACTTTAATGGCTCTATCTAAATCGGGTTTTGAGTTATCTTTTGCTGTAATTAAATGGTCGCAATGCACGGTAGATGGCACAGCCACTTTTGGGCGACCCGCCTGCATAAACTGCAACAAAGCCATTTGAGCTGTTGCATCCTGCATGGTTACTCTATCCGGCGCAAAATCTACATACGATTTTCCGCGTTCAAAGTTTTCAAATTTTTGTTCGGCATGTAAATGCGAAAACAAAATTTTCTCTGATAAAGTCAAAGGGCGACCCAACGCTTTGCGGGCTGCTTCAATGCGTGCAGGCATTGCTGCGTACACCTTTTTAATCATCTCAATGTCAAAAGCCATAGTTTATTATATTATAGGTTAAAAATGCGATTTTAATTTGAGCATCAAATTTAGTTATTCTGATAGAAATAAGGCAGGAAATTGGGGAAATTATTTCATCCACCCTATTCAAATGGGTTATTTAGACCTATTTTTAATAAATAGACCCGTTTAAGGGAAAACCTTAAATAAAAAAGCATTTTTTTGATAACGAGTGGGTGGCTTTATGTAGTTTTATCATATAAATAATAAGATAGTGGCAATAATGAAAACTGTTCGCATATTGAAAAAAATATAAGAAATTAACACGAAAGAAATGAGTTCAACATACAACGAATATAAATTTTTGAAAGAATGGAAGACGATTGAAAAAGCGTTAAAAGAACTTGTTAAAAATAAAGACATACAAGTTACAACACAACCCGACTATGTTATTGGTTATATCCTTAAGAAATTGAAAAGTGTTAAAACGAACAACCATCCTCTTTATGAAATATTAGAAGAACTGGACAAAACAAAAATATATTACAAATTAGAACGAACTAGGGAAAATTCAGTAATGGTTTGCGCAACAATTGTTGGTGCAAGAATTGAAATTGAAATATTCAATGACGGCAAATTTGAATCAAGTATCTTTAAAGGTGACGAAAGTGTAATTTCAGGGCAAGAGTTTGTGAAAAAAATAATTAATGATAACCGTGACTAAAGAATTACTGTGCCTAACAACAGCTTGCTCGGCAGTCGGGCGACGGTGGAAACAAAAGTTTATTATTACTTACATTTGGTTAAAGAAATACGCGCTGTGGTTGCAAGGGGGCTAAAATTTCTCATATATATAATCGGGGCTAACTCTTTTTGCTAACACCCCGCATTCCGGCCATTTTTAATCTTCCAAACGGGGCTATTTCTTGTGTAAGTATCGGGGCTATACTTTTACCACCTTATTGGTAAAATCTAATTCCGACACTAATTCTCGACACTAATTGCAATTAATAAAAAGATGACATTAATTGCGGGACCACTAAAGTCAGACAAAGTTTAGCCTTTCTTTATAACTATTGAAGTTGGAGTATTAACGAGTTGGCTTAAAACCACAAAAACTTAAAATTAAATTTTCTCCTTCCCCTTTTGGAATATGAAAAATATTCAATTCATTACTTGGTCTTATTGTACTGGATAAAACAAAATCAGGTAATTTATGCGTTTTAGAATTTGTATAAAACACATAAACAGTACCTGCTATTACAAAACAATTTGTTAAATGACCCGTTTTGGTCTTTCTTTTTTGTGGGTGTCCTATTAAGTCTTTTGGAATAGATTTATCAGTAATATAAGTCAGCATAAAAACTGGATAATCAGAAGCATCTCCAGGGTTTCCACCGTAAACCATTTGTCTAATTACTTCTTCATGGGGACCCAATGAAATTTGATTAAAAAGAGGCCTTGTCGAAATACTTGCTCTCCAAAGGATAGATAATAAAAACAATTTGAATTTTTTGTAATTTATATTTTCACATGCTGAAAATTCAAGCCCATCTTGAGTTTGGTAGTTTTGGCATATCGGAGACTCATCCGCATGAAGTGGTCCGCCATATATTGCTTTACAAGCATAATCTTCATAACCACCAATTACTTTATTATCGCAATCGGCACATAGTATATTTCCTTCATACTCTCCTGATGAAGGCCTTTTCACTTTTGGGTTTTCTGTGGCTAATTCTGCGGGATTAAACACATGTATCTTGTGGTTTTCATCAAATAAATCCCTGTACATGAATTCAGGAATGATGTGCGATTTTTTAATCAATTCCTTATTCTTTAAACATAGCCTACATATTGCCATTTATTTGTATTAATCTATAACGAAATTACGGCTTTGCTTTATAATTATTTGGATTTTTTCTTCACTATTTATATTTATGGAAGATAAAAATGAAGCGCAGGAGCCGGAAACAGAAACCGAACAACAATATTGTTTGAACCGGATAAATATTTGGCGAAAAGTATATGACGAAGTTATGTCTGAATATTACGGAGATAAACCGCCTTTTAAAATTGATTGGGACAAAATCGAATTAGAGACAATGCGTGCGATGGGGTTTGATAGAGTCAATGTTGTAAGTTCAGAAGAATTGGACGAAATTATTAAGGTATTTGATTCCATAATTATGGAATTTCTTAATTAAAGGTGATTTCAGGCAAAAATCTTCCCTATTTTACTTGTATCTATTTTGAACCGGAATAATTTTAAACTCAGACAAGGAAGTCAACAACCAAATAGAGGCTCCAAAAAACACAAGCAATCGACCTAAAAAAGATGCGAATGCAGATAAGTGCCTTTCTCAGATACAGAATTTGCTTGGTTGGTATTTGGTTAAGGTGTGCTTATTTCTTTTTTAATTATTTTTATTTCACACAGCCACAATTTTTTAGCTTGTCGTAAAATAGTTTAGTGGTATTATAAAATTCATCTTTACCATTTACTTTTCTTTTTCTTACCTCATAATTTGGAGTGTCTAAATGATAAACAGTTCCAACAGTTTCGTAAACGCCACTATTCTCGGTTGTAAACCCCTCCTTTGTAATTTTACCTTTCTTAATACTAACTAAATTACGGCCAGTAAGTATAAACTTGCTATTATCTCTTGTTCCTCCTTCCGTTAAAAGGTATCGTGTATAATCATCCTTAAAATAATTGGGATTTATATTAATATAACCAGCTTGTAATTCCCCTTTTAAAATACGGTTTATTTTAATCTTTGTACAATCATAACCGTATTTGAAGCCATTTTTTGGGTTTATTCCACCGGTATCAATAAACATAATATTTTCTTCTGCTAAATCACAATCAATTATTATTTCGGCACTATCACACCATTTTTTTAAAGCCATGCCATACTCATCATTCTTTTGTTGCTGTGTTTTTTCCGTTTGAGAAAAAGCCGTAAAGCAACTAAGAATAAATAAAACGACTATTAGTTTTTGATAAGCTTTTGACATACTTTCATTTTTTACAGTTAAAGAAAGAAGTAAAATAATTCTAATTTTTTTAGTATTGATAAGTTGCTATTTTAATACAGTAAGGAGATAATGTTTTTTGCCTGCGCTGTTAGTTATTAAAATAAAATATGTGCCATTTATTAAACTATTATCAACTATGGACGTAGTACCGTTTATAGTTAGATTTATTAATAATTGCCCCCACCTATTATATAATTGTACACTTTGACTATCGGTAGTATTTGTTTTTATTGTAAAAGTGCCGTTGCATGGAGTAGGATAAATAGAATCTTTAATTACAAAAGGTGTTAGTGGTATTACATCAACAGACTTAGCAATCGGGGGATTAATTTGAGTATCTTTTTTGCAACTTAAAAAGAAAACTGTAAATAGTAATATTATTGACAACAGTTTTTTTAGCATGATGCATTTTGTAAAACAAATATAGAGTTAATTTTTTTATTGTTTAAATGGAATAATAAACCCGCCTTATTGAGACGGGTTTATTATTCTAACCTTGGATTATTTTTCAATTAATATAACATGCCATAGGAAACTATAAGTCTAAAACCAGCGGCTTTGTATGCTGCAGCATGTTTTTCAATGATTATCATTGCATCACCTAATTTTGATGAATCACCGCCGATATTTACATCAAGTATGATTTCCTTTCTTTCATAATCGACTGTAAACTTTCTAACTGTAATTCCGGCAGAAGTTAATTCTGTTACAATAATGTATAAATTCATGTTTTTATTTTTTTAGGTTATTATTCTACAATTATTTTTTTAGCAATGGTGGTACCATTATCAGTAACAACAAGTAAGTAAACACCTTTTGATATTGATTGAAGATTAATTACTTCTTGAGCACCTTCATTTTTGCCAATGTTGCTATAAAAAACTGTCTGTCCAATTGTATTGATAAGCTTAATTGTATTTGAGCTTTCTGATTGCTTGGTGAAAGCTACGTTTATAAAATCAGTAGCAGGGTTTGGGTAAATTGATAGTTGTGTATTTGCATTAAATTGGTCTATGCCTACCTGTCCGGTTTCGGGGTCAACACAAGTCGTTGCTCCAGATGAGGGAATCGCAAATGCATTATAGGGGCAACCACTAAGAGGCAAAGTTTTAGACCAATTAAGATTATCACTGCCACCTGCTTGGTCATCAGAAGAAATATAAGGCCCAATACCAGTTGTGTTAGGTATTTTAAAATACATTAAATCGCTTAGTTGGTTTACATGCAATAAAAGACTGACATGTCCGAACTCATGCAATGCTGTAGTAAAGAAATCTGCAAATGAACCTCCTTGCATATTTGGATTAGGTGTACCATTTGGAACAAGGCTTGGACTAACATAGTACCAATTTACAGTCGAATTAAAACTTACATCTGCTTCGGTTGCATAATTATACCCAGAGCAAGGGTTTACGCTAACTTTTGTTTCTGCTCCAAACGTAGAATTTGATAGTGTTGGCTTAAATGTGATATAACTGATACCATCAGGATTAGGGTTAGTAATGGTAGTGTCTCTGCCAATACGATATTTGATAGGAATTTTGCAAGCCCAATCTTCTATGGCTTGTTTTAATAAGGCGCGACAGTTTGGGCCACCATTAGATTGGGTGTTGTTGGTTACAGTTGTTACATCAAATCTAAAATCGTAAGCACTTGTATCTGCATTAAATGAGGTAGTACTTAAAAATTTCCTGTATGAGAAAGGAACACGCTGTTTATTTGTACCTATACCTCCTGAACTAAAACTCCTGTTTTTTAGAATATATGGAATTATTACAGTGCCGTTGGTTGCTCCAAGCGTAGAAGACGAAACAGAGTCTGTTGCTCCATTTGGTTTTACATAAATAAAACCTGTACCAGGATAATTTAGAGAGTCGTTACCAAATAAAACAGATGGTACAAGTATATTAATTTGGTTATTAGTCCAACTTGTAATAAAGTCGTAGTTATCAAGTGAAACATATATCGGAGGGCTATTGTTTACTGCATTTGTCATGTAAACAGTTCCTTTTATTGTACCAAAATTACTTCCATTTATGGTTAATAAAGATTCGCCACTTGGCATTTGGGTATAATCTGCGCCAGCTATAACTGAATGTGCTCCATCATATCCACCAATAAAACTTGTAATTTGGGGATTGATGGCACATGGTGGAATACTTGTATTTAAAGCTCCACCATACGTTACAGCAGTATATGAAGAATCGTTGAGAATATTATTTGGGTCGGTATTGGCATTAGCTACATAATTATCAAATTGTGCGTCGAATGTTTGGTTAATAAACTGAATATTAGTCGAATGGTTACAATTACTAATTTGCATGCTAAGGTGCAATAAAACAACAGGTGTTGATGTAAGCAAATACCTATTCCAAGTGCCTGCGTAATCTTTTGGCTGAAATGTTATATCTACTGTATCAGATGAGCCAAAATCAAATATTAGTGAGTCGGGGTCTTGAAAAGTATTTGAATTAAAATTTGCTCCTAATGTTGCATTTATTCTGTTGTTTGTAACGATTTGTGTACCGAAAGTTAGTGGGTTGTAAGTAAAATCAAGAGAAACATCGTTTAAATAAGTATTATTGATAGTTGAAGAAACCATAATATCAAATTCAAAATTATTTCCAATAACAGTTCCATTAGCCAATGTAATATTCAAATCAGGGTCGGTGTTTGGAGCAGAGCATGTATTTGAATGGTGTCCAATATTTGAAATACTATCTTGTAAAAAAACGTCCCATTCAGATTTACAATTTGTCCAACTTGTATCGCCAGCAACAATTACATATTTTCGACGCAAATCTGAGTTATTTGTAGAACCGCTCGGGGTTAAAGTCCAACCTCCACTACCACCCCTGGTATTTTAAATTGTTTGGAATGCTAAACTTGTATAAGCTTATACCAACCAATCTTATAAAATCTCCAAACAGGTTTTTATATTGGATATTCGGGACAAAACATACTGAACAAAAAACATTGTTAAAGCACATTATTAACGATACCGATTTAGTTTTTTTGAAATGGGCTATTTCAAAAATTACAAAATGGGATAACAAACATAAAGTTGAAAACCTATATCACATACATGGCACTGCCGATAAAATATTTCCTATCCGCTTTATAAAACCTGATGTTAAAATTATGGGTGGCGGGCACTTTATGGTTTACGACAAACACGAAGAAATATCAAAAATTTTAACCGAAAGGTTAGAGCCTGTTGTTTAATAAGGCTACTTAATCGCAATAACCGAAATTTCTACATTTACATTTAAAGGCAAGCCTAAAACAGCTACAGTTTCTCGGGCAGGAAAATTACCGTTGAAAAATGAGCCGTAAACCTCATTTACATCTCCAAAAAAATCCATGCTTCTTAAAAAAATGGTGGTTTTTACAACATGGGTAAAATCCATTCCTGCTTCGGTAAGTATAGCATTAACGTTTTGCATTACTTTTTTTGTTTCACTTTTTATATCGCTTAAAATTAACTCGCCGGTTTTAGCATCTTTTGCTACCTGACCCGATACAAAAAGCATACTGCCAGGCGTGGCTAAATTAGCGTGCGAGTATGGCCCAATAGGCGCAGGAGCATTTGCTGAAGTAATAATTTTTTTCATACGTAAAAATTTTTGTTCTCAAAACTAACAATTACTAAAGATTAAAGAAAGCCTACTCTTAAAATAACACCACTTTATATTTTGCAGCCATTTTTTTCGTTTATCTCCTCCTGTTTTTAAAAACTCAAATAAAAAGTATTTTTTTGATATTGTTTGGATGGCTTTGCGTAGTTTTATCATATATAAATAAGTTATAAGTAATAGGGCAGAGACATTATCACAGACAAAATATCATGCGAACAATAATAGTTATACTGACAACAACCTTGCTTTTTAGCTGTTCAGACAAAAAAGAAAAGTCCAATAAAATAATAATGTATTATTTAACCGACAGCAACCGGTCATCTAATCAAGATACGACCCCATATAATAAAATGCAACCGATAGAGACAACAGACAAATTTATTACAAAGGAATATTTTATTTATAATAAAAAAGACCACATTATAAATGCTTATACTTCCGACAATCGTGCCCCCACAGACGGCGGACGTTTTTATTATACCCTTGACACTTTTGGAATTATTTATCTCCGTAGTACAACGTGGCCGACCTGCATGAGACTTCAAAGTAATAATGACAGTTTGAATAATCTTTTTAGTTCTGCATTAGGACATATTTTATTAAAACCTAAACTGCATTGTAATTGCGACTCTATCACAAAAATTATGTTTGTACCGCCAGTAACCAAGGAGGAATAATAACTTCGTATGCCCTACTACTTATAACAGCGGCTTGCTCGGCAATTATAATTAAAACAAAACCACCTTATACTTCGCAGCCATTTTTTGCAATTGTTCATCGCTAACGCTATGTATGTTTTTGTTGCCATGTCGGTTTTCTACCGTAAGCACAAAAATTTGGTAATGGTGTTGTGCGGCCAGTTTAAAATAAGGCTCTAGCTCCCACTCTATGGTAAAGGTGTTATCAATAAATATTTTTTCGGCCCCTTGTTTTATGCTGTTAAGCGTTTGCTCTTCGCATTGTTTATAGGCAAGGTGGTTTTTTTCAAAATCAAAATTATAGGCGCCTGTTTCGGCATCCGTAAAATAAGCATCAATAGAATGTATGGGATATTTTTCGTTTTCACTTAGCAGTTTTGCCAAAGTAGTTTTTCCGCTACCGGGCAAACCTCTAAGTAAAATAAGCGCAGGCATTTTTAAAATTCAATCAGTATCTGTCCTTTTTCAACAGCCACACCTTTTTTAACGGCAACCTTTTTTACTTTGCCATCGGTAGGAGATTTTAAAATGTTTTCCATTTTCATGGCTTCTAAAACTATCAGCGCATCTCCTTTTTTAATTTCCTGTCCGTCTTCAACTAAAATATTTAAAACCAAGCCCGGCATAGGTGCCTTAATGTTTGATACTTTAATAACCATAGCCTTATCTAAGCCTAATTGGTGTAAAAGCTCATCGTACTTATCTTTTACGGTAAGACTATAAATGGTTTGGTTTACTTTTATCTGAAAAGATTTTTCGGCTACGTTATGGTTTACAATTTCAACCGTATATGATTTGTTATCTTTTATAACATGAAAAGTGGTTTTACCCAATTCAATCATATCAAAGGCAATATCCTTGCCCTCTAACTGCCAAACACCCTGCGTTTTTTCAAAATTGAAATCGTGCTTGTTATCTACTTTTACTTTATACATGTTGTTTATACAAAAGCGTTAAGCCCGGTAATGTCTTGTCCTGTAATTAGTAAGTGTATATCGTGTGTTCCTTCGTAGGTTATTACACTTTCTAAATTCATCATGTGGCGCATAATAGGATACTCGCCCGTAATACCCATGCCACCATGTATTTGGCGAGCCTCGCGCGCTATTTGTAAGGCCATATTTACGTTGTTACGTTTAGCCATTGATATTTGCTGAGGCGTTGCTTTATGCTCGTTTTTCAACACACCTAAACGCCATACTAATAATTGCGCTTTGGTAATTTCGGTAATCATTTCAGCTAATTTTTTTTGTGTTAATTGGAAACCACCAATTGGTCTGCCAAACTGAACACGCTCTTTACTATAACGTAAAGCACTATCGTAACAATCTAAAGCGGCACCAATAACACCCCAAGCTATACCGTAACGGGCAGAATTTAAACAACCCAAAGGCCCTTTTAAACCTTTAATGGTAGGGAATAAATTTGTTTTAGGCACTTTTACATTATCAAACACTAACTCACCGGTAGCACTTGCACGTAAACTCCATTTGCCATGTGTTTCAGGCGTTGTAAAGCCTTCCATGCCGCGTTCAACAATTAAACCGCGTATATCGCCTGCTTCATCTTTAGCCCAAACAACAGCTATATCAGCAAAAGGCGCGTTGCTAATCCACATTTTAGCGCCGTTTAGTAATACATAATCTCCTTTATCTTTAAAATTGGTAATCATTCCGTTCGGATTAGAGCCATGATCAGGCTCCGTTAATCCAAAGCAGCCCATCATATCG
The DNA here is from genome assembly GCA_013288015.1 of Bacteroidota bacterium. Taxonomy (GTDB): domain Bacteria; phylum Bacteroidota; class Bacteroidia; order B-17B0; family Aurantibacillaceae; genus PALSA-968. The sequence goes on along the minus strand of JABDCR010000004.1, from coordinate 19,894 downwards.
CCGGCAGCCAGTTTTGGTAAGAATTTGCGTTTTTGTTCTTCAGTTCCGTAAGTAAAAATAGGATACATTACCAATGAGCTTTGTACCGATGCGGTAGAACGTAAGCCACTATCGCCACGCTCAATTTCCTGCATTATAATGCCGTACGATATTTGGTCTAAACCGGCACCGCCGTATTCAGTTGGAATATATGGCCCAAATGCTCCAATTTCAGCTAAACCTTTTATCCATTGTTTTTGGAAAGTAGTGGTTTGACAAGCCTCTTCAACAATAGGAGTTACCGCTTTTTTAACCCAGGCACGGGCGGTTTCTCTAATAAGTTTATGTTCGTCAGTTAATAAATCATCTACTAAATAATAGTCGTGAAATTGAAAATTGTCTGATGCCATATTAATTTTTTTAGTGGGGCAAATATATAAATAAAACTATGCTTTTGTGCTTAGTTTATCTAAGAATATAAAAGCAAAAAGTCCGACAATTGCCGGACTTTCTACGCTTAATTAGCTTCTATTTTTGTTTATCGCCGTATAAAACAGCTTCATCAACTTCTTTAATCGCTTTATCAGCATATTCTGCCGCTTTGCTACGGTGCCCGCCAAAATCTTTAGCAGCTTTTTCTAAATGTGATTTAGCATCCATTAAATTCTTTTTAGCCGCATTTAACTCCGGATACTCTACAATTTTTACTTCAACCGTGCTTAACGATTTGCCAAAGCAAAATGCTCCGATAACTAATGCACTTAATGCAATAACTTTTACTGTTTTCATTTTTTATAGGGTTTTAAAATTTAGAGTAAATGTAAAATATTTTTTTACTTAAAAACAAGCAAAAACCAATATTTAAAATACAGTATATTTGCCCAAAATCGTTCATTCTTAAATTTTAAGAAATAATAACATTGCTATGGAAAGTAAAATAAAAATATTAGAACAAAAAATAGTTGAAGCTAAGTTAGGTGGAGGAGAGAAAAGAATTGAAGCTCAACACAAAAAAGGCAAGCTAACCGCACGCGAGCGCATACATTTTTTATTAGATGATGCCAGCTTTGAAGAAATTGGCATGTTAGTTACACACCGTAGCAACGATTTTGGTTTAGAAAAAGAAAAATATTTGGGTGATGGCGTTGTTACTGGCTATGGCACCATTAATGGGAGACTAGTATATGTTTTTTCGCAGGATTTTACGGTGTTTGGTGGCTCACTATCTGAAACACATGCCGAAAAAATTTGCAAAATAATGGATTTAGCCATGAAAAATGGCGCACCCGTTATTGGCTTAAATGATAGCGGTGGAGCACGTATACAAGAAGGTGTGGTTTCTTTAGGTGGTTATGCCGATATATTTTATCGTAATGTAAGAGCCAGTGGAGTTATTCCTCAATTATCAGCTATTATGGGTCCTTGTGCAGGTGGTGCGGTTTATTCGCCTGCCATTACCGATTTTATTTTAATGGTAGAAAACACCTCGTACATGTTTGTTACCGGCCCTAACGTGGTAAAAACGGTTACGCACGAAGAAGTTACTTCCGAAGAATTAGGCGGTGCTATGACCCACGCTACAAAAAGCGGTGTTACGCATTTTGCCTGCGCTAATGAAATTGAATGTATCAATCATTTAAAACAACTGTTAAGCTACGTTCCACAAAACTGTGAAGAAGATGCACCTTTTGTTCCTTATGAAAATAATGGAAGTGAATTAAGAAAAGAATTAAATACTATTATTCCGCAAAACGCTAACCAGCCTTACGATATACGCGAAGTTATTAGCGGCGTTACCGATACCGATAGTTTTTTAGAAGTGCATAAACATTTTGCAGAAAACATTGTTGTAGGTTTTGCACGCTTGGCTGGCAGAAGCATTGGCATTGTGGCTAACCAGCCTGCTGTGTTGGCGGGTGTGTTAGATATAAATGCAAGTACTAAAGCTGCACGCTTTGTGCGTTTTTGCGATAGCTTTAACATACCATTATTAGTATTTGAAGATGTACCGGGCTTTTTACCGGGCACCGACCAAGAGTGGAACGCCATTATAACTAATGGTGCTAAACTTTTATACGCATTTAGTGAGGCTACTGTACCGCGCATTACCGTAATTACACGCAAAGCATATGGTGGAGCTTATGATGTAATGAACAGCAAGCACATTGGTGCCGATATGAATTACGCATGGCCTTCGTCAGAAATTGCTGTGATGGGTGCCAAAGGTGCTGCCGAAATTATCTTTAAAAACGAAATTGCCACAGCTGGCGATAAAGATGGTAAATGGAAAGAAAAAGAAGCTGAGTACCAAGCTATGTTTGCAAACCCTTACCGTGCTGCAGAGCGTGGTTTTGTTGATGAAGTAATTAAACCTGAGCAAACACGCGAAAAGTTAATTAAAGCGTTTAAAATGCTGGAAAACAAAGCTGATAAATTACCTAAAAAGAAACACGGTAACATTCCTTTATAAAGGGCATTTTTCTTTGGTTTCTTCGGGTTTTTTGCGTTATTTTTACTCTAAATTATTTTTTCATGAAAAAAGTTTACACGCTGGTTTTAGCAGGAGTTTTATTTGCAAGCACTTTATCATCGCAAGTTCTAAAAAACCCATATCAATCTTTTTTTAATCAGGCCTATATCGAAAATCCTTCTATTCCAAAAGGAGTTTTAGAAGCCGTTGCTTATACACAAAGCAGATTCAACCATATTGTTCCCATTGGTGATGGTAGTTGCATGGGTTTACCACAAGCATATGGTGTTATGGGTTTAATTGCCGATGGCAAAAATTATTTTCGTAACAACTTACTTACCGTATCACAACTATCAGGTTATTCTATTGATGACATAGTTAACTCACCCGAAAAAAATATTAAAGCCTACGCAAAAGCTTATGCCAATTTATTAAGTCAGGCAATTTCTATTACCGATAAAAAATCGTTTGCTAAACATACTTGGGTGCTAACACAATTAAGCGAGTTACCTATAGATAATAATGTGGTAAATAATTTCGCACTCAATTCTCATTTATATGGTGTTTATTCTTTTTTAAATAAAGTCGAGTATCAATCAATATTTAGTTTCCCGCAACATCCCATTGATATGGAAGAAGTTTTCGGGGCAGAAAATTTAAAAATCCTTTCTTCAGAAAAAATAATTATAAATAAAGATGAGCAACACATCAATAATTCGCAAGGCAGTAATTACAAAACAAACAATCCTAATTCTGTTCAGTCGGCAGATTATGGACCTGCTTTATGGAATCCTGCTGCAACTTGTAATTATAATGTTGGTCGTAGCGGCACAGCTATTTCCGCCGTTGTTATACATGATATAGAGGGAACTTACGCTAACTGCATAGCATGGTTTCAAAACTGTTCATCAGTTGTTTCTGCACATTATGTTGTTCGTTCATCTGATGGGCAAATAACACAAATGGTTTTAGAAGCAAATAAGGCTTGGCATGTTGGTTCTGAAAATGGTTACACCATCGGCATAGAGCACGAGGGTTATGTAGCACAAACAGGTTGGTACACTTTGGCTATGTACACGCAATCTGCCGGATTAGTTAGAGATATTTGTAACAGCGGTTATGGCATTAATCCATTACGCACATACAACGGCCCTTCTTGTAGTGGTTCAACCAGTTCTTGTCAGCAGGGTACTTGTATAAAAATTAAAGGGCATCAAATGTATCCTAATCAAACTCATACAGACCCGGGTCCTAACTGGGATTGGTACACCTATTATAATTTAGTAAACAATGCACCCACAACTAATTCTGTAACAACCGCAAGCGGAACAATTTACGATTCGGGTGGACCAACGGGCAACTATCAAAATGATGAAAGAACTTTAACGCTTATTCAACCTGCCGGAGCAAACAATATTACATTAACCTTTACCAGTTTCGATTTAGAACTTAATTGGGACTATTTATACATTTATGACGGTGCTACCGTAAACGCACCGCTTATTGGGCGCTTTACAGGTAACACATTACCCGGAACTATTACATCAAGCGGCGGTTCTTTATTGTTAGATTTTAGAAGTGATTGTGCTACCACTGCTACCGGATGGGTTGCTAATTATACTAGTAATGCTACAACAGGAACCGGCGACCACACCCCTCCAACTACACAATCTGTTATAAACGGAATTTGGCAAACACATAATTTTACTGCAAACTTTACCGATGCTGATAATGTTGGTGGTAGTGGTTTAGAAAAAAGTTACTACGAGGTAATTGATTTTGACGGAACAACCTGGGCAGCCAACGCAACACATGGTTTCTTTAAAGATAATTTTGATGTAGCTATCAGTCCTGCATGGACTCAGAAAACAGGCACCTGGAGTGTAAATAACCAAGCCCTTTATCAAAGCGATACCGCAAATGGTAACACCAATATTTATGCTGCATTAACACAAAATCTTTCAAACAGATACTTGTATAATTTTGTGGCTACTATTGGTGGTGGTGCAGGTGGTGTAGGCAGAAGAGCGGGTTTTCATTTCTTTTGCGACCAGCCCGATTCATCCAACAGAAACAACAGTTATTTTGTTTGGTTTAGAGTAGATAATTCTGAAATGCAAATTTACAAAGTAACTAATAACGTTTATGGCTCTCCTGTTTATCAATCAACGGTAACCATTAACCCAAATCAATCATACGATTATAAAGTTATTTATGACAGAATTAGTGGCTTGATACGCGTATATCAAAATAATAATTTAATCGGTAGCTGGACAGATAGTAGCCCCTTAACTAATGGCGGTTACATTTCGTTTAGAAGCGGTAATGCTACACTTACGGTAGACCAATTAGATGTGTATCGCTCTCGTTTAACAACAGCAAACATTACAGTTGGTTCGGGCAATGCAAATGATATTCGTTATCAAAATACAAATCCATCAACTCCGGCAGCAAAAATAAAATCTATTTGTAGTGATAGTGCCACTAATCTTTCTGCCATTAATTCTGATGATATAAATGTTGATTGGACTCCACCACTAGCCATTGATTCTTTACGAGATGGGCTTGGTACCGACATAAATATTACCTCATCAAAAACAACTTTATCAGCTAATTGGAGCGCCTCTACCGATGTTAATTCGGGAATTGCTCAGTACTGGTATTGCATTGGCACAACACCCGGAGATAGCAATACGGTTGCCTGGACGGCCAACATGGATTCTTTAAACGTTACTACAACTGGACTAAACTTAACACAAGGGCAATGGTATTATTTTAGTGTACGTGCGCAAGATGGAGCAGGATTAATTTGCACCAAAATCTCTTCTAACGGACAAAAAGTTGATACAACAACTACGGGCATTAATCAATTTAAAATTGAAAATTTAGCGTTTAAGGTTTATCCTAACCCCGCACAAAATTCTGTTAGTATAGATTACACTTTACAACAAGATGCAACTATTAAATGGCAAATAACCGATTTAATAGGGCAAACTGTTTTACAAGATGAAACTGTTAACTCAATTGGCAGTTATACCGAGAAGTTAGACCTCACATCTTTAAGTCAAGGTTTGTATTTGCTTCATGTTACCATAGACGGACAACAAAAAACTATCAAGCTAATTAAAGAAGGAAATTAATCTTTTGGTTTTGGAGGTGGCGGACCACCCGGTCTTGCCATTCTTCTTAGCACCTCTTGTATAATTTCATCAAAGGTTGCTTTTTGCTTGTCATTGCAAAGCTTACGCACTTCTTTAAAATGATTAAAGGTTACCAATTCAATTTGTGTTTGGTTATTAGCAATAGCACGAGCTAACTCATTTACCTTAGCAGTATCTTGTTTTTCATTTTTTAAATTATCAAAAAATAAATGGTGTATTTCTTTACTGATTTCTCTTAAAGAATCTACAAAATGATGATGTGCTTCTTTTAATTTTTCAAATTCTGCTTTTTGTTGCTCAGTAAATTTTAACTGCTCTAATAGAAAATTTGCTGCTCCTTCTCTATGAGGTGGTCGATGCATTTCATCAGGCGATGGTTTGCTTTGCGTCAACCAAATACTTATCAAAAGACAAATATTTAATACAGCAAGTAACAGCACTGCCCATTTCCAAAATTTTAATTGGTTATTGTTTTGCATGCAACTAATAATTAGAGGTTTGTACTAAGCCCATTTCTTTAGATAAAGCCTGATACCCAATTTCTTTTTGATGACTTGGTTTATTCTTTAACATGTAGGTAAACGAAATAAGATTAACCGTAATAACCAAGCTTGCAGCCAACGCCCATCCTTTCGAAAAGGATTTTGCCTGCACCTCATCCCTCCTACTTAACTCAATTTTATGCGCAATTTTTTCAAACAAAAACGGATTAGCCTCCACAGGTTTCATTCCTTTGGTGCTTTGCATTACTTCGTTTATCCAGTTTTCTTTTTCCATTTGTTTTGTATTTAGACGTTCAATTTCCTTAATTCCTTCTCTCAGGATATATTTTTTCCAGATCCTTCCTTAAATTGGCTTTTGCCCGCTGTAAAAGTGATTCTATAGCTTTTACCGAGCTTTGCATAATCTCCGCAATTTCCTTTTGAGGCAGTTCTTCTATATGCCAAAGTATAAATGCTGTTTTTTGATTTTCGGGTAAACCCTCAATGGCTTTAAATAAAAAACTTGCTTTTTCTTTTTTTTCTATTTCAATGCCGGGGTGGTCAAAATGAGAAATTTCAGTCAACTCTTCTCCCGATTCTGGATGAAATAAACTAGTTAAGAAACCAAAGCGCTTTTGTCTTTTTTTAGCACGCAAGTGGTCTAGACATTTATTAACTGTTATCCTATATATCCAGGTAGATATAGTTGATTGCTCTTTAAATTTCGATAGAGACTGGTATACTTCAATAAAAACATCTTGCGTTATATCTTCGGCTTCTTCGCGATGTTGTAAAAAATTAATGGCCGTGTTAAACACCAATCGTTTGTAGGTTTCTACAAGCTGTTGTAAGTTATATTCATTGGGTTTATTTTGCACAAAAAACTATCACAAACAAAAAAGCGAGCATTAAGCTCGCTTTTCATTGTATTTTTAAAGTTTATGCCTTTGCTTTAACTGAGGCAATTTTTGCTTTAATATTTTCAGTTGTTAATGAGTCTGGTCTTTCAATTGGATGACCTAAAGCTCTGTCCCAAACTAAACTTGCCATTACACCTAATGCGCGAGATACACCAAACAACACAGTATAAAAATCATACTCATGTATGCCGTAGTGCGCTAACAATGCACCTGAGTGTGCATCTACGTTAGGCCAAGGGTTTTTAATTTTTCCGGTAGATTCTAATATCGGAGGAGCTACTTCGTAAATCATTTGTACAATCTCACAAATATCATCGTGTTTAATGTAGTTTTTATAAAAATCTTGCTGTGCTGTGAAGCGAGGATCTGTTTTACGTAATACGGCATGTCCGTAACCCGGTACAACTTTTCCTTCAGCTAAAGTTTTCTTAATATAATCAGCAATTTGTTCTTTAGTTGGCAAACCGCCACCTAAATTTTCTTTCAACTCCATAATCCAGTTTAAAACCTCCTGATTAGCTAAACCGTGTAAAGGGCCTGCTAAACCTGTCATACCCGAACAGAAAGAAAGATAAGGGTCACTTAAAGCACTACCTACTAAGTGTGTAGCATGTGCTGATACGTTTCCGCCTTCATGATCAGCATGGATAGTCATATATAAACGAAATAAACGTCTTACATCTAAATCTTCAAAGCCCATCATGTGTGCTAAGTTTGCTGCCCAATCTAATTTATGATCAGGCTCAATATGTACATTGTTTTTATATTTACGACGATAGATATAGGCTGCAATACGAGGAAGGCGAGCAATTAAATTCATGGCATCTTCGTACACATAATCCCAATAATCTTTTTTGTTGATACCTTTTGCATAAGCTTTAGCAAATACAGACTCTGTTTGCAAAGCCAAAATAGCTGAACAATATTGAGTCATTGGGTGCGAATCAACAGGTAGAGCATCAATTACATCAAAAACGTGCTTAGGAACCACGCTGCGCTTTTGCCACTCGTTGGTAATAAAAGTAACATCATCGTTAGTTGGCAATTCGCCTACTAACATTAAATGGAAAATGCCTTCCGGTAATGGCTCAGTACCACCCGGTGCTTTTGGTAATTGTTTGCGTAATTCTGGTATCGAATATCCACGAAAGCGAATGCCTTCTTCCGGATCTAATTTTGAAGTTTCGGTAACCATGCCTTTCATGCCCTTCATGCCTTGATACACCTGAGCTACGGTAAATTCACCAAGCACTAAATCGCCATTGGTTTTAATAATCTCTTTTATCTCTGCTGCAAGCGGAGCAGCCTTACTTTGAAACTTTTCTTTTAACTTATCCATGATATCTGCTATTTTAAAGAAGCATATAAATTTAATAGGTTTTTGTTTACAATGTGTTATTTAATCGAAATTAATTTGTTAACCTATCTAAATTAAGTCAATAAAAAAGCCGCTCCAATTGCTTGAAGCGGCTTTCAATTTTAGTTAGTTAAATTATTCGATGATAATTTTCTTAACTGTTTTATTGTTTTTACCATCCGTAATGTTTGCATAGTAAACACCTTTTGATAAGTGCGATAAATCGCAGCTTAACACAGCATTTGTTATGTTATTTTCTGATTTAGTATAAACAACCTGACCTAACATATTTATAATAGTAAAGTTTAAGTTAGCAGCTTCCGTTAAATTAACTGCAAAGTTAAATTGACCGTTATTAGGGTTAGGGAATAAATTAATTGCACTTCCTAATTCATTATGCTGAATATCTGTTGTACCAGTAGGACAAACAATTGGTAATATAGCAAACGAAACGCCGTTTGTGAAGCCCCAATCTGCCTGAGCGCTAGCCCAAGTTCCAGGAGACGGTGTATTTAATTCCCAAGCAGTATTTGTAGTTTGAAGAGAACCTGCGGTATTTTGGAAAACAACTAAAGTATCCGCAGCTACTGCCGGAATATTTAAACTTGCAAAAAAGCCACCTGTAGGTGTAGTTATTGGGGTAGCGAATGTAAATGTATAAGGAACTATTAATGCCGTAGAGAAGCCTAAAGAAGGGTTTCCGCAATACTTGACACCTGTGGTTGGAGTACTTGCCACAATAGTAGCTAAGGATGCCGTTGCAGTACCTACAGCGGCACCTGTTGGCCCGCCACTACTAGTTCCTCCTAATATATTTACAGTTACAGTACCTGTTCCATGTGTCCCTGCTGTTCCATTTTTATAAAACAAACAAATCACACTCTTAATTTGCGTATTTGCTAAGTTGGTAGCATCGTAATATGAGGCTTTAGCTAAATCCCCATACTTATTAGTACCGCTTATATAGCCAGAATCTGCAACCGGCATACCTAAATGGTATACAGTTAACGTATCGCTGGTTAAAAAGTTTGATAAAGTATCACAAGCAGTTAAAGCACATGATGTTGCAGTTATTGTATGAGATATAGAATTACTACCTGCTGTGTTAGCTACAGTTTCTGTAATTGTATAAGTACCAATACTTGGAAAGTTAATAGTTGGACTAGCTGTATTTGTACTTGTAATAACCACACCTGTGCTAGGGTTAGATGTCCAGGTATAAGTAGCCGGTGAATTTATTGAAGCATCTGTGAATTGATTAGCCTCACCTATACATATTTTTGTAGGAAATGTAAATGCCGCAGTTGGAGCTACTGCTGTTACACCCGAACACACGTTAGCAGCATTAGCAGCAGGGCCTTTTCTGTTTGGAGAATTGGCCAAAGCTGTTTGCATACGGATAGCCTGGTCGTTTGTAAACATACACATATAAACATCATCCGAATAATCCATAAAATTCATGTACATAATGCCATCACCTAAATCGCTGTTGTAAGCGCCTGTTGCCGTACAATTATTAGTTGCAGTATATGGATATACCCAACTTGTGTTACCTGTGCCAGAGCCATAATAAGTTGCAGCCCCTTCAGGTGGAGTATCATTGCAATAATCAGTAGCACATGAACCATCACCCCAAGTGTGACGTAAGCCTAAATAGTGGCCAGACTCATGCGTAATAGTACGACCATAGCAATAAGTTGGATCGTAAGTACCAGCAGCATAAATAGTTTTTGAACCGCAAACTTTTGTCCAAAACCAGCAACCATCTGTTGTGGTTGTTCCATAAGGTGCAGAAAGACCTGTTAAAGTACTGCTTGCAGGAAAAGTTGAATAACCTAATAAACCAACACTTGCATTTTCATCAGTTAACCAAACGTTAAAATATTTGGTAACATCCCAAATAGTACCCGGTTTAATAGTACCATCAATATAGTTTTGAAAAGTTGTTGTAGAGTTATATGCAGTTCCGTTCGGATTAGCCCAACCTTTAGTTGTATAATTCACCCTATCTATACCGGGCTCTGCTAAAGCGTTTCCATTTGGGTCTTTTGTAGCCATACAAAATGTAATGCCGCAGTTTGGTACAATTACACCTGCTGTTGTATTATCAGGAGCCGGTAAGCTATTCCCGTGTGCGTAATCGTAAAAAGGACCATGACCGCCACTTGTTAAAGCCGTATAGGTGCTAACATAAGCTCCAGTTCCGCCATAATCGGCATTAAGAACCTGTGTTTGTGAATTAATTTGTGCCTGAGCAATATTAGGGTAAGTTCCTTCTGCCTGGCCACCGTGAATAACGTGATAAATAATAGGTATAGTATAAGTAGTTGCAGCAACTTTACCATTTGCAATATCGGCAGCATGTGCTTGTACATAGGCTTCTACTTGTTGATTAAATTCAGCATCCCATGTTTCTGAAGGTTTTGCTGTTCCGCAACGGTTATATTTAGTGCCCCCGCCGCTGTTATTAGTTGGAATTAATGTAGTAGCAGAAAAAGTACTTTTTTTAGAAACGCTTCCCTTCTTATTTGTTCCTTGCGCCATTACACCTGCCGAAAGCAAGGCAAGAGCCGCTGTTGTTAATAATGTTTTTTTCATTTGTTTTTAGTTAGTGGTTTGATTACTGCAATTGTATAAAATAGTTTATCTAAAAGCAAATTATTCTATCAAAAAAAGACGAATGAAGCTTTTTAACATAGCAATAAAAAGCCGCTTCAATTGCTTGAAGCGGCTTTCTGTATTTAATTAACTAAATACTAAATTAATTATTCAATAATAATTTTTTTAACGGTTTTATTGTTTTTGCTATCAGTAATATTTGCATAATAAACACCTTTTGCCAAGTGCGATAAATCGCAGCTTAACACAGCATTCATTATGTTATTTTCTGATTTAGTATAAACAATTTGACCTAACATGTTTACAATTGTAAAGTTTAAGTTAGTTGCTTCAGGTAAAGTAACAGCAAAATTAAACTGCCCGTTATTTGGGTTAGGGAACAAATTAATGTTATTTCCTAAGTGATTTTGCTCAATGCCCACAGTTGGGCAAACAATTGGAATTATACCAAAAGATAAATTAAGGCTAAATACACTTGTATTATACCAAGTAGCACCATATTGCACACAAGCTGTTGCTGCAGTAGTAACATGCCCTGTATTAGAAAACAGAACAGCTGTATCTGACGCAACTGTAGGCAATGATAATGTTAACGCAAATGTACTAGGCACCGGTATAGCCGAAGAGAACATAACAGGATAAGCTTTCATAATACCTGTAAAATCATACATTTGGTTTCCGGCATAATCAGGGCCTACTGTATTTGGAGACGACATTACAGAAGATAAACTTAGTGTTTGTGTAGCCGCCGCAGTTGCATTTGGTATAATGCCAGATGTACCGGTAGTTGTACCAGTCATTTTTAAAGTTAAAGTACTTGTTCCTTTTGTACCAAGGTTATTAGTAGCATCTGAATAAAATAATAATATGGCACCTTTAACTGATGTATTTGAAGGGAAAGTTGCTTGAGCAAATGTTTCACCTATTGTTTTTGAGCTTAAAGTAGAAGGGGGAGTAGCAGTTGATGTTGCAACCGAACCATTACCAGCAATATAACCAGTATATCCGGTATATATAGTTAAAGTATCTGCAGCAACTATGTTTCCTAATGTATCGCAACTAGATATAGTACATGATGTTACAGTAACTGTATGTGATGCTGAGTTGCTACCCGCTGTATTAGTAACACTTTGCGTAATTGTATAAGTACCCGCCGCTGCAAATGTAATGCTAGGATTAGCAGAGTTAACAGTTGTTATAGTAACACCGGTGCTTGGAGCAGAAGACCAGGTATAAGTAGCCGCAGGTCCTGTTGAAGCATCAGAAAAAGCTGCTGCAACGTTTGCACAAATAGAAGAAGGGAATGTAAAACCAGCCACGGGAGTAACTGTAGCAGAACCCGTACATAAGTTAGCAGATGATGCTGTTAAGCCACTACGATATGGAGAGTTTGTTAAAGCTGTTTGCATGCGAATTGCTTGGTCGTTTGTAAACATATACATAGCTACATCATCTGTATAATCCATAATATTCATAAACATATCACCATTGGTATTTGTTTGTCCACCAAAAGTACAAGTATTCGGTTGAGAAGGATAAGTTGGTGTTCCATAATAACAACCAGCCGGAGGACCTGCGGTTCCTTGTTCCGGAGGAGTATCATTGCAATAATCTGTTGCACCACACTGACCGTTGTCTCCCCAAGGGTGACGTAAGCCTAAATAGTGACCACACTCATGACAAATAGTACGACCATAGCAATAAGTTGGGTCGTAAGTTCCAGTTGGATAAATATTTTTTGAACCGCACACTTTGGTCCAAAACCAGCAACCATCTGTAGTAGTAGTTCCATAAGGTGCAGAAAGACCTGTTAAAGTACTGCTTGGAGGAAATGTTGAGTAACCTAAAAGACCAACATTCGCATTTTCGTCGGTTAACCAAACGTTAAAATATTTAGTATTATCCCAAATTGTGCCCGGTTTAATAGTACCATCTATATAAGCTTGAAATGTTGTTGTTGTATTATAAATAGTTGAATCAGGATTTTTCCATCCTTTAGTTCTAAAGTTTACCCTATCAATCCCTGGCTCCGCTAAAGTATTTCCATTAGGATCTTTTGTAGCAGCACAAAATGTAATGCCTGTATTAGCAATAGCTACACGACCACTACCATCTTTACTGGCTGCAGATACGCTATTTGTAGCAGCTGCAGCATACGCTTGAAAAGCAGTTGCAGGATATGTGCTTGTATTAAATCCTGTTCCACCATAATCCTGATTTAAAACAGTAATTTGTGAAGCTACCTGTAATTTATTAATGTTTGGGTAGGTGCCTTCTGCCTGACCACCATGTATGATATGGAATATAATTGGAATAGTAAAAGTAGTAGCTGTTGTTCTGCCATTTAGCATATCATTTTCAAGTTTAGCTTTATATGCTTCAACCTGCTGGTTAAACTCATTATCCCATTGCGCTGAAGGCGCCACAGTTCCACAACGATTAGTTATTTTCATTCCTCCGTTAAGCACAGGATTTCCAGTTTGAGCATTAACCAGTATCTTTGCTTTTTTAACCTGTTTCCCTAAATTCAGGGAACCCTGAGCCATTACACCTGCTGAAAGCAAAGCAATAGCCGTTGTTGTTAGTAGTGTTTTTTTCATTTGTTTTTTGTTAGTGATTTGATTACTACAATTGTATAAAATAGTTTATTTAAAAGCAAATTTTTATAAAGAAAACAAGCAAATTGGCGTTTTTTTTAACGCTAAAATCGACAAAGCGTCGATTTTTTACGATTTAAGGAAAACAAAACAGCCAACTATAGAAGTTGGCCGTTTTTTAGTAAAAATATTATCTACTATTTATTAATGTTTTGACTTAATATTTGCACCTAAAAATTCTCTATTCATGCGTGCAATATTTTCTAACGAAATTCCTTTAGGGCATTCTATTTCGCAAGCACCGGTTACGCTGCATGCACCAAAACCTTCATCATCCATTTGGCCTACCATGCTAAGTACACGTGCTTCTTTTTCAATTTGCCCTTGTGGTAACAAGGCTAATTGAGAAACTTTTGCCGATACAAATAACATAGCCGAACCATTTTTGCAAGTAGCTACACAAGCACCACAACCAATGCAAGCTGCTGCATTAAATGCATCATCGGCATCGTCTTTATTAATTAAAATATTATTAGCATCTTTTGCATTACCCGTGTTTACTGACACGAAACCACCTGCTGCAATAACTCTATCAAAAGCACTTCTATCAACTGCTAAATCTTTCACAATAGGGAAAGCCGTACTGCGCCACGGTTCAACCACAATAGTATCACCATCCTTAAAACTACGCATGTGTAACTGACAAGTTGTAACTCCTTTTACAGGCCCGTGTGGACGGCCATTAATAAACATACTACACATGCCACAAATGCCCTCGCGGCAATCGTGATCAAATGCAATAGGGTCTTTTCCTTCTGTTATCAGTTGCTCGTTAAGCACATCAAACATTTCTAAAAAACTCATGTCAGGCGAAATGCCTTTTACCTGATATGTTTCTAAAGCGCCTTTAGCGTCTTTGTTTTTTTGTTTCCAAACCTTTAAGGTCAAATTCATGTTTCCGTGACTCATAGCTTTTTATTTATATGAACGTGCAGCAATTTTTATATTCTCAAATATCAATTCTTCTTTATGCAATTCCCAAGCGTTGTTTCCTTTATTTTCCCAAGCAGCAACGTAAGCAAAATTATCATCGTCGCGTTTTGCTTCTCCTTCTTCAGTTTGGTACTCTTCCCGGAAATGCCCGCCACAACTTTCGTTACGGTTTAATGCATCCATACACATTAACTCGCCAAGTTCTAAGAAATCGGCCACACGGCCTGCTTTTTCTAATTCAGGATTAAATTCGTTAGCCTCACCGGTAACGCGTACATCTTTCCAAAAATCTTCGCGTAGTTTTTTAATTTCTTCTATCGCTTGTTTTAAACCTGCGGCGTTACGTGCCATTCCGCACTTATCCCACATAATTTTACCCAATTGTTTATGAAAATGATCTACAGATTTTGTTCCTTTAATCGTCATCAGTTTATTGATACGCTCTTGTACTTCCGCTTCTGCTTTTACAAAAGCTTCGTGGTCGGTAGCAATTGCTTTGGTACGAATTTCTTCCGATAAATAATCTCCGATAGTATATGGTATAACAAAATAACCATCAGCTAAACCTTGCATTAAAGCAGATGCTCCAAGGCGGTTAGCTCCGTGGTCAGAGAAGTTAGCTTCTCCTAAAGCGTATAAGCCCGGTACAGTAGTCATCAAATTATAATCAACCCAAAGGCCACCCATAGTGTAATGCACTGCAGGGTAAATGCGCATAGGAATTTCATATGGATCTTCGCCTGTTATTTGTTTGTACATATCAAACAGGTTACCATATTTCTCCTTCACTACAGCCATACCCAGCTCACGTATTTTTTCTTTAGTAGGGTTGTGTATGTTTTGTTTATTGGCTTCAATTTGTCCATAGCGCATCATGTTAGCTGAGAAATCTAAATACACGGCTAGTTTACTTGCGCCAACACCAAAACCTGCATCGCAACGCTCTTTGGCTGCACGTGATGCCACATCGCGTGGCACCAGGTTACCAAAGGCAGGATAACGACGCTCTAAATAATAATCTCTTTCTTCTTCCGGAATTTCGCTTGGCTTGCGAGTATCACCTGCTTTTTTAGGAACCCAAATACGTCCGTCGTTACGAAGTGATTCGGACATCAATGTTAATTTTGACTGATGGTCGCCACTAACAGGAATACAAGTTGGGTGAATTTGTGTGTAGCATGGGTTACCAAAAAAGGCTCCTTTTTTATGTGCTTTCCAAGCAGCAGTAACGTTACTTCCCATTGCGTTGGTAGAAAGATAAAATACGTTTCCGTATCCTCCTGATGCAATTAAAACTGCATGCCCAAAATGTCTCTCTAATTTTCCTGTAATTAAATCTCTGGCAATAATGCCTCGGCATTTACCATCAATGTTTACCACATCTAACATTTCATGACGGGCATATAATTTAACAGCACCCATTCCAACTTGGCGTTGTAAGGCACTATAGGCTCCTAATAATAATTGTTGTCCGGTTTGCCCGGCTGCATAAAATGTACGTTGTACCTGTGTACCACCAAACGAACGGTTACTTAACACTCCGCCATATTCGCGGGCAAATGGTACACCTTGCGCTACACATTGGTCAATGATGTTACCTGAAACCTCAGCTAAACGATGAACATTTCCTTCTCGGGCACGATAATCGCCACCTTTAATAGTGTCATAAAATAAACGATAAACGCTATCACCATCATTTTGATAATTTTTTGCGGCATTTATACCACCTTGTGCAGCAATTGAGTGTGCACGACGAGGAGAATCTTGAAAACAAAATACTTTTACTTTATATCCCATCTCGGCTAACGAAGCTGCCGCTGATGCACCTGCTAAGCCAGAACCTACAATGATAACCTCTAGGCTACGTTTGTTAGCCGGGTTAACTAAGTGAACGGTAGAGCGGTATTTGCTCCATTTTTGGTCTATCTCTCCTTTTGGGACTTTAGCGTCTAATTTTGGTGAAGTTGCCATATATAAAACTTTTAAATTCTTAAATTATTTAATGATTCCTAAATACACTGTTATTGGCATAGCTGCGAACAACAAACAAACAGTAATAGAAAAAATTGCCCCTGTTTTTTTTAATAATGGCGTATATTTTTTATTATTTAAACCTACTGTTTGAAAAGCCGATGGAAAGCCATGCAACAAGTGGTAGCAAAGCGAAATGATGCCCAATAAATAAATGGTTACCACATACTCTTTTGAGAAAATTTCTTTCATATGCTCAAAGGTGTTTTCAGGCTGTCCAGTAAAAACAGCTACTTTGGTTGGAACCCAAAAGTGAGCCCAGTGAATTACAAAAAACATTAATAATAACGAGCCTAAAACACCCATGCTGCGGCTGTACCATTTACTGTTAGCAGCGCCATTAGTTACTGCATATTTTACAGGACGGGCTTTTTGGTTTTTTAAAGTAAGTAATAAAGCTTGTATCATGTGCGTAAAAATGCCTGCAAACAATACAACTTCCATAACTCGTATAAAAAAGTTATGTGCCATAAAATCTGCAACCTGGTTAAAAAGCACACCGCCATCGTTTGCAAAAATGCAGGCATTACAGCCAACATGCACTATTAAAAAGGTTATCAGGAATAAACCCGTTATACCCATTACTAATTTTCTACCTAAACTTGATTGAAGGAAATTTTCTTTGCTCATAATTAAAAGACATTTTAACGAGGGCGAATTTACACACCCAAAGCCGTAATATCAAACCTTAAATATGAACAGGTTAATTTATAATGTTTCTAAATAAAGATTTTGTAAAAAACGTTTTCAATTCGTAATTTTTTACCTTTGAAACCGACAAATCTCATGTATGAAAAAATTATTGTTTAAAATTGCTTTGTTCGTCCTTGTGCTGAGCAATGTAAATGCATTTGCGCAAGAACCCAATCCGGTAAAATTTAAAATCGAATCTAAAAAAGTATCAGTTACCGAATACGATATTATTTTTAATGCCACTATTGAAAAAGACTGGCATATATACTCTATCAATCAAACAGGTGACGGCCCTAACCCTACCAGAATTGAATTAAACAAATCTGCCGATTACGAACTCGTTGGTAAATTAAAAGAAAGTAAGCCCATTCAGGAAATGGATAAGGTGTTTGATATGCAGGTAGCTTATTTTAAAACCAAAGCCACTTTTACCCAACGCATCAAAATAAAAACTGATAAAACATTTGCGGTAACAGGTAAGTACGAATTTCAGACCTGCACGGATGAAATGTGCACTTTTCCACCTGCTAAAAAGTTTTCACTTAGTATAGAACAAGCAGCAACTTCATCAGTTGAAAAAACAGCTGTAGATACAAGTACAAAAACAACAAACACTCTAACAAAAGATACTGTAAAAGTACAAGCATCAACCGAAGTTAAAACACCGGTAGTAGAAACTAAAACAACCGAAAAAACCGAAAGCGAAACAAAAACACCTTGGTGGTTAATTTTTTTAAAGGGCATTGGTTTTGGTTTAGCTGCATTAATTACCCCTTGCGTGTTCCCTATGATACCAATGAATGTAAGTTTTTTTTTAAAGCGTAATAAAAAACGCAGTGGTGCTATTAAAGAGGCTTTATTTTTTATGCTTAGTATTATTATTATTTATACCGCATTAGGTTTGTTAATTACTGCCGTGTTTGGCGAAACCGCTTTAAACGCTATAGCATCAAGCGCTACTTTTAATATTTTCTTTTTTATCATGCTTATTATTTTCGGCATCAGCTTTCTAGGTGCGTTTGAAATTGTGTTACCTAACTCATGGCTCAATAAAATAGATTCGCAAAGTGACAGAGGTGGTTTTATAGGCATATTTTTTATGGCAACAACTTTATCACTGGTGTCATTTTCGTGTACAGGTATTTTTATCGGTAATTTAATTCCCTTAGTAAGTAACTCCCCTACCGGACCATTTTTTGGTTTTTTAGGTTTCGGTTTTGGTTTTGCATTGCCATTTGGATTGTTTGCTATTGTACCAAGCTGGTTACAAAGCATGCCAAAATCGGGTGGCTGGTTAAACACCGTTAAAGTTACCTTAGGTTTATTGGAGTTAGCCTTGGCTTTAAAATTTGCATCGAACGCAGATTTGGTATACGACATGCATATTTTAACTCGCGAAGTATTTCTTACTTTATGGATTGTGCTTTTTGGTTTAACCGGCATTTATTTAATGGGCTGGTTTAAATTAAGTCATGATACCGAAGCGGCATTTTTAACTATACCGCGTTTATTTTTTGCCATACTTGCTTTTGGATTTACAGTTTACATGGTTCCGGGTTTATGGGGTGCGCCTTTAAAATTATTAAGCGGCGTTATTCCACCAACCACTTATGCCGAGTGGAAACCACAAACGGCGGCGGTTGTCCAATCATCTAATCAAAACGGCTCATCTGCTTTAGCTGCAAAAATGATTGATGGTCCGGATGGATTAAAAGTTTTTCATAATGATTATGAAAGTGCACTAGCTTACGCCAAGGAAGCTCATAAACCTTTAATGATAGATTTTACAGGGCATGCTTGCGCTAATTGTCGTAAGATGGAAGATAACGTTTGGGTTGAACCTGAAATAAGAAACATATTGGCTAACGATTTAGTTATTGTTTCTTTATTTGTTGATGACAGAAAAGAATTGGCTAAAGCCGAGCAAAAAGATGTGCAATGGGGTGAAGATAAAGTAACACTTGAAACCGAAGGAATGAAATGGGGCTTTATGCAACTAAGCAAATACAAAATTAGTTCGCAGCCCTATTATGTAATTGTAAACGATGATGAAAGTTTATTAAGCAACAGCGGCATAGGCTACGATACAGGAAAAGATTTACCGGTTTTTAAAACTTGGTTAAGTAATTCTATTTTAAAATATAAAGAAAAGCATCCTTAATAAACCATGTTAGAAAAGCCAAAAAGCGAGTGGACACAATTGCAAGAAACACTTGCTGAAAAATTTGGCATGGAGCCCGATTTACATGCTATTATTTTTTTAGTGGGCGTACAAGAGCTTGGCATGGGCTACAAAAAATTTAAGAAAGATGAAAAAGTGAACATTATGCACATTGCCATTTGCACCTTACTAGAACCTTATGGTTATTACGAGTTTGAAGGGCGTGATGCGGATGGATGGCCTCATTTTAAAACTAAAGAACAATTACCTTTTTTAAAAGCTGCCGAGCAAAACAACCTGATGATAAAAGCTGTATTAGAATATTTTAAAAAGAACGATATACTTACTTAAAAAAATTTCTTCTTACCAAGCTACTTGTTTTTTGTTAGTTTATTTAAACTACTCTCAATATATTTTTCAGGTGTAATTAA